>JAKSLV010000008.1 GCA_024401025.1 Bacteroidales bacterium
AGCGCTCCTTGCCCGATTTCAATATTACTTTGGGATAATTGTACTGTCGCATTTTTTTTACTATATATTTATAAAGTGCAAAGATAATCAAAGATATTTATTTACTGAAAATTTTTTTCTATATTTGCGATGTATTTATTTTGTCAAGGATAAGTTATGTCACTTAAAATAGAGCATCTTGTAAAGACTTACGGCCAAAACAGGGCCGTGGACGATATCAGTTTCGAGATTGGCAGCGGCGAGGTTGTCGGTTTCCTGGGTCCTAATGGCGCCGGCAAGAGCACCACCATGAAGATCATAACCGGCTGCATTGCGGCCGACAGCGGCAGCGTGCTTATCAATGGCGCTGATATCAGCCAGGGCATGAAAGACCTGAAGCATCTGATAGGCTATCTGCCCGAGAACAATCCGCTGTATCTGGGCATGTATGTGAGGGAGTATCTGGAGTATTCGGCACGGATGTATATGGCAGCCTCAGCCACAAAACAGGCCGTTGACTATTCCATTGATGCTGTGGGACTTGGCGAGCATCAGTTCAAGAAGGTTGGCGAGCTTAGCAAGGGCTACCGGCAGCGTACCGGAATTGCCCGCGCCATGGTGCACAATCCCGAGATCCTGATACTGGACGAGCCCACCACAGGCCTGGATCCTAACCAGATTGTGGAGATACGAAACCTTATAAAGACCCTGGGCCGCGACAAGACCGTGATCCTTTCCACCCACATCATGCAGGAGGCCGAGGCCGTCTGCAACCGCGCCATTATTATAAGGAAGGGCAGGATAGTGGCCGACGACAGCCTGCAGGCCCTCAAGGAGCAGAATTCCAGAAATGTTGTTACAGTGGAGTTTGATAGGGAGGTAAGCATCAGCTCGCTGAAAAACATTGCCGGTGTGCTGGATGTGCAGGGCCAGGGACGCGAGTATCAGATAGTATCGGAAAACGATGCCGACGTGCGCCGCGCCGTTTTCGAGATGGCCGTCCGCGAGAATGCGCCTATTTTGCAGATGTACAAAAATAAGGGCTCGCTCGAAAATATTTTCCATGATTTAACATTCGGCAATTGATTTTTTGATTACTTTTGCAGAATTGATGATTAAAAAAATTAAATAACATAATATAAAGCATTATGAGCAGCAATAATGATTTCAATCCAGATTGGAGCAATATCGGATTCGGATATGTGAAGACCGATTACAATGTAAGATGCTACTACCGCGACGGCAAGTGGGGCGAGATAGAGGTTCACTCGGAGGAGACCATCACCATGACTATGGCAGCCACATGTCTCCACTACGGCCAGGAGAGCTTCGAGGGCCTGAAGGCTTACCGCGGCAAGGACGGCAAGGTTCGCCTGTTCCGTCCAGAGGAGAACGCAGCACGTATGCAGAGCACATCTCGCGGCATCCTGATGCCTGAGATGCCTACCGACCTCTTTGTGGAGATGGTAGAGAAGGTTGTGAAACTTAACGCCCGTTTTATTCCGCCTTACGGACACGGCGCTACACTTTATATACGTCCTTTGATGATTGGCGTGGGCCCTACAGTGGGTGTTAAGCCTTCACCAGAGTACCTGTTTATGATTTTCGTTACTCCGGTAGGTCCTTACTTCAAGGGCGGTTTCGCTACTGGCGATTATATGATTACCCGCGATTACGACCGTTCGGCTCCTCTCGGCACCGGCATCTACAAGGTGGGCGGCAACTACGCTGCTTCCCTCAAGGCCAACCACGAGGCTCACGCAAAGGGTTACATGAGCGAGTTTTATCTGGATGCCAAGGAGAAGAAGTATATCGACGAGTGCGGCGCTGCCAACTTCTTCGGTATCAAGGACAATACTTACGTTACTCCAAAGTCGTCGTCGATACTTCCTTCCATCACCAACAAGAGCCTCATGCAGCTTGCCGAGTACATGGGCCTGAAGGTGGAGCGCAGGGCTATTGCCGAGGACGAGCTGGAGACTTTTGAGGAGGCCGGCGCCTGCGGTACTGCCGCCGTTATCTCCCCAATCCACAAGATCGACGATCCTGTGGCTGGCAAGAGCTACGTTATTGCCAAGGACGGCAAGCCTGGTCCTATATCCACCAAGCTCTACGAGAAGTACACTGCCATCCAGTTTGGCGAGTGCGAGGATCCATTTGGCTGGACCCGCGTTGTAGAGGGCATCTAGTCCACCACTGATTTCATAGGCTTTTTTATTTATATGATGTGCGGATGTCTTTGGACGTCTGCACATTTTTTTTATAAATTTTTATTTTATGTGACTGGTGTTATCTTATTAATTTATATGTTTTTATAAGTGTGATTGATAATTTTGACTAAAAAAAATCTTTTGAAAATATTTGCAGTTGTAAAACAAAGTTGTAAATTTGCAACGAATTAACAACCGAAAAGGTTTCACGAAAAATCAGTTTTTTACAGGAAAAAATGAAAGAAAAATGAAAAACGCAATTGAAATCGAGGACAGATACCTGTATCGCAGCCGGGAAGTATCTCTGATGCTGGCCGCGGCGTGCAATCAGCGGCGCCTCGTTGTTAACCACACCAAAATCCAGAAACTCCTGTTTCTGGTGTACGGATCGTATCTGGCCGTATACAACAAGCGCCTTACCGACGAGCATCCCGAGTGCTGGCCTTACGGGCCGGTGTTCCCAAAACTCAGGGAGGAGATGATGGGTGAGGATTTCTCGGAGGTTGCCATAGGCGACCGCCGGCTGTCCGGAATCCGCAACGACCGCAAGACGGCCGATGTGATAGACTTTGTGCTTGGCAAGTTTGGAGCGCAGACTATGGAAGCCCTTGTGGACTGGTGCGTAAACTCTGTTCCGTGCAAGGCCACTCCCGACAATGGCACCGTTATCAGCGACTATGTAATTAGAGATTTTTTCAACACTTTAATCAAGAAATAACCATGGCAACCAAGAAAACCACCGAAACACAAAACAACAACGAGGCTTCAGAAAACAAGCGCTCATACACATGGCGCGGCAAGACATCCAAAACCGAGCCTCAGAACGATCCCGACCTCAAGGACATTGAGTATCAGACCGGCATGCGCTACAATCAGGATACGCATCAGCGCAAGACAATGATGCGCTGGGTTATTATCCTGATATCCATCTGGCTGCTGGTGGTGCTCGTGTACATGGGCCTTAAGGGCGCCAGCATTTTCGAGTTCGAGACCACCGAGATTGTAACTCTGCTTACCACCACCACTGCCAATGTGATGGCTCTGGGGTATATCGTGCTCAAGGGACTCTTTGGCGATGTGTCGTTGAATAAGTAAGAATGTGATAAATTCCTATTGTATGTAGCGCTGCTGCATGCAATAGGAATTTTATTGTTTTTGTATTTGTATCAACCATTGGTTGATATCATTTTTTTGTATAATAATTAAAATAATACACTTTAAATTTTTTTATTTACAAAATAGTATCTACATTTGCCGCATCAAAAAATGCAATTAATTCTTTTTTTTGAAAACAACTAATTTAAATGACATGAAATCAACATTGTTTACTTTGTACCTCTTGATGTCTGTTGTGCTCTTTGCAGCTTGCGGAGATGCCGACGAAGAGGATACTAATGGGAAAAATGATGCTGGCGACTACATTGATGGCAGTATCATTGATAAGTTCTATGAGCCTGATACCCTTCAGGTTAGTTTTTGGTCAACTGCGCAGGGGTGTGATGCTACAGAATTCTATTTGTACTTGGCTCGTATTGACAGTGTCGGAAAGTTTAAAGGGAACTACTGGAGTTCCATTTCAGAAAAGGGCAAGGACTATGTTGAATACTATGGAGATACAACTTTCTCTGGTTGGATAAATTTTTCTGCAGAGCGTTACTATGTCAGTGCTATGCCGCTGAACTCTATCTCGATAACAGCTGACAAGGATTTTGACGTAGAGCATCCTGCTGGCTCGTCTCTAAATGATGTTTTCACTTTGGAGTACGCAAGCGCTTACAACCTTATTCAAAGCAACTACAATCCTGATTTAAACATTTTCCAATGGGGAGATTATCAAAAGATGCAGTTGTCGGAATTCAAGCCATTGCTATTGCCTTGCTTTAGGATGTATTTGATTTTCAACAAACTTCCCGAGAAACTCGGTACCTATCAATTTACTATCACATACGAGTATGGGAAAGATCCTGTCAGTGGCAAAGAGGTCAAGGTGGCTCCAGCGTTAGTAACTGCGGAGTTCACAGAGAAAGATTACGTGGCGAAAAACTAACATATCCATATATTCTAAAAGGCATCTTGCCTTTGTGAATTCTAGATTAAAAATCCGGTTGCGTTTTATAAACCCAAATGCAACCGGATTCTTTTTTTTTACAGCAGATACAAATCTATGCTTTTGCTTTCTATGCCCAGCATCTTGCCGAGGTGCGAGTTGGTGAGCAGGCCGCTGTAGCAGTATACCGAGGAGCGGAGCAGCGGCTCAAATGTTATCATCTGGTTTATTCCGCCGTTCTCTGATATCTCGTTTATAAGCGGATACATCACGTTGCTTAAAGCGATGCTTGCTGTGCGCGGCACCAGTGATGTTATGTTGGGAAGGCAGTAATGTATTACGCCGCCGTGGCTGAATGTAGGCTTTTGGATGGTTGTGGGTCTCGAGGTTTCGAAACATGAGCCTGTTTCCACGTTCAGGTCCACAATCACCGAGCCTTTCTTCATCAGCGATATCATCTCCTGTGTTACGATGGGGTAGGGGTGGGAGTTTATCCTCTTGGCGCCTATCACCAGGTCGGCCGACTGCATGGCTTTCTCCAATACCTGAGGCTGAAGCACGGATGTGAAGATGTCCTTGCCGAATTTCTGCGTGAAGCCAAGCAGCTTGTGCACCGTATCGTCGAAAATCTTTACCTCCGCGCCCAGACACTCCGCGGCCCTGGCTGCATACATTGCGGCGGTGCCCGTGCCTATTATCACCACTGATGCCGGCGATATTCCCGTGATGCCGCCCAGCAATACTCCCTTGCCTCCGCTCTGCTTGCCCAGCTGTCCGGCGCCTATCAGTATGGCGTTGCGCCCGCCTATCTCGCTGCTGATGTGGGTGATGGGGTAGAAGTCTTTCTCGGTTTGTATGTATTCCATGGCCATGGCCACCACTTTCTTGCGCAGCATCAGCTCTATGCATTCACGGCTGGCGTGGGCTATCCCAAGGTGCGATATCAGGGTCTGGCCCTTCCTGGCCTTGGAGACCTCCTCTATGGTGAAGGCAGATGATTTTATCACTATGTCGGATTTCATCAGCTCTTCTTTGGAGGCTGATATGGTGGCTCCGGCTTCGCTGTATTGCCTGTCGCCGTAGCCTGCCTCCCTGCCGGCGCCCGATTCCACCATTATCCTGTGGTTGCCGGCTGCCAATACAGATACTCCCATGGGCGTAAGGGGCACTCGTGTGTCGGTATCAGGGTTGCTGCCCAATATGGATATCGACAGCTCGCGCCTGCCCAGCACCACCTCCTGCAGTTTCTCCTGGGGTATCACGGATAATTCGGGTATGCACATTTCAGCCATGGTGTTTTCTGTTTTTGGGGTTAGTGTATAGTCATCTGTCTGCTGTGGTCGCTTAGTTCCCTGATGTCTACGCAGATGTAGTTGTCGGGCAAGATGGGCTCCAGTATCTCGGGCCATTCTATCAGGCAGTAGTCTTGTCCGTAGATGTAGTCTTCGGCTCCGGCTGCCATTGCCTCCTCCAGGTCTTTTAGGCGGTAGAGGTCAAAATGGTATATGTGGCTGCCATCCTGGCATAGATAATCGTTTACTATAGAGAAAGTTGGCGAGCTTACCTCATCCATTGCTCCAAGTGCCTTGCAGAGGGCTTTTATGAATGTTGTTTTGCCGCATCCCATGCCTGCGTTGAATATTATGCAGCGGCTTTCGGGATATTTTTCTCTTATTATCTTCAGGAACTCCTGTGCTGTGTGGTCTATGGTGGCCAGCGTTTCTATTTTCAGTGTGTCCATTTTGTTTATTTATATGTTTTTGGGTTTCAGTGTAATGAGCGGTATCAGCATTTCCTCCATAGATATGCCTCCGTGCTGGAAAGTGTCACGGTAATACTTGGCATAGTGGTTGAAGTTGTTGGGGTACGCCATGAAATCGCGGTTGCGGGCAAAGATGTACCTTGTGCTCAGGTTTGGCGATGGCAGCTGCGCTATCTTGGGCTCGCCCACGTCGAATACCTCTTTCCTGTTGTATTGGAGGTCTTTGCCTATCTTGTATCTTACGTTTGATGTAATTTCCTTCTCGCCGGTTACCTTTATTGGGTTTTGCACCCTCACGTTGCCGTGGTCGGTGGTAAGGATTACCTTGAAGTCTTTTTTGCCGAGTGTTTTTATCAGCGAGAGCAGGCTGGAGTGCTCAAACCATGTTTTTGTGAGAGCTCGGTATGATATCTCGTTGTCGGCCAGCTCGCGCATCATTGCGTTGTCGGTGCGGGCGTGCGATATCATGTCCACAAAGTTGTATACGGCAATGTGGAGCGGCGTGTCGGTGATGTTCTGGAGGTTTTCGGCTATCTTCTGCCCCTCGCGGTTGTTGAAAGTTTTTGTGTATGAGAATTTTATGTTGCAGCGGAAACGCCTCAGCATTGTCTGTATCAGCTCGGCCTCGTTGTTGTTTTTGGAGTGCAGCTCGTCCTCGTCGGTCCATAGGGTGGGGTAGAGGTCGTGTATCATAAGCGGCGTCAGGCCCGAGAACATGGCGTTTCTGGCATACTGTGTGGCCGTTGGCAGTATGGAGCAGAGTATTTCCTCTTTCTCCACGCTCAGGTATTCGGCTATTATGGGCTGCAGGGCCTTCCATTGGTCGAACCTCAGGTTGTCTATCACTATCCAGAACACCTTCTGACCCGAGTCTATCATAGGCAGTATCCTTTCCTTGAATACGTCCATCTGCATCATCGGGCGTTTTTCCCTGGGGCCGTTCACCCATTTCTCGTAGTTTTTCTCTATGTATTTGCAGAACTCCTGTCCGGCCTCGTTTTTCTGATAGTTGAAAATCTCCGACAGGGCGGTTTTCTCTTCGTTTAGGTCCTGAAGCTTTATCTCCCATTCCACCAGCCTCTTGTATAGCGATGCCCATCCGTCGGTATCGCGCACCTGAGATATCTCGGCTCCCAGTTTCTGGAATTCCGACTGATACTCCTCGGCGGTTTTCTGGCTTACGAGGCGTTTGTTGTCGATGTTGCGTTTTATTGATGATAGTATCTGTAGCGGGTTTACGGGTTTTATCAGGTAGTCTGATACTTTGCTTCCAAGCGCCTCGTCCATAATCTCCTCGCCCTCGTTCTTTGTTATCATCACCACCGGCACGTCGTAGTTGATGTCGCGTATTGCCCTCAGGGTGTCTAGTCCGCTTAGTCCGGGCATGTTCTCGTCGAGAAATATAATATCGAAAGTGTTGTCCCTCACCAGGTCTATGGCGTCGGTGCCGTTGCTGGCCGTGGTTACGTCATAGCCCTTGCCCTTCAGGAATATTATCTGCACCTTCAGGAGGTCTATCTCGTCGTCCACCCATAGTATTGTATTTCTCTTCATGGTACTGGTATTGTAGTTACTTGTTTATATTATGATTCCGTGCAGTATCAGGTTCAGCAGCTGGTCGATCCTGGAGGTGAACTCCTCGGCGTCCTTGGTCCTGAATACGTAGTCCTCGATGCCCTTTACGGCCATTATCAGCGCCATGGCTGCCAGGTCGAGGTCCTGCACGTTGAACAGTTTCTTGTTTACTCCCTCTTCAAGTATGTCTTTAAACAGGCGTATCTCCTCCCTGTCGTACACGCGGTTTAGCCTTTCCACAAAATCTATATGGCGTAGTTTCGTGTTCTTGAGCGCGTTCTGGAAGTTGGTGTATATCTTTATGATGTTCATGCGTGTAAGCACGTAAACCTTTATCTTGTTTACCGGATTCTCGGTGGCGGCCAGCGCGTCTATTATGGTATGGCGGAATGCCACCGCCTCTGTGAGCACCACAGATTGGAATATCTGCTCCTTGCTCTTGAAGTAGTAATATATCGAGGCCTTTCCCTTGCCAGTGGCCTTGGCAATATGGTCCATTTTCGTCTTGTCGAATCCGTATTTGTTGAAAACCTGAGTCGCTATCTTTATGATTGCGTTTCGGTTTTGTGTTTTTTTCTCTGTCTCGTTTGGGTCCTTTGCCATATTTTTTAGCCTTTATAGTGTTCCGTTTGTATCAAATTTGGCTCAAATATATTATCTTTTTTGGCAAAATAAAAACTTTTTTGCATTTTTTTGAATTTTTTATATTCTTGTCATTTGGTATAATATACTGATATAGTGTGTTATATGTTATTTTTTTGAAATTTTAATACTTTTATAACCATTATTAATACTTAGTTTTTTTGGTTAGATATAGTATTTTTTGTTACTTTGTGCTTTGATTTATAACCAACTAACATGAGCAAAAAACTGATTTGGGCGCTTGCCATCATCATGACGGGTACCGTGGTGTGGATGATAATCATCCAGGCATCATGGTTCAAGACCTCGTTTGAGCTTAGGCAGGAGCAGTTTAGCGAGCAGGTGATGAAAACCCTCAACGATGTGGTGAAACAGCTCGACGAGCGCGAGGTGATGATGCATATCAGCAACGATATCATCGCCCTCAGCTTCGATTCCATTCCTCCATTTGGCAATACACCCAGGCCTCAGACCTCTGATACTGCCGGTGGAGCGTCGTCGCAGCGTCCCGAGCTTGTGGGGCGCATACTGGCAGATTCCAACCGGAGCAGCACGCTCATGGTAAGGAACAACGACTCGCTGTTTTACCAGATTCTGGGCCGAGGCCACGACGGACGCATCAAGTTCGACCAGAACAGCATGAACCGCGAGCAATTCCAGAACGAGGTTAGCAAGCGTGTAAAGATCGATAAGACAGTGTTTGTGGAAAAGGTTGTAAACCAGATTATCCGTAAGAAGGTGAACCTGGAAGACCGAATATCGCCCAAGGAGCTTTTGCAGATGCTAACCAAGGCTTTCGGCGAAAACGGCATATATTCCAGCTTCCAGTTTGCAGTGCTTAAGGAGGATGGAGGAAAGTTTTTCTCCACCGACGATTACGAGGTGGATAGGAGCGATGTAAACTATTATCCCATAGAGCTTTTCCCCAGCGACATCTTGTGGCCTAAATCCACTCTGAAGGTATATTTCCCTGATGAGGCCAAGATTTCCAGGAGATCGCTCAACAGGCAGATGTTCACGTCCATAGTGCTGGTGGTGATTATCATGACCATATTCCTGGTGACAATCCTGATAATCTACCGTCAGAAAAAGCTCCATGAGATGAAGACCGACTTCATCAACAACATGACCCACGAGCTTAAGACGCCCATCGCGTCGATATCTCTGGCCAGCCAGATGCTGAAGGACCCCATGGTATCGAAAAACGAGCAGAGCTTCAACAATCTGTCGTCGGTGATAGAGGAGGAGTGCAAGAGGCTGGGATCGCACGTGGAGCGCGTATTGCAGATGGCCACTCTGGAGCGCGGACAAACCACCCTCAAGATAAAGGACGTATACGTAAACGACATCATCCGCAAGGTGGTGAAATCTGTGGAGCTGAAGCTGAAAGACCGCGGAGGACTCATCACATGCAAGTATGCCGCCAAGGACGATCTTGTGGAGGCCGACGAGGTGCACATCACCAACATCATAAACAACCTTCTGGACAACGCCATCAAGTATACCGAGAAGCAGCCCGAGCTTAGGATCACCACCGAGAACGTGAAGGATGGAGTGCAGATTTCGATAGCCGACAATGGAATAGGAATCTCGCGCGACGACCAGCGCCACATCTTCGAGCAATTCTTCAGGGTACATACAGGCAACGTGCACAATGTTAAGGGTTTCGGTATAGGACTCAGTTATGTGAAACGTACCGTGGAGGCCCACAACGGCAGCATAAAGGTAAAGAGCGAGATGGGCAAGGGAAGCACTTTCATAATTTTCCTGCCTTTCAGCCATTAATTTGTTTAACCCATTAAAAATATTTATAACTATGGAAAGAAAAATCAATATTCTATTGGCCGAGGACGATGTTAACCTTGGATCGCTGCTGAAGCAGTATCTCGACGCCAAAAACTATCAGACAGAGCTCTGCACCGATGGCGAAGAGGCTTCTGAGAGTTTCTCACATAACAACTTCGATATCTGCATACTCGACATAATGATGCCCAAGAAAGACGGTTTCCAGGTGGCTCAGGAGATCAGGGAGATAAACGCCGCAGTGCCTATCATCTTCCTTACCGCCAAGAACATGAAGGAAGACGTCCTGAACGGTTTCAAGATTGGCGCCGACGATTACATCACCAAGCCTTTCAATATGGAGGAACTTCTGCTTAGAATAGAGGCCGTGCTCCGCCGCTCGGGCGTTACCGATGCCGAGGTGGTTTCCGTATTCAAGATTGGCACCTACCAGTTCGACAGCAACAAGCAGACCCTCCAACACGGCGGCGACGAGCCTGTAAAACTCACCACCAAGGAGTGCGAGCTCCTGAGGCTTCTGTGCCTGAACCTCAACAAGGTATTGGAGCGCAATTTTGCCCTCAAGCAGGTTTGGGACGACGACAACTACTTCAACGCCCGAAGCATGGATGTGTACATCACCAAGCTGCGCAAGCTTCTTAAGGCCGATGAGAGCATAGAGATTCTCAACATCCACGGCAAGGGATACAAACTTATTGTAAGCGACGATAACATTTAAATGAGTCTATACGGGAAAATATTGCCCTGCCTGTGTGCAGCGGCCGTTTGTGTGATGAGCGCGTGCAGCAATACCAAGAATACTGCGGCCACCCGCTCGTTCCACAATGTAACATCCAGATACAACGTGGTTTTCGAGGCCAGAGAGTCCTACAATGCGGGCGTGCAGGCTGTCGAAAACGGCTTTGTGCCCGATTTCACCGACCTGCTGCCAGTATACAAGTACGATTATCCTGGAGCCAGTCAGGTGGCGTCGGGATACATGGATGCCTGTGTGGAGGAGTGCGGAAAGAA
Organism: Bacteroidales bacterium; assembly: GCA_024401025.1. Classification (GTDB taxonomy): domain Bacteria; phylum Bacteroidota; class Bacteroidia; order Bacteroidales; family UBA3824; genus UBA3824. The sequence continues at coordinate 11,030 of JAKSLV010000008.1, forward strand.
TATCCTGAAGCACTCCATCACGGCCAAGCCTCTGCGCAATTATTCCCGTTCAGGAATGTCGGACAACGATCAGGCATTCTACAACAAGCCCGAATACTGCAAGTGGATCGACGACACCTATCTGCTGATGGGAAAGGCCAACTACGTGGCCGGCGATTTGGACAGGGCCGAGTCGTCGCTTCAGCTCTGTGTCACCCGTTTCAGAAACGAGCCTTCCAAGTTTGAGGCGCAGCTGTGGCTGGCCAAAACTTTCTGGGCTCAGAAAAACTATACCGAGGCTCAGGAGCTTCTGGACAAGCTTCAGCGCGACCTCCGTCATCCCAAGCGCCTCGACGAGGATATTCAGAAATCATACGCCTGCATAGCCCTCTCCAAGCGCAACTATCCGCAGGCCATCCAGCATCTGGAAAACGCCCTGACCCTGGCCCGCAAGAAGGCCGACAAGGCGTGGATCACCTACATCCTGGGCGACCTAAACCGCATGGCAGGCCGCTATCCCGAGGCCCGGAAGTGCTACGAGCAGGTGGTGAAGATGAAACCCGAATACTCGATGGTTTTCAATTCCAAGATTAACCTCGCGGTGGTTTTCACTTCGGGCGATGATGTGGACAAGATACGCGAAAGCCTCAGGAAACTGGCCTCCGACCCCAAAAACGCCCCCTTCCGCGATCAAATCTATTATGCCCTGGCCGAGCTGGAGTACCGCAATGGAAACATCAACCAGGCATTGTCAAACTACAGATTGTCAGCCCAATACAGCGCCGATAATAATGCGCAGAAGGCCAAGTCGTATCTGGCCGCCGCCGATATCTACTTCTCCAAAAACGACTACATAAACGCCGGCATTTTCTATGATTCCACAATGCAGCATCTTCCTGATACTTACTCGGATTATCAGGCAGTATCAGCCAAATCCAAAAACCTTTCGGCGCTGATATCCCAGATACGGGAGGCCGAGCATCAGGACAGCCTCCAGAAGGTGGCGCGCATGAGCGAACAGGAGCGCAAAAGGCTGATACAGGCCATAATCGCAGACGTGGTAAACAAGGAGGAAGAGGCCAAACTGCGTGAGTCTCAGCCATATTACCAAAGCCGCGACAACAGCTACGGCGTGGAATACACCGGACAGGACGGAAACCCAAATTTCAGCGGAAAATGGTATCTCTACAATGTTACCGCTCTCAACTACGGACGTACCGAGTTCCTGAAAAAGTGGGGCACACGAAAGCTGGAAGACAACTGGCGACGCAAGAACAAATCTATATCGGCAGTATCAGGGGAAGACGAGGAAACCGAGGAGGAGCCCACCGCCGAGGCCGGCATCACCAACAAGATGCCCGAATTCTATACCCGCAACCTGCCGCTTACGGATTCCGCCATGAAGGCCAGCATTGCCAAGGAGGCCGAGGCGTGGTTTGCCGCCAGCAACATCTACGAGGAGCGAATAGGCGATATCGACAAGGCAATAGAGACTCTTCTCGGGATAAACGAGAGCCATCCCGACCATCCGCTGATGGCGCAGTCGCTGTATCAGCTAGTGAAGCTGTATCAGGCCAAAAACCAGCAGCAGCTGGCCGACTACAACAAGCAGAAGCTTTCGTCGATGTTTCCGCAATCGGGATACGCCAGGATTCTAAACGACCCCAACTATATGAAGAACGTGGCCGCGCGCAAGCAGCTGGCCTCGGATATGTACAACCAGGCCGTGGAGGCTTTTGCGCAGAAAAACTACCGCAGCTGTATGGAGATATGCCGTAATGGTCAGCAGGAATATTCCGACCTGGACATAGCGCAGAATTTCATCTACATGGAGGCGCGCGCCTGCGGCAATCTGGGCTACGCCGATGTAATGCGCCAGCGTCTGGAGTATCTTGTGGAAAAGTATCCCAAATCCAGCCTGGTGGAAGCCGCCAACCGAAAGCTTCAGGTGCTGAAATCTGCCGGTGATGGGGTGGGAGAGTAGTTTTGTTTGTTTTGGATAATATACAGATAATGAGCAGGATATTTTATTTACTTATAGTATTGGTTTGCGTGTCGTGCGCGGGCAGGAATCCTTCCGGGCAGCATCAGCAACAGGATACATTGCAGGCGGTTTCTTCTGATACTGCCTCTGATGCGCGCCGCCACAACGCCGACAACTTCTTTGCCTTCCACTACAAGGACGACGGCATATACGTGGGCAACAATGTGGAGATGCTTACGAAACTGGACCTCGGCAATGGCTACGCCCCGGTGTTGTCGCCCGGCGGCAACGTGCTGTGCTACACCGAACCCGATTCCACGGCATCGAGGATACACCTTTATGATATATCTGCCGGATATGACAGGACCCTGAATTTTGGGCCGTACAGCTGCATGAGCGGCGATTTCTGCGCCAACGGACGCATGCTGGCGTATTCCATCCGCAACAACCGCAATATCTGGAATGTGTGCTTGTACGATACATTGAACCACGCCACCGAGGTGCTCTCGGCCGAACACTCGCAGGATGGCGATTACAGGCCCACCTTCTCGCCCGACGGACAGTTCCTGCTTTTCCACAATATGCGCAAGGTGATGATTTTCAGGATGGACGATCTTAGCGCCAAGCACTACAAGGATATATACTGCGAGAGTTTCTGCCAGAGAAACGCCCTTGTGATTACTCCAAGCAGCAAGTTCCAGATGACTGCCGACCACAAGAGCATAGTGTTTACCTGCGAGGATTATTCCACGGGTGTGCGCGGTTTCCAAAAGCTTTTCATCTACAACATAGCCACGTCGCGCATGACCGACATCCTATCCGAGGAATATTCGTGCGGCGATTTCCAGGTTTCGGACGATGGACACATATATTATATACAGATACAGCCCGACGGATCGCGCTATCTGTACATGGTGCCCTTCGGCGACCTTAAGCCCGTGAGGGTTTCGCAGGAGAAACTCGGCAATTATCCCACATTATCGCTTGCTTATTAAAAAAATGTTCAAAAAAAATTATTTTCTTTAAAAAAATATATTTATCTTTACAAAATGATAATAACGTGTTATTTGTAAATGTAATTTTTTAATACTCAATAAATTATGACAAAGTTTAAATTGATGGGCCTGTCATTGATGGCATTGGCCATGGTAGCCCTGGTGGACTGCAAGGGAAACAAATCGGGAGCAGAGGCTAGCGAGACAGATACTCTCAGCAACTCTTTCGAGGATCAGTACAACTCTCCAATCTCTGAGCAGGAGCCTGCCGCTACTGCTGAGACTGCCGACAGCAACGACGCTACTGCCGATGAGTCGGTATACACAGAGACACAGAACGGCGAGATTTCCCGCGTTCCAGAGGAGCAGGTAACTTCTACCGGCAATTACTACATCGTGGCTGGTAGCTTCAAGCTCTACAGCAATGCTCAGAGCCTCAATCAGAAGCTTAAGGCTAAGGGCTTTGATTCCAAGATTCTGGAGCCATACGCTCAGTACAACCGTGTTACCGTTAAGCAGTTTAATACTGTAGAGGAGGCACGTGCCGCTCTGCCAGGTCTCCGCAGCCAGATCGACCAGACTCTCTGGATTCTTTCTCGCTAATTGTTGGTATATCACTTGATTTCACATTCCTGCGATTATATTTTGTTGTCCGCAACGAAATAATCGCAGGATTTTTTTTGTGCTTCCACAATTCTTTAATAAATTAGTGCCGCCAAAATCACTCGTCAGCAACAAAATGGATCAGTACAAACAAAGTGAGCTTTTATTCCTGAATTCCAAGCTTGAGCATGAGATTATCTCCCTGAGAGAGAGGGTTCATGAGCTGGAGGTGCAGAATTCAAAGTCGAAGTCGGAGATCGACCGGCTTGAGACGCTGCTTGCGATGGTGCCCAAGGAGGCTTTGCCCAGCAGGGTAAGGCTCGATATCGGACACCGCAGTCTGCGTTTCAGGATGGTTACTGTTATGTACGTGGATTTCAGGGGGTTCAAGTCGATTGCCAACGAGACTATGCCTTCATACGTGATAGACGAACTCGACAGGATTTTCATCAAGTTCGACGAGATTTGCGAGCGCCTTAATCTCCAGATTGTAAAAACCATAGGCGACGCCTACATGTGCGCCGGCGGCATTCCCGAAAAAAACATCACAAATCCCATCGACGTGGTGCTGGCCGCCATGGAGATGAACCGGCACATCAACGAGCTGCGAGCCGAATACGAGCGCGACCACCACAAATTCTGGGAGGTGCGCATTGGCATACATACCGGCCCGGTGATAGCCCTGCCATCAGGAAAGAAAAAAATCTCCTACGACATCAAGGGCGAAACCGTAAACATTGCCACGCGAATGGCCTCCGCCGCCGACAACGGCAAAATCAACCTGTCGATATACACCTACGAGCTGGTGCGCGATTATTTCGTTACCGACTACAACGGCGTTACTCCGGTGAAGTATCAGGGTGACATGGAAATGTTTTACGTAAGGCGTCTGCGTCCGGCATTGTCGGTAAACAGGTCGGTGGGAGAGTTCCCCAACGAGATTTTTCAAATAAAGTACGCCCTTAGGCAATTTACTGACCTAGAGGAGGTTGTACTTGATAAGTTGGAGAAAGAGTTGCCCAAGTTTGTGCATTATCATAACTACAAGCATACTATCGATGTGGTAAATCAGGCCGAGCTTATTGGCCTTGGCGAGGGCGTGGACGACGAATCGCTGCTGTTGCTGAAAACCGCCGCGCTGTTCCATGACGTGGGCCTCACAATATCGTTCGAGAACCACGAGTTTCTAGGCACTCAGATAGCCCGCGAGTATCTCCCAAAATGGAAATACACCCCCGAGCAGATCGACAAAATCTGCTCCCTGATAATGGCCACCAAGCTTCCGCCAAATCCGCAGAACCTTCTGGAGAAGGTGATGTGCGATGCCGACCTCGACTATCTGGGCCGCAGCGATTTTATCCCAATATCCAACGCGCTATACGAGGAGCTTATCGACCAGGGCAAGCAGATCGACATCAACACTTGGAACAAGAATCAGGTGAAGTTTCTCACAAACCACCAATACTTCACCAACACAGCGCTCCGCCTGCGCGAGGTGGGCAAGGAGTATCAGATAGAGCGTCTTAAAAAGCTGATAGCCGAGGAGGACGCCAAACTTGCAACCCCATAACAGCAATGAACGAGAAACTTCTTGCCTTTGTCTGGCAAAACCGTCTGTTTGATTCTGATGCTCTCGAAACCACTCAGGGAGAGCGTCTGGAGGTGGTGCGCACGGGCTACATCAACAATATGTCGGGTCCGGATGTGTCTGATGCTCAGATAAGGATAGGCAGCGTGCTGTGGACTGGAAACGTGGAATTCCATGTAAAATCCAGCCACTGGTATCTGCACGGGCATCAGGACGATCCCGCCTACAGCAAGATAATTCTCCATGTGGTTTTCGAGGACGACAGGCCACTCATCGACCAATATGGCAACATCGTGCCTACTTTGGTAATCAGGTTTAATGCCTCGTATATAGACCGTTACAATATTCTGGTTAATCAAAAGGATCAGCATACATGTCCGGCCGGAATATTCCAGATGAGCAGTTTCAACTCACTAACATTCACCACCCGGCTCACCATCGACCGCCTGGAATCCAAGGCCGCCCTTATCCGCAAATCGCTGGACGGCAACCGCGGCGATTGGGTGGAAACCTTCTGGCAGTATCTGGCCCGCACATTCGGGTTCGGAAAAAACTCTCTGCCCTTCGAGCTCATGGCCAGGGCGTTGCCATACAATCTAATCATAAAAAACTCGGGATCTTTTCTATCTGTGTTAGCCCTGATACTGGGTCAATCCGGATTCCTCTATTCCGACAAATACAAGCTCCCCGACCGCGACCGCCTCTTGCAGGAATACCAGTTTATGCGCGCCAAATACAACATAGAGCCTATCGACATAGTGTCGTGGAAGTTTTCGGGCATGCGGCCTCAGAATTCACCCTTTGTACGTGCGCGTCAGCTGGCTTCGCTGGTATCGGGCAACATTCCGCTGTTCTCGCAGATTTTGGATGCCAGGTCTATCGACGAGCTGTTGCTGATGCTTGAGATAAAAGGCAATTCCGAGATTCCGCCCATCAGCCTGGATACCAAATACCTTATTATTATAAATCTTGTATGTCCGTTCCTTGTATGCTACTCGCAGTATATGGATAATTACGACTACTCGGAATTTGCGGTGGATCTGCTGGAGAAAATTCCCGCCGAGAAAAACTCGATAGTGCAGGCCCGCAGGAAAGCCGGTTTCGATGTGCCGTCGGCCTACTATTCTCAGGCTGTGCTTCAGCTGGAGAACGAATATTGCCGCAGCCGCAAGTGCGCTGAATGTCAGGTGGGTAGATACTATATCAGCAGACCTCTCTGATGCTTCCCCTATATACAAAAAAGAACGGGACCGGTGTTAGAAACCGATCCCGCCATCAAAAAATAAACAACTAAAAAAAGAAGTATTCTATAACATGAAACACACCCATTTATACGAAAGAGAAAACAAAAGGTTTCCGTAAAAGTGTTAAAATATGTAAAAATTTCATTTTTTTTCGCACATTTCGCATTTTTCTTTTTTTCGGGGCATATTTTTTCGTTTTTTAATAATTTCTTTTTACTTTTGGATTTCGAAATACCTTGCATTTTTCTGCACCTATTATATATATTGGTGCAAAAATTGTTTGTCTGTATTTCGATAACTCATTAGCTGACACTTATTATATTTCACCGAAATGAAGAATAATAATAAAAACATCGCTATACTCATCGTATCGTTGCTAACGGTATACAGCCTGTTGGCCGCATATTTTGTGCACGACGATTACGTGTTTAATCTGGACAAGACCATAAAGACATCCGACTCGTACTGCAAAAACAAGTCGGAGCAGATATCAGCTCACATCAACAGCTATGTAAGCACGGCCAACACCATTGCCGAGATGCTGTCGTCGGCCAAGGAAAAGTATGGTTTTTCTATGATGCCTTTCTGCGAGCAGAGCCTCAAGAACATCTGCATCAGCAATCCAGAGATAGCATCAGTTACCGTTACTTGGGAATACTCGCAGGTGAATCCCGAATGGATAAAGCCCGTTGGACGTCTGGCCATGAAGGCCTATATGATAGACGGCATGCCCAAGATAGAGCGCGACACTGTGGATCTGGAGGGCGAGTATGTGTCGGAATCATACTATCAGATGAAGAACGGCACAGTGCACACGCTGTTTACCAGCCCCGAGCAGGTGGCTGCCGACTACTTGTCGCAAAACGGTGCGGTTCAGCTGTACACAATAGCCACAAGAATACTCCTGAACGGCGACTACATTGGTATGGTAACTCTGGAGCTTCCGCTCAAGGATATAGACCTGATACTTCAGGATATGCCGCTTGACTACGCCGGCAAGCCTTTCCTGGTGGCCAGCGACGGCAAGATTTATTGCCACTACGACAACGAGGCCAACCGAACAAAGTTTTTCGACAATTATTCGCAGATAGAGCGCAACGACGAGATTGCCCAGGTACTCAACGAGGGCGTGATAGGAAGCACCAACTACGTGGACGAGAAACGCGACGACGCCAAATCGCACCTTACTCTTATCCCCATCGTGGTAAAGGACAGCGGAAAGCCATGGACCCTGGTATCAGAGATTTACTTTGGACGCATCGTAAACCAGTCTATAAGAAAGGTGGTGCCATTCTTCATCCTCTCTTTCCTGGGACTGATGATGATGGTATTCGTTACAGTGCAGTTTGCCAGAAAATCCACCAACCCAATGCAGAGGGTTATCACAGTGCTCCAGCAGATCGACAAGGGAGAGCACGACAAGGTGGAGCATCTGGAATCTGGCGACGACGAGGTAAACCACTTCTATCAGGCCGTAAACCAGCTGGCTCAGCGTACACTCAGGACCACCGAGTTTGCCCGAAGCATCGGTACCGGAAACCTGAACATACAATACGACGTGGAGAACCCCAACGCTCTCGACCTCGCACTTCTGGAGATGCAGAAAAACCTGCGTCACGCCCAGCAGGAAGAGGAAAACCGTAAGCAGGAAAACGAGAAACTCTCGTGGTCGCAGAACGGTTTGGCCCAGCTTGGCGAGTATCTGCGTATGAACAACGTGGACATCACGGAATTCGCATTCAACGTTATCAGCTTCCTCGTAAAATACGTGAAGGCCCTTCAGGGAGGCATCTTCATATCGGAGGAGCAGGACGGTCAGAAATACCTGAGCCTGAAGGCCGCATACGCCTTCGACCGCAAGAAACAGCTGGAGAGCCGTGTGGAATTCGGCGAGAGCCTTGTGGGACGCTGCGCGATAGAGGGCAAGTACATATTCCTTACCGATGTGCCCGACGGATACCTTTATATTACATCAGGCCTGGGAGAAAACAAGCCTCAGTGCATACTGTTGGTTCCGCTTAAGTTCGAGGACGAGGTGCATGGAGTTATCGAGATAGCGTCGCTGAACATGATAGAGCAGTATCAGATAGAGTTTTTCAACAATGTGGCCGAGCGTATCGCATCTTCCATCAGCAACATCAAGAAAAACATCAATACAGCCGAGCTCCTCAACAAGTTCCGTACTCAGAGCGACGAGCTTGCATTCCGCGAGAGCGAGATAGAGAAGTCGGTGCAGTCGATAGAATCCAGCAAGGCAAGCCTCGAGAAGCAGAACTTCGAAAACGAGGTGATCCTCGACGTTCTCAGCAAGTCATGTATCATTACCCAGTACGACGTGCTAGGCGTGGTTCGCGACCTCCGCGACAATTTCCTGGACGAGACCGGATACAAGATGTCGGATATCCTGGGCCACAACCTCAAGGAGATTCTGGCTCTCACAAAGAACGACATGGACAATTTCGACAAGTTCTGGAACGACATCATACAGGGCAAGAGCAAGAGCCGAAAGTTTACCCGCGGCGACAGGTTGTTTAAGGAGACTTTCACACTTATAAAGGATGCCGACGGATATCCTAGCAAGGTGATAAGCGTGGCTATTCCCAAATAGTGTGATGTTTTGCTGATGCCGGAGCATTGTTTTTTGCAAAAAAATAAAATTTTTTGCATATAATAATGTTTTGATTATCAGAACGATAATTAATTTTTTGCAAATTTAACAAAATCTTTATCTCAATTATTCTTTCTAATTTGGAGATAAATGCTTAATTTTGCACATTTTCAGTAGGAAACCATGTCAACAAAGGGACTTGATTACATAATAGACTACAAGAGTCTGGAGTCTGGAACATACGAGGTTGATTATCATCTGGATAAGGAATTCTTCGAGCTGTTTCCCGAGCCTCTTGTGGAAGATGGCAGCGTGGATGTCCACGTTGTTTTCAAGGTGTCGCTCGCAGCATTGCAGTTCCATTTCGATATTCAGGGCACTCTGGATGTGGAATGTGACCGTTGCCTCGAGCACTTTGATATGCCTATAGAGGGCAGTTATGATATGGTGGCCAAGATAGGGGACGAGGCCACTCCCGAGGAGGAGAACGATGATTTTATCACCATATCTTCCAAGGACAGCGAAATCGACCTCAGCAAGCATCTCTACGAGTTTGTGATGCTTAGCCTGCCGCCTCAGAGGGTGCATCCCGACGACGAGGATGGCAATTCCACATGCAACCCCGATATGCTGGACCGTTTCTATGTTCAGGATACCGACGATGATGATATCGACGAGTTGCTGGAGGGTTTCGACGATGATGACGAGGACTTTTTTGACGACGGCGATGATGACGACCTCTACGACGAGGAAGCGGATGCCGACGCAGAAACCGAGCATCAGGATGGCGAAGATGATGTTTTTGATGGTATGGAGATGGAGACCATCGAGCAGAAGCTTGCCAAGAACCCAAACTGGGAAAAACTGAAATCATTACTAAATAAAGATATAAACAAATAATTTTTAAAACAATTAAGTAAAATGGCAAATCCAAGAAGTCGTCACTCTAAGACAAGAAGAGACAAGAGAAGAACACATTATAAGGCAACCGCTCCTACACTTACAAAGTGCAGCAACTGCGGTGCTACTGTACAGATGCACTGCGTTTGTCCAGAGTGTGGTTACTACCGTGGTCAGCAGGCTATCGCCACAGAGGCTGCTGCTGAATAATTTGGGGTAGAGCAATCTAGAAAATGAGACAGATGAGATTAAGCTGCGCATACAACTTATAGCGATTTTCCGTCGGCTTTAGCTCATTTGTCTTTTTTTTGTATGTAACTTTCATTTTCTTCTTTTTTTTGCAACTTATTTTATAGAAGACAATTATTATCTATCAGAATGAATAATATTAACGCAGTAATCACTGGCGTTGGAATGTATGTTCCTGAGGACCGACTCACCAATGATGATCTGTCGAAGATGGTGGATACCAACGACGAATGGATCATGAGCCACATGGGAATCAAGGAGCGCCGCATTCTCAAGGACAAGGACAAAGCTTCGGCTTTTCTTGGAGCTCAGGCTATCAAGAACCTGCTTGAGAAAACCGGAACCAACCCAGACGAGATAGACCTGGTGATATGTGCAACTGTAGCTCCAGACTATTTCTTCCCAGCCACAGGTCCTCAGATCTGTGAGCAGGCCGGTCTTACCAACGCATACGCATTTGATGTGCATGCTGCTTGTTCCGGTTTCATATACGCGCTTACCACCGCCTCCAAGTTCATAAAGGCAGGCACCGAGAAAAAGGTTATCGTGGTGGGTGCAGAGAAGATGTCGTCGATTGTGGATTATACCGACCGCACCACATGCCCTATTTTCGGAGATGGCGCTGCCGCAGTATTGCTGGAGGCCACCGAGGAGAATGTGGGAGTTATGGATTATATACTCCGCAGCGATGCCGTAGGCGTAAAGCATCTCCGCATGAAGGCCGGCGGATCTTTGAGGCCAGCATCAGTGGAGACAGTACAGAACCACGAGCACTTTATCTATCAGGAGGGACAGCCAGTATTCAAGTACGCTGTTACCCGCATGGCTGATGTTTCTGCCGAGATAATGGAGCGCAACGGACTCAAGGCCGATGACGTGGCTTATCTGGTACCTCATCAGGCCAACCTCCGTATCATCGACGCCACAGCGCGCCGCATGGAGCTGGATCCATCCAAGGTGATGATAAACATCCAGAAATACGGAAACACTACCGCTGCCACTATTCCGCTCTGCCTCTGCGAGTGGGAGAAGCAGCTAAAGAAAGGTGACAATCTTATCCTCGCTGCCTTTGGCGCGGGCTTCACTTGGGGCTCCGTTTGGCTTAAGTGGGGTTACGATAGCAAATAAGTAACAATAAAAGAATAAATGAATGAAAGAATAAATGCCTTCCTGATGCGAACTCGTTTATTCGTTTATTCATTTATTCATTAATTCATTTATTTAAAAACATTATGGCAAATTTAAAGGAAATACAGGATTTTATCAGAGCCGTGTCAAAAATCGGAATCTCTGAGGTTGATGTACAGACCGACGACTTGAAATTGAATGTAAAATTCCCTGCCGGCGAGGTTATCGCTCCTGCAGTTAGCGAGGGCTTCCAGATGCCTGCCTATCAGATGCCTGTTATGTCGGGCATGTCTCAGCAGATGGGTACACCTGTTCAGGCTGCTGCCACCACCACAACTCCTATCGAGTATCGTCAGGAGGCCAAGGAAGACGACAAGAAGTATCTTACTATCAAGTCGCCCATGGTTGGTACTTTCTACCGCCGCCCTGCTCCAGACAAGCCTATCTACGTAAACGTAGGCGACGAGATCACCAAGGAGAAGACCGTATGCGTTATAGAGGCTATGAAGCTTTTCAACGAGATCGAGGCCGGTGTTGCCGGTAAGATCGTAAAGATCCTTGTTGAAGACGCTACTCCTGTGGAGTTTGATCAGCCACTCTTCCTTGTGGAGCCCTAATCATTTTTTTGATTTCTGATTTTTGAATTACAACATTCATGTTCAAGAAAATATTAATCGCAAACCGTGGAGAGATTGCTCTCCGCATCATCCGCACTTGCAAGGAGATGGGTATCAAGACTGTGGCTGTGTATTCCACCGCCGACCGCGATTCTCTCCATGTAAGGTTCGCCGACGAGGCTGTATGCATTGGCCCTGCGCCCAGCACACAGTCTTATCTCAACATTCCTGCCCTGATATCCGTGGCAGAGTTGACTAATGCTGACGCTATCCATCCTGGCTACGGTTTCCTATCTGAGAATGCCAAGTTCTGCCGCATCTGCACAGAGCACGGCATCAAGTTCATCGGCCCTACCGAGGAGCACATCAACAAGATGGGTGACAAGGCTACTGCCCGTCAGACCATGATTGCCAACAATGTGCCTGTTACCCCTGGTACCGACGGCGTTTTGGCCACTGTGGAGGACGGTATCCGCGAGGCCAACCGTATCGGCTACCCTGTAATGCTGAAGGCTACAGCAGGTGGCGGCGGCAAGGGTATGCGCATCATCCGCAACGATCAGGAGTTTCCTGAGCTTTGGGATCAGGCCAAGCAGGAGGCTAAGTTCTTTGCCAACGACGATGTTTACCTTGAGAAATACATCGAGGAACCTCATCATATTGAGATTCAGATTGCCGGCGACCAGTTCGGCAATGTATGCCACCTCTCGGAGCGTGACTGCTCTATCCAGCGCCGTCATCAGAAGCTCTTGGAGGAGACTCCTTCGCCTTTCATGACCGAGGAGCTCCGTCACAAGATGGGTGAGGCCGCCTGCCGCGCCGCACGTGCCATCAAATATGAGGGCGTAGGTACTTGCGAGTTCCTTGTTGACAAGAACCGCAATTTCTACTTCATGGAGATGAATACCCGTATCCAGGTGGAGCACGGTATCACCGAGGAGGTTACAAACCTCGACCTCATAAAGGAGCAGATAAAGATTGCTGCCGGCTATAAGATTGCCCAGCGCGACTACTATCCACAGGCTCACGCCATAGAGTGCCGTATCAACGCCGAGGATCCATTCGCAAACTTCCGTCCATGTCCAGGCCAGATTACAGGTCTTCACCTGCCTGGCGGCAACGGCATCCGCGTGGATACTCATGTTTACACCGGCTACAAGATTCCTTCGCAGTACGATTCTATGATTGTGAAGCTCGTGGCAGTGGCTCAGACACGTCAGGAGGCCATCGACAAGATGCGCCGTGCCTTGGACGAGCTCGTTATCGAGGGCGTGAAGACCACAGCGCCTTTCCACCAGCAGCTTATGGAGGATCCCAACTTCCGCGAGGGTAATTACACCACCAAGTTCATGGAGGACTTCGTAATTAAGAATCCTGAGGAGTAAAATTCTTTTACGTTAGCATATAAAAATCCGAATAGAATTTATGGTCTATTCGGATTTTTTTTGTTTATATGGTTTTTAGACGCACGTCCGTGCGTCTCTACAAGCGTAAAATTCCCCTTTTTATTTCCTGAACACTGCCTTCCAGAAGTCCTTGTCGGCGGGCTTGGTCCATGTGGAATCCAGTACGCCGAAGGTCTCTATGTTGCCACGTACGCGGTTGTAGCCCGACGACATTGTGCCGTTGAGCGGCCAGTATGCCCATGAGGCGTCGCTCTGACGGAGGTATTGCGCCATCATGCCGGGATAGGCGTAGCGGTCGGGATTGCAGGGCTTGCCGTTGGAATCGTGGGGCTGAAGGCATCCGCCCCATTCGCTGATGTATACAGGCGCTATGTTCTGTTCAAGCAGGAAATGCCAGCGCGGGCGCACCGAGGCGAAGAACTGCTGATAATTCTGAAGCTGCTCCATATTGTGGTTCCATGGGTAATCGTGAACCACATATACAAGCTTGTTTGGCACAGAGAATCTTACGGGACGGAATGCCACGTAGCTGAGGTCGCACTGATAGTCGATGCCGCCCACCATCACCAGGATGTCGGGGTTTACGGCCAATATCATCTCGCCACAGCGTGATGCGGCGTAATGCCAGTCGGTATCAGGGTTTCCGCTGCCCCAGGTAGGAGAGAGGTTCAGGATACCGTCTTTGCGGATTTCGTTCCTGAGCTCGGCGCCCACCACGAATTTGCGGTCCTTGTATCTCTCCACCATGAATCTCCAGTGCTTGAAGAAAACCTCCTCGCTGTATTCCTTGGTGTGCCAGAGGCCGTCGCCGTGGTCGTAGTCGCAGCACCAGTCGCCCTTGCCGCGGTGACAGTCGAGGATTACCATGATCTCGTGTTTGCCGCAGAGGTCGATGAGGATGTCCATGATCTCGAGGGCTGTCTTGCCTTTAAGTTGAGGATTGGCTGTAAGATACTGATCCTGAACCACTGGATTGCGGTCGATGAGCTCACTGCAGAATGGCAGTCGCATGGAGTTGAAGCCCGTTTTCTTCATCAGTTTCACGATGTTTTCCATAGGCTGGATGTCGAGGCCGCCCACTACCAACTCGCCCGATTCAGCTCCAAACCAGTTTACGGACTGAAGCTTCACTGTCTTGCCGTTGGCATCCACGATTTTTGCGCCGTCGGTTCTGAGGGGAAACGCCGGAAACTGCGCGAATGTGATGGCCGTAAGCATCAGGGCCACCGTTAATAAAAATACACGTTTCATAAAAATTTAGTTTTGAGATGTTAATGAAAAAGGGTTTCAACCCTGTGCGATGTGTAGGATTGAAACCCTTGGTGAAAATTATCTTTGCTTTTCTTATTTCTTGCAGGTATCGAGCAATGTGGCCATCTGCTGCTGAAGTTCCTTGGCCTTCTCGCTGGCTACCTTGGCGAAGTCCTCACCGTTGGATGCGTAGATTATTCCGCGTGAAGAGTTCACAAGAAGTCCGCAATTCTCGTTCATACCGTACTTGGCAACTTCCTCGAGGCTTCCGCCCTGTGCGCCAACTCCGGGTACAAGCAGGAAGTTCTTTGGGGCAATCTTCCTGATGCCCTCGAACTTGTCGGCCTTGGTGGCACCGCAAACATACATTATGTTCTGCTCGGAGCCCCACTGCTGACCGTATTTGAGGGTCTTCTCGTAGATGAGCTCGTTGGTATCAGCATCCTTTACGTACTGATAGTCGGCTGCTGATGGATTTGATGTGAGCGCGAGGATTATCGACCACTTGCCCTCGTACTCGAGGAATGGAGCCACCGAATCCTTGCCCATGTATGGGGCGAGAGTTACGGCGTCGAAAGGCATCTCCTGGAAGAAAGCCTTTGCGTACATCTTGCAAGTGTTGCCGATGTCGCCACGCTTGCAGTCGGCGATGAGGAAAATCTCAGGGTATTTCTCCTTGATGTATTTTGCGGTTTTATCGAGCGCCATCCAGCCCTTGATGCCCAACGACTCATAGAAGGCGGTGTTTGGCTTGTAAGCCACTGTATAAGGCGCTGTGGCGTCAATTATTGCCTTGTTGAAGGCGAATATTGGGTCTTCCTCGCTCAGGAGGTGCTGTGGTATCTTGTTGATATCAGTATCCAGACCTACGCAGAGGAAGGATTTTTTCTGCTGGATCTGTGCGGCGATTTCGTTGTAATTCATTGTTAAGTGTTGAAATGTTGAAGTGTTGAAATGTTTGAGCGTTTCAACGTATACCTTTTATTAATCTACTCTTGAGAATTTCTTAATGACGATCTGATATGGACAATCATTTTTAGAATTTCCTCATTTTCTTCATAAAGCGGTTTTAATCTTTTTTCTTCCATTATGCCACTTTCGATGAGTAGTTCTATCCAGTACATAGATTCGTCTGTTTCCTCAATCACAATACTTATTTTGCTGATGCATTCGTTTTTTGAACGTGCTCGGCAAGCTGCCCTGTAATTTGCTCCAACAGAAGTCGCAGAGCGTAATAATTGTTTGCCTATTACATATGCCTCTCCTGTTTTGGGAAGGGCTTGATACAATTTTATTACGCGTAGTGCAAAATCCTTTGTGCGTTTTTTCAGACTTTCTCTATATTGTATTTGTTGGTCTGATAATGGCATGATTGTTAAGTGTTGAAGTGATGAAGTGTTGAAATGTTGAAGTGATGAAATGTTGATGCACTCAATCACTTCAACATTTCAACACTTCAATCACTTTACTAGAGTCCTGATTCTTTCAAACGTTCTGCGTTTTCTGCAATCTGGAGTTTCTCGATGAGCTCATCAATCTCGCCGTCCATCACGATAGGAAGGTTGTAGAGTGTGAGGTTGATGCGGTGGTCGGTAACTCGCGACTGTGGGTAGTTGTAGGTACGGATCTTGGCCGAGCGGTCGCCGGTGGAAACCATTGTCTTGCGCTGAGAGCCTACCTTGTCGAGATATTTCTGATACTCGATGGCGTAGAGGCGTGAACGGAGCTCGCGCATGGCCTTCTCGAGGTTCTTGATCTGAGACTTCTCGTCCTGACATGTAACTACCAATCCTGTTGGGATGTGGGTGAGTCGGATGGCTGAGTATGTGGTGTTTACCGACTGTCCACCAGGACCTGACGAGCAGAATGTATCCTTGCGAACGTCTGACTCCTTGAGGTCCACGTCGAACTCGCCAGCCTCAGGCAATACTACCACTGATGCTGCCGATGTATGGATACGGCCCTGAGTCTCGGTATCAGGCACACGCTGTACACGGTGAACGCCCGACTCGTATTTCATGATTCCGTAAACGCCCTCGCTTGATGATGAAACGGTGAACACTATTTCCTTGTAGCCACCCATGGTGCCCTCGGTGAATCGTGTAATCTCAACTTTCCATTTGCGCTTCTCGAAATATTTGCAGTACATACGGTAGAGGTCGCCGGCAAAGAGGGCTGCCTCGTCGCCGCCTGTACCGCCACGGATTTCGAATATTGCGTTTTTCTCGTCCTCGGGGTCCTTGGGCAGGAGCATTACCTTGATCTCCTCCTCGCGTGCAGGAAGCTGCTCGATGAGTGAGTTCATCTCCTCCTTGGCCATCTCGCGCATCTCCTCGTCCTTTTCCTCGGCAAGTATCTGCTTGGCTTCCTCGATGTTGGCGAGCATTGTCTTGTATTCGTCGTAAGCCTTTATGATAGGCTCCAGGTTCTTGAATTCCTTGTTGAGGGCCACGTAGCGCTTCATATCAGACATCACGTCTGCCGAGTTCACGAGTTCTGATACCTCGTCGAAACGCTGTTTAACGCCTTCAAGCTTTGATAAAATAAGATTTTCTGCCATTTATATAAAGTGTAAAGTGTATAGTTTAAAGTGTAAAGATTTTAGTTTGAAGTTTATAGTTTAAGGTTTAAAGTGTAATGAGCCTCCGATATAACAGAGTCTTTAAACTTTACACTTTACACTTTAAACTATCTTCCCACTTTCAACTATCTATAATTAAAAGTGCCCTTGTCGGACTTGATGGTTACATTCTTTTCGTCGGCGGCCTCGCAGTAGCCGATGATCTGGGCGTCCACGTTGAACGACTTGGAGATCTCGATGATGGCCTGGGCTGTCTCCTTGTCGGTGTAGAACTCGAAACGGTGACCCATGTTGAATACCTTGTACATCTCTTTCCAAGGTGTCTTGCTCTGCTCCTGGATGAGGGCGAAGAGTGGTGGCACTGGGAAGAGGTTGTCCTTAACGACGTGGATATTCTTGATGAAGTTGATTACTTTGGTCTGAGCGCCGCCCGAACAGTGGATCATTGCGGAGATCTTGCTGCGGTATTTCTCCAAAACCTTCTTTACGATAGGTGCGTAGGTGCGGGTGGGGGAGAGGACGAGCTTGCCTGCGTTTACGTCAACGCCATCTACCTTGTCAGTCAGCTTCTTTGAGCCAGAGTAAACGAGGTTCTCGGGTATCGCGTGGTCGTAGGTCTCAGGATACTTGTTGGCAACGTCCTTGCAGAATACGTCGTGGCGGGCTGATGTGAGGCCGTTGGAGCCTGTTCCGCCGTTGTACTCGCTTTCGTATGTGGCCTGACCGAATGATGCAAGACCCACGATGACGTCGCCAGGCTTGATGTTGCACTCGATAACGTCGCTGCGCTTCATGCGGCAGGTAACGGTGCTGTCCACGATGATGGTGCGGACAAGGTCTCCAACGTCGGCAGTCTCGCCGCCTGTGCCGTAGATCTCGATTCCGTAGCTGCGGAGCTGGGCCATGAGGGCGTCGGTAGAGTTGATTACTTCAGAGATTACCTCGCCTGGAATCACATTGGCGTTGCGGCCAATTGTAGAGCTTACGAGGATATTGTCGGTGGCGCCCACGCAGATGAGGTCGTCCACATTCATGATGAGCGAGTCCTGAGCGATGCCTTTCCAAACCGAGAGGTCACCGGTCTCTTTCCAGTATGCGTAAGCGAGGGAGCTCTTGGTGCCCGCGCCGTCGGCATGCATGATTACACAATATTCGGGGTCGCCAGCCAAGATGTCTGGAACCACCTTACAGAAGGCGTTGGGGAAAACGCCCTTGTCGATATTCTTGATTGCGTTGTGGACCTCTGTCTTAGAGGCGGATACACCGCGCTGTCCATAGCGGAGTTCTTCTTCCATGGGTATCTATTGATTAAAATGTATATACACCGCAAAGTTAGTTGTAATTATTGAAAGTAACAAAAAAAATTACAAAAACAAATCTTCCATAGTTACCGAGTTTTGCACTATGCCGGAATACATGTTCCGCTTTACGCCGAATGTGGTGATAAATGTTATGTAAACTGAGGCTTTCTTCGATAGTTTCTCAAGCAGTTTCTCGGTTCTACCATTTATCTTGCGCCAGTAGAGTTCTTCTATCGAGTATTCGTCGTTGCAGAATTTTATCTCGCAGAGGTTTGTCACGTTGTCGTTTCTCATAATGAGCATATCTATCTGAGTTTCTGCCTTGCCGTCCTCGTCATAGATTATCAATGGCTGTTCGGTGCTTAGTATGCCCTTTATGCCAAGCGCTTCTTTTATTTCGTTTATATGGTTGAAGCATACATTCTCATACGCAATGCCTCGCCAAGTGTTTAATGCAGGGGAATTGTAGTTGGATTCCCAAAAGTTTTCTTTGGCTTTGCCGTCCTGCATAAATTGCAACCACATCAGGCAGAATGGATCTGTAAGTTTGTATTTTACAGTTTTCTTGGTGCCGTATGGTTTGTAGCTGATGATGAAGTCGTTTTCCTGCAATGCTTCGATTATCTTGGAGATGCCACCTCCTGTTGATGTACCCATTGTTTCAATTATCTCGTTTCTGGTGCAGCCGCTTCTTTTTTTTGCGATTGCTTTTATAACGTTTTCGTAGGCTTCAGGATTTATAAATAGTGACCCGAACAGCCTTTTGAATTCTTGATTGAGTTTGGCGTTTTTGTTGAATATGATTTTGTCAAGGTTTTGAGCCACGCTAAGGCCTTTCTTGAATTGCTCAAGATACATTGGAATTCCTCCTAAAGCCATGTAGGTCTCTGTTATTTCATACTTGCTCATAGTGATGCCCTTGCTTTTGAAGAATTCCTCACATTCACTTAGTGTAAAAGGGGCAAGTTTTATGTGGTCGGTAAGTCGTCCGTACAGACCACCCACGTTGTTTATCAGATTGTGGACCATCCATGAGGTTGCCGAACCGCAAACTATCAATAGAACATTGTCTCTGTAATTGCACCAACTGTTCCAAAAATGCTCCAATGCCATTATGAACAGCGATTTGGGAGTGTCCATCCAAGGCAATTCGTCTATGAATATTACCATGCGCTGTCCTTCGTCGATTTTCGTAAGGGCTCTTTCGAGCATGAAGAATGCCTCCAGCCAGTTCATCGGTTTTTCTTCTGGTTCCAGTCCATAATGAGCCATGCTGTTGTAGAAAGCCTTTATCTGATTGTGCATTAGATTTCCGTCGTATTGGTCGAACGGAGACAGTCCTGTGTGGTAGAATGTAAAGCGGTTTTTGAAAAGTTCCCTTATCAGATAGGTTTTGCCTATACGTCGTCTGCCATACACAGCAACGAATTCGGATCTGTTGCTTTTGTACAGGTCTTCAAGGTTTTTTATTTCGTTTTTGCGTCCTATTATATTCATTGTGAGGTCTTTTTTATGCCGCAAATATAAGTCATTTTTATTATCAGAACAACTTTTTTATGATTATAACTCGCCAAAATCGTAAAATTTTTGAGTTAATGGCGAGATATGATAGTGATAACTCGCCAAAATTCCATTTTTTTCGAGTTAATGGCGAGTTATGATGATGATAACTCGCCAAAATCTCTCAAAAATGCAACTTTTGGCAATTTAGTTGATGTTTATTTTGCCAAAAGTTGATAATTTGGCGACTTTTGGCAAAATAGTGAATGATAACTCGCCATTAAACCTCCTCCCTCTGCCATAGTCAAATCGTTATAAACAAAACACTTTACTAACAAATGAAAAAACTCATATTCCTTGCTTCGGCAATTGCCGCAATGATTTCATTTTCAGGATGCTCCAATAACGTTTCTGACAACAACAAGAAACTTACCGCTCAGGAGGCATGTATCACTGAGTGGAAATCAGTATCGACTGACGAGATTCCTTACAATCCCATAGCCGGTCTCCGTGACCAGTGGATGCTGCTGGCCGCCGGATGCGACACCGCCTACAATGCCATGACTATTGGATGGGGCTCTTGGGGAATGCTTTGGGGACGTCCCGTTGTGAATGTTTATGTGCGTACTTCTCGCCATACCAACGAGTTTATGAAGTCGTCGCCATATTTCACAGTGACAGCCTTCCCCGGCGACGCGCGTCCAGCATTGCAATATATGGGCTCTCACTCGGGCCGCGACGAGAATGACAAGGCGGCGTCGGCAGGCCTTACCGTGGAATTCACCCAACTTGGAAACCCAGTCTTCAAGGAGGCCACACTCGCCGTGGAGTGCAAGACTGTGTATTCCACCTTGCTCGATCCCACGAACCTTCCCGACCACATGCGCGCTATGTACACCAATGGCGACACCGCCGCTCATGTGATGTACGTAGGCGAGATTGTGAATGTGATGGTGAAGGAGTAAAAGTCTGCTGACAGATTATGACAAACAATCCACGAATTCAGATACTTGACGCCCTGCGTGGCTTTGCGCTGTTGGGCATTGCGTTGGCAAATTTCCCCGAGTTCTCGCTGTACAGTTTCCTGCCCGAGAGTGTGGCGGCTGCCATGCCTTCCGCTGATGCCGACGGCGTTACACGTTGGCTTCAGTTGCTGCTTATCGATGGCAAGTTCTACACGATTTTCTCCGTGCTGTTCGGAATAGGATTCTCAATTATCATCGGCAACGCCAGGAAGCGTGGCGCCGATGGTATGAGGATTTTTTACCGTAGGATGCTGATGCTCGCCCTTTTCGGTTTCCTTCATCTGATGCTGATATGGAGCGGAGACATTCTCTTGCTCTACGCATTGATGGGAATGGTTTTGCCTGCATTCTACAGCCGTTCCAACAAGACTTTGCTGATATGGGCGTCGGCGCTTCTGATATTGCCCGTGGTTTGTGATGTCCTGATTGCCGTAAGCGGAATAGACCCTTCCAAGATTCCTTACGATTTGTGGTGGTATTGGGCCGGGAGGTTCGGTATCTGCGAGGAGAATTTCCACACCTGGCTCCGCGACGCCGACAGTTATGTTGGGATGTCGCAGTTTCTTGTTCAGGGCGCTTTCGAGAGGATGTGGGAGTTTGTTGTCAGCCACAGATATTTCAAGGTTCTCGGACTCTTTGTCCTTGGCCTCTATATCGGCAAAAACGGTATCCATGCCAACATTGGGTCTCAGATGCCGCTTTTGAAGAAGGTCTGCAAGGTTGCGTTCTGCGTTGCCCTGCCGCTTTCGGGAATGTATGCGTGGAGTGTCGCTTGCGATTATCCGCTCGGCAAAATCGTGCACTCTATTATATATGTGTTCTCGGTGTATCCGCTTGGTGTCGGATATATGGCCGCCTTGTCGATTCTGTATCTCTACACCCGCAATTCCTCAATTTGGAAATCGCTTGCACTGCCCGGCAAGATGTCGCTGACAACGTATATCTCGCAGTCGCTGATGGGTGTTGTGCTGTTCTACGGCGTGGGCTTCGGCCTCGGATGCTCTCTCGGATTGTGGCAGACCGAACTCGTGGCAGTTGGCGTTTACCTTCTGCTGATGGCTTTCGCGTGGCTGTGGCTGAGAAGGTTCGACAGAGGCCCGTTGGAGTGGCTTTGGCGACGGGTGGTTTATGGGAAGTGAAGGGGGAAGAAACTTTTTAGTGAAAAATATTTTTATAATCTAACTAAAAAGTGTAATTTTGCTTTCGATAATTTTTGTTGTTAGTTATGAGCAATATGATAAAAACACAGCAAGAGGTTGAGTCCTTTCTGCGTCACTTTATGCCCAAGTTTGATATTTTCGGCATTTTCTTTCTCAATAGAGAAAAGAATGAACGGGCCTTGCTTGCTTTGGGTATTACCCGAAAGTATAGGGAAGAGGTTGTAAGAAGTATCGAGGTAAGCGATTATGTGGAGACAATCTCTGATGCCGTGAGTTATGGCGATATGTGGGTTTTCGGCAAGGACGTGAATGAGCATGAGGTTTATATTAAAATAACGATGGGATATCCCAACAGCAATACCATTTGCATATCATTCCATGAGGCCGAACACCCGATTAATTATGCGTTCAAAAAGTAGGGAGGTGGTTATGGAGAAAAAGTTGACTGCTTTGAGAAGCCCATTTACGGGCGGGCGTGTGTTTGAGGTTTTTGACGAGGAGGAGCGCGAGTTCCGCAAGGAGAAATTTCAGGTGCACTGCCGTTATTATGTCTGTGAGGATACCGGTGAACAGTTTACAGGCGATGATCAGGAAGATCTTTGGGTCAATGAGGTTTATAGTCAGTGGAGAATTCGCCACGGAGTTCCTTTCCCCGAGGAGATAACAAGTATCAGGCTCAGGTACGGAATGAATTATACACAAATCTCAAAAATAATGGGATTCGGTGTCAACCAGTGGAAACAATACGAGGATGGATGTATGCCTTCGGAGTCCAACGGCAAAATGATACGTGCTGTCACAAACAAGTCAACTATGTTGTCGTTGCTCGAAAGTAGCCGTTCTGAGTTTTCGGAGTCTGAATATGACAAACTCTTGAGTCAGGTGAAATCTGTTGATGAGTTCAATCCTGATGATTCCCTGAAATCCATAATTTATGGTAGAAACCGTTCCGTTGACATTATGAATGGATATGGCTCACACAATCCGGCCAAGGTGTCTGCGATGGTAAAGTATTTAGTGACAAGATGCAAGGGTATTAGTCCTACCAAACTCAACAAGATGATGTTTTATTCCGACTTCTACAATTTCAGAAGATCGGGGTGCTCTATCAGTGGTTTGCAATATAGGGCAATCCAATTTGGCCCCGTACCTGATCATTACGATACTATTTACGACAATATTCCGGGATTGGAGAAACGTGTTCAGATTTATCACGAAATGGAATGTACCACTCTTTCTGCGGAATATGATGGCGATACTTCCATTTTATCAAAATATGAAATTGGCGTACTCGACGGTGTATTGTCAACTTTCGGCGCTCTCTCAACTTCCTCGATAATCGAGCGCAGTCATCAGGAGACCGCATGGATCAATCACGAGAAGGAACACGGATTGATTCCTTACAGCGAGGCGTTCGGATTGAAGTAGAAATTTTGAAGTCGCTTTGAAAAATATTTCACAAATATTTTGCATTTTGCTTCAAAATTGTATAGTTTTGGAGTGTGATAAAAGGAGGGCAGGTGAAATTCCTTGCCACTACATAACATATTATTAACTAGCGTTTGCTATTTATTCGGAATTGCACCTAAAACCTGAGAAATTTTAGAAAACAGCAAAACCCACGAATAAGTCAGTGAATGCCTGCGTCTTTGCGTGGGCTTGACTTATCAGGGTTTTGCGGGCAGTTCTCAGGGCCTAAGGTGCTTGGATTAGTCTCCACGCATTTTTTGTGCCCTTGTAGAGAGCCCGCAACACCGAAAAAGATAGGAAAGGCATAAAACGTAATGGTTTAATTATGGATGTTAGCAGTTTGTTGTGCCCTCATTGTGGGTCTGCCGATTGTAAAATAGTAAAAACTATTGCTTCTACTTATGATTGTGAGGCTAAGGTTTATTATTTATGTAATTCTAATAGGGTAGAGTATTGCCGTTCATTTGATTTAAAGGAAAGTAGGAGTGCGTCAAACAGTCTCTTGAATAAGAGAATGTTTTGTTTGGCGATTGATGATTTGAGAAGAGACTATAATTCATATTTTAATGCAGTTAAGTTGTATGATCTTCTTTTAGAATTTGTTGGTGAAAAAAGTGGGATTATAGAGGGTATATATTGTGGTAAGTTTCTTTCTTTGTATCTATTGGGTGATAGTTATATTAAAGATAATGTTGATGTTTCAAAGGGAGGAGAATGCTATAAGAAAGCTTTGTTATTATGTGAAAAAATATTGAAGATGGAGAGTTGTGAAAAGGAAGAAGGTCTGATAGAATTCTTCAATATTTGTCGTTCTTTGTTGTTGTATAATATGCCAAAGGAATTGTCAAAATTTGAAAGTAAGTATGATATTAGGCGTTGGGCATTGTATGGCTCTTCTGAAATTTCTCTTTTAGAGGAAATGGCTAAAGATCATCCATTTTTTGCTGATTGTTGTCTTCAGTTTCCAGTTGTTTTGGAAAAAACCGAAGAGTCTGTTTGGCAGGATTTTGATATGTACAAGAAGATTGATGTGAATTCTTCTCCTGAATTTATTCAGCAATGCAATGACTTGAAGTTTTCTACAAGCAAGTATATACCTTTTGTTGACAGACAGTTTATTATGTTCGCCAAAAACAGCGAAGCTATTAAAAGGTATTATGATGTTGATGATAATATCAAATGGTTTTTTACCTTGGACAAATACCCTTCTGATATTCATATCGAGGGTTTCCCTCAAACTGGTGTTCTTTATATGGCCAATCCTGTAAAACCTAATGTTTATATCCCTGCCGCAAGTGCTGACGAGATGTTGTTTGATGACAAAATCCGAGAATTTGAATATCTTATGAGTTGTTTGGGGGCGACAAGAATTTCTTTCAGATCGTTGAAAGGTCGTAAGATTTATTCTGAGAATTCATCAAGCAACAATATTGGCGCAAGTGTAGGGTTGGGCACATTGGGCGTGAATGGTAGTTATTCGTCATCCGAATTTGGTAATAGTGACTCTGTATACTCTTCCGAGATAGGACGCGATCAGGAATGGAACCCAACAAAGTATCCATATTGTCCTGATGATTTGTATTGGTTTAAATATGTTGATGCTTGGAAAACTTTGGTAAAGCAACGTTTGGAGGGTAATCAATTGTCCTTCAGATATGTGTTCAAGTCTTCCGAGTGTGTTCAATTGTCTAATCAGCGAAGACAAGAGATTTCTGTTTCGTTCAATCGATTGATGCTGTCTGCAAATGCCAATTACAATCAGGAAAGTTCTTCTGTGTTCAAAAGCCAAGAAGAAACCGAATGGGTTGTCGATGTTGTTTTCAAACCATTAGAGGAGTTTGTATCAGGCAAAAGTTCTTTGACGATGACGGACAGTGAACGGACGTATTTGGAAGAGGTGAGATTTATTTTGGAAGATGGACCGATTGGTCAGCGTGAGCGTAATGCACTCATTCGTATGAGCAACCGACTTGGTATTTCCGTTGAAAGGGCCAGAGGATTAGAGGATTCTATCGTCCCTAAATTATCAGAGGAAGAACAACAGTATTATGATGAATTGTGTGCGATATTGGAAGATGGCGTTATAGGAGATAGAGAACGTAAGTCTCTTGATCGTTTCAAAAATCGACTCGGACTTTCTGATGCTCGTGCTTTGGAAATAGAAAAAATGGTGAAGAACTAATAACTGCAATTGAATGTTGTCTTTTTTTCTTCCCAATAATTTCCATATTTGAAATTAATTGCCAGCCTTGTAACCTTAACAAATATCGCTATGTGTACTGTAACTATGACATTTGATGTTCCTGAGACAAGGAAAATAGATCCTTCCCCCCCCCCTCTAATATATCACCGGCAGCCTGTCCAAATAGAAACGCTCTTCCTCCAAATCCTTCTCTACGAAAGCCTTGAAAGCCTTGTCGTCGGTGTGTTTGGCGATGTTGTCGAGGTCCATGGCGCGCTGAATGTAGGGGTCGTTCCAGAGAACCTGGTAAACCACCGAGCGCAGCGAATACACGTAGGCGGTATCCTCGGGAGCCACAAGCTTCTTGAGGTCGGTGTATGGCCAGTTGCGGTCTCTGCGGTATTCGCCTATAATCCTGATGTTCCTCTCCTGAGGGATGTTTTCCCTGCCGCCGTATGCCAGAGCCTCAGCCTTGGAATCGAAATCCGCCTCCGACACTCCGTAGGCCTCCAAAACCTTCTCCTTCTTGAAACCGCGGCTAACGTCGTACCAGGCGGCTATCAGCTTGGCATCGTCGCGGGAGATGGGCACATTCACCATCTCGCTGCTCACCAGCGATTCCACGAGCTCTGTCTTGGCGTGGTATGGCTCCATGCGGTGTCCGTAGAGCAGTATCAGCAGCCCGAGCGCAAGTCCTGCTATTACACGCGGCATCAGCTCGCTCTTGCTGAAGGTGATGGGATGATTATCCTCGCTTGCGTTGTCTTGGGAATCGCTCTCGTCGCCCGCGGCTATCAGCATTATGAACACCACCAACAGGGCTATCGAGCTGAGTATCAGCATCAGCGAACCGCCGGGGAAATGCTTGAACTTGAACATAATGCCTATCGACAGCATGGCCAGGGCTATAAGCGCGAAATTCCTGCGGCCTATCACCAGGGCGTTTTCGCCGCGCTCCATTCCCGTAAGGCTTATCCTGAACAGCGATACCATGTACACGGCCGCCAGCGCCAGCGATGTCACTATAAGCATCTGCCTTAGCATGGTGTCGTCTATGTCGAGCTTGGCGCAAAGCATTATTATGCCCAGCACCACCAGCTCTGCAACCTCGGCTATTTTCAATGTCTTGCTGATGTTTTCCATAACGTATGTGTTTTATTCTGCCGACGCCTCCTCGTACTTCATGGTGGCCTCCTCCCAGAAATTCATCTCGTTTTCCAGCTCGGCCTTTATGTTGTCGTATTGCTTAAAGAGGTCCATGTCGGTCTGGTTTTCAGGCAGTTCCAGCTTCTTCTCTATGGCCTGCATCTCGCTTTCCAGCTGGGCTATCCTCTGCTCGGATTTCTCCACCTGGGTCTTCAGCTTGCGGAGGTTTTTCTCCTTTTCCTTGCGCAGCATGTAGTCTTCCTTGCTGCCGGCGGCGGGTGCGGCGCTCTCGGCCTCGTTGTTTTTTGGGGCTGAGGCTTGCTGTTCCTGAACCTTGGCTGATGCTGGCTTCTGCGCCTCAAACTGCTTCATGTTCTCCAGCTTCAGCTTTTCCAGGAAGTAGCTGATGTCGCCCTTGTATTGCTTTATCTTCTGGTCTTTGAACTCGTATATTGTGTCGGCAAGGCCGTGCAGGAAGTCACGGTCGTGGCTTACGAGGATTATTGTGCCGTCGTAGGCCAGCAGTGCCTTCTTCAGGATTTCCTTGCTTCTGATGTCGAGGTGGTTGGTAGGCTCGTCGAGCACCAAGAGAGAGTATGGCTCAAAGAGCAGCTTTGCCATCTCGAGACGCGCGCGCTCGCCGCCGGAGAGCACCTTCACCTTCTTTTCGATGTCCTCGCCGCCAAAGAGGAATGCGCCAAGGATGTCGCGTACCTTGGTTCTCATGTCGCCGGTTGCTATGTCGTCCAAGGTCTGGAAAACTGTCTTCTCCAGATCCAGAAGCTCGTCCTGATTCTGAGCGTAGTAGCCGATTGATACGTTGTAGCCCAGCTTAAGCTCGCCGTCGTAAGGCAGCTGACCTATTATGCAGCGTGAGAATGTGGTTTTGCCCTCGCCGTTTCGGCCCACAAAGGCTACCTTCTCGCCACGCTCCAGCTGAAAATCTACGTCCTTCAATATCACCTTCTCGCCGAAAGCCTTGGTCATCTGATTGGCTTTCACCACAATCTGACCGCTTCTTGGAGCTGGAGGAAACTTGAAGTGAATGGTGCTATTGTCCTCTAAATCAACCTCTAATCGTTCAATCTTGTCAAGCATTTTGATTCTTGACTGAACCTGGTTCGATTTTGTGGGTTTGTATCTGAAACGCTCTATGAAATCCTCGGTCTCCTTAATCATCTTCTGCTGATTCTCGTAGGCCGATATCTGCTGCTGACGGCGCTCCTTGCGGAGTTCCAGATATTTGGTGTAAGGCGCGTTGTAGTCGTAAATCTTTCCGAGAGAGATTTCTATGGTGCGCTTTGTAACGTTGTCGAGGAATGTGCGGTCGTGGCTTATTAGCACCACGGCGCCGGGATAGTCCTTCAGAAAATCCTCCAGCCACTGGATGGATTCTATGTCCAGATGGTTGGTGGGCTCGTCGAGCAGGAACACGTTTGGCTTTCTCAGAATCACCTTGGCAAGGATTATGCGCATCTTCCATCCGCCCGAGAACTCCGAGGTCTGACGTGTGAAGTCGGTCTGCTTGAAACCGAGACCTTTCAGTACAACCTCAGTCTCAGCCTCTCTCTTGCTGCTACCCATCATCTCCAGACGGTCGTTGGCCTCGGTCATGCGGTGTATGAGGTCCATGTAGCTGTCGCTCTCGTAGTCGGTGCGGGTGGCAATCTCGTTGCTCAGCTGTGCGATCTCAGCCTCCAGCTGCTTGGCCTCGTCGAAACAGGTAAGGGCTTCCTCCATCACCGTTCTGCCGGCCGGAAGGTCCATGTGCTGAGGCAGGTAGCCAATGCTTACGCCTCCCGGTATGGTTACCGATCCGCGCTCCAGCGGCTGCTCGCCCACAATCACCTTCATCAATGTGGATTTGCCCGCGCCGTTTTTGCCGGCCAGACCTATCCTGTCCTTGGGGTTGATTACAAAACTTATATCCTGAAACAGGTCGTTGCCTGAGAATGTAACAGTTACGTTGTTTACTGAGATCATTGCTGTTTATATGGTTTTACGTTGCAGTTGTCGGTGCATTGCTGCAAAAGTTCGTTCATTGTCTTGTTGATAGTGGGATGCATCAGGTTCCCGTCCAGCTGGCACATAGGTATCAGCACAAACTTCCTTTCCTGCATCCTTGGATGAGGCACCGTCAGGGTAGGGGAGTCCACCACCTCGTTGCCGCATAGCAGAATGTCGATGTCAATTGTGCGGGCCTGATATCCTTGCCTGTCGCGTATGCGCCCCAGCTCGTTTTCTATCCGGCTTGTGGCCTTCAGGGTTTCCTCGGGGCTCAGCGTGGTTTCGCATACTATCACCTGGTTCAGGTAGTCGTTGTCCTGATACCCCCACGACTGGGTTTCGTATATCGGCGATTTCCTTGTTACGCGGCCCACGCGCTGCTCTATCAGCTCTGTGGCCAGCTTCAGGAAACCCTCCCTGTCGCCAAGGTTTGTTCCTAATAATATATGTGTGTTCATTCCTACTAACTACTATCTACCAACTACTATCTACTATCTACTATCTACTTTACACTTTACACTTTACACTTTCTACTTTCTACTATCTACTATCTACTACCTACTACCTACTAACTACTCCCTACTCCACCACCAAAGTATCAATGTATACCGTGTTGGCCGAGAAATATCCGGCGGTCTTCACCTGGCTGCGGTTGCATATCAGGTTGGTGTGCAGGTTTCCGTGGGCCTCGTCGAAATATCCGCCGCTCCACAGCTGCTCGGCCAGCAGCGATCTCAGGTAGGTCTCGTAGTTTTTGTCGATGCTGTATTTGCGCTCTATAAGTTGGGCTCCTGATGGGAACCTTGTTTCCTGAACCTTGGGCGCAAACAGCTGCGATATGTCCACCGTGGTGAGCGAATAGTAGTACAAGTTGGCCCGGCGGGGCTCTTCGCTGCTATGGTCGGTCCAGTTTACCTGCACCACGTACTTGGCGGGGTTTTCTGATACGAAAGCCTCAGCAATATAGCCTATCGACCTGTTGCCGTCGGGATGGCTCTTGAATGTGATTTTCTCGGGCGGCGTTACGGGCAGCATCCTGCTCTCGGCCGATATGATTGTGGAATCGTTGATCCTTACGTGGAGGAAGTATACATTGCCAGCCACGCCCACAAACTTGGTTTCCGATGTGTATATTCCGTCCTCGGTCTCGTTGTAGTAATAAGTGCTGTCGCCCGATGATACCGCCACGTAAGCGCCTTTCAGCATGTTGCGGACGGTGTCCTCGTATGACGACAGCCTTGATATCTGCACCGTGTGGTGCATGTATTCGTTGGTGATGTAGCCTTCTATCACTATCGTGTTTTCGTCCACCTCGCCCTGCCTGAACGGAAATTCGTGAACGCAGGCGCTTGCCGAGATGGCCATGCCGACAGCCAATAGAAGCCTCCTCATATTAGAATTCCTCCTGATACTCGTTGAACTCCTCGAAATCCACGCTGTGCTCTATGGTCTTGCCCTCGCTCAGGCTCTCGCTGTTCTCGTATTCGTCGTAGTTTTCGGGCTTGGCAAACTCCACGTCGTCGCGATAAATCTTAGAGAGCTCGGGGTCCTCGTAGATTTTCTTCATGTAGTATCCGAACACAGGCATTGCCATGCGCGCGCCCTGGCCTATCTCGCCGTTCGAGAACTGCACCGCGCGGTCCTCGCCGCCGGCCCATACTCCCGATACCAGCTGAGGGGTGATGCCCATGAACCATCCGTCGGCGCAGAGGTTGGTGGTTCCGGTTTTGCCGCCGATATCAGCCTTAAGGCCGAATACCGAAGGCATCATGAGGCGTGTGGCGGTGCCGCCGTGTGTTACGCCCCTTAGCATCTCCACCATCTTGTAGGCTGTAATCTCGGGGATTGCCTCCTTGTGGGTGGTGCTGAATGTGGCCACCTGGTTGCCGTTCTTGTCGCGGATCTCGGTTACGAATATCGGGCTTGTGCTCTGTCCCTTGTTGGCAAAGGCGCAGTAGGCCGATACCATCTCCTTTATCTTTAGCTCCACGGCGCCCACGCATATCGATGGCACGGGTTCGATGGGCGATATGATGCCCATGCGGTGCACAAAGTTGATGATGGTTTTGGGGTCGGTGGATTTCATGCACCATGCCGATATCTGGTTGAGACTTAGCGCAAGGCCGGTCTTCAGGGATATCATCTCGCCGTCGCGGCTCGATTTCGAGAATCTTGGTGTGTAGAATGGGGGAGTACCGCCCGGATTGTCGAAGCTGTATTCCACGTTGGCCAGCATGTGCTCAGGTGTTATCTCCTTTCTGTTCAGGAACATACCGCAGTATACGTAGGGCTTGAAGGTGGAACCCACCTGACGGCGTCCCAGGCTTACGTGGTCGTACTGGAAGTATTTGTAGTTGATGCCGCCCACGTATGCCTTCACGTGTCCGGTCTGAGGCTCCATGCTCATCATTCCGCATCTCAGGAATCTCTTGTAGTAGAGCAGCGAGTCCATAGGCATCATCACGGTGTCATGTCCCTCGGGATGGCTCCATGTGAACACGCGCATGGGAGTCATCTCGAAAAACTGTTTTATTATCTGTACGGAATCCAGACCTGCCGCCTTGCCGGCCTTCCAGCGCTCGCTGCGTTTTACGGCCTGGTTGATTATCTGCTTGGTCTGAGCCTCAGATATCCTGCTGCTGAACGGGCGGATAAAGTCGTGTCCGCCTATGTTCAGCTTCTTGTGGAGCTTTATCTCCGATCTCTCGAAAAGGCCCTGGAGAGGGTCGTACGAGAACTGTCCCACCTTGAAGCCTTTTCCCATGTGCATCGTTACGGCCTCCTCGGCAAACGCCTGCATGCGGCTGTCGATGGTGGTGTATATCGTAAGTCCGTCGTTGTAGATGCTGTAGTTTTCGCCGTTGGCCTTCTTGTTTTTGTTGCACCATCCGTACAGCGGGTTGGTCTCCCACATGAGCGAGTCCTCGTGGTATACGTCGTCCTGCCATTCAGCATAGTTGGCGCGCTCGGGTTTCTTGGCGGTCATGAACAGCCTCAGGAACTCCCTGAAATATGGTGCGCCGCCCTCGGTGTGGCTCTCGGCTGTAAAATGGAGCTCTATGTCCTTGGCCCTCATCTCCTCCAGCTCGGCGTGCGAGTACAGGTGAAAGTCCTTCTCGCTCTTGGTGCCCTTGTAGATTTCTTTTATGTCGGCCTGATACTTCTCTATCTGTCCCAAAACCGTGTTGCGGCGGGTCTTGGAAGCCTGAGGATGCGATTTTGGGCTGTATCTTGATGGAGCCTGAAGCAGACCCACTAGCACGGCGGCCTCGTCCTGGGTAAGCTCCTCGGGTTTCTTGTCGAAGAAGGTGCGTGATGCGGCCTCTATTCCGAAAGTGTTGTGTCCGTAGGTAACGGTGTTCAGGTACATGCTCATTATCTCGTCCTTGCAGTAGCGCTTTTCCAGCAGAACGGCAGTTACCCATTCCTGAAGCTTCAGGACAAACTTCTCGGTAATTTTCCTGTTCCTGATGTTTACATCCTCGCCACGCAGCTTGTAGAGGTTTTTGGCCAGCTGCTGTGTTACAGTGGAGCCTCCGGAAGTGGATCCCGCGCCCATGAAGCCCTTCACCACGCGCAAAAGTGCGGTGAGGTCTATTCCGGCGTGGTCGTAGAAACGCACGTCCTCGGTGGACAGCAGCGCTGTCTTTATGTTTACGGGAATATCCTTGAAACGGTCGTTGGTGGTGCGGTTTTCCTTGTAGAATTTGCCCAGTATGGCTCCGTCGCTGGATTTGATGGTGCTGGCAAGGCTGCTCTTGGGGTTTTCCAGATCCTCGAAATCAGGAATGGTGCCCAGACTGCCTGTGCCTATCATGAAGAATATTACGAAAGCCGCTATTACCGGTATGATGAATGCGGCCCACAGGAATATGAAGAAATTCCTTTGTGTTTTTTGGCTTAGTTCCATTTTGTTGCTGTAAAGTTGGTTTGTTGGTGAAAACTTAGGCGCAAAATTATAAATTTCAGTGCAATAAACCAAGGTTTATAATATATAATGTGCGATTTTGAAAAAAAAATTTGTCTATGGTCGCCAAATTTTATTACTTTGCACCCTGATTTATCAGGCATTGCCTGCTTTTACAAAAACCAAACATTTTAGAATTTACACTAAATGGCAGCAAACTTAGTAATAGTGGAGTCTCCGGCCAAGGCCAAAACCATTGCGAAGCTTCTTGGCGACGACTACCTTGTAAAACCAAGTTTTGGACATATCCGTGATCTTGCTAAAAAGAATTACGGTATCGACATCGAGAACAATTTTGAGCCCAAATACGAGATCGACGCCGACAAGAAGGCCGTTGTGGCCGACCTGCGCAAGGAGGTGAAAGCCGCCAAGCAGGTATGGCTGGCATCCGATGAGGACCGCGAGGGAGAGGCTATAGCGTGGCATCTGGCCGTTACGCTTAAGTTGCCGGTAGATACCACAAAACGAATTGTGTTCCATGAGATTACTAAGAAAGCCATCGAGGAGGCAGTAAAAAATCCACGCACCATAGATACCAACCTCGTAAACGCGCAGCAGGCCCGCCGCATTCTGGACCGCCTTGTGGGTTTCGAGCTCAGCGAGGTGCTCTGGAAGAAGGTGAAGAGCAGCCTTAGCGCCGGCCGCGTGCAGAGCGTGGCAGTGCGCCTTATCGTGGAGCGCGAGAGGGAGATCATCAATTTCGTGAGCACTCCTTCATTCAAGGCCCAGGCCAATTTCTCTGTGCCAAGCTCTGATGCCGCCTTCCGCGCCGAATACACCGGCGACCTGGCCGACGAGGATGCCGTAAAGAAATTCCTCGACGAGTGCAACGGCGCAGATTTCGTTGTCAACTCGGTGGTTACCAAGCCGGGCAAACATTCTCCGGCAGCGCCTTTCACCACATCCACACTTCAGCAGGAAGCCAGCCGCAAGCTAGGTTTCTCGGTTAGCCAGACAATGTCGCTGGCCCAGAGCCTGTACGAGAGCGGTTTCATCACATACATGCGTACCGACAGCACCAACCTTAGCGACGTATGCATGAACTCATGCAAGGATTTCATCACCAAGGAATACGGCGCGGCCTACAGCAAGCCACGTCAGTACAAGACCAAGACCAAGGGCGCACAGGAGGCCCACGAGGCCATAAGACCTACCAGCATGCAGCAGGTGGTTTCGCAGAAGTGGGACGAGCAGCGTCTCTACGAGATTATCCTGAAGCGCACTCTGGCGTCTCAGATGGCTGATGCTCAGATAGAGCGCACCACCGTGAAGATCGACGCCAAGGGCACAAAGCATCAGTTTCAGGCCTCTGGAGAGGTGATAAAGTTCGACGGTTTCCTAAAGGTATATTCCGAGGGCACCGACGACGAGACAGCCAAGGACGAGCAGCTGCTGCCTGCATTGCAGGGAAAGGAAAGCATCAGCCTCAGCCAGATGGAGGTAAACCAGAGATTCTCGCGCCCCAACCCACGATACACCGAGGCAAGCCTCGTAAAGCGCCTTGAGGAGCTCGGCATAGGCCGTCCTTCCACATACGCGCCCATCATCACTACTATTATAAAGCGTGGATACGTGATAAAGGAAGACCGCAACGGCGTGGAGCGCGAATACGTAAGCTTCAGCCTTAAAGGCGGAAAGGTGAAGCGTC
This sequence comes from Bacteroidales bacterium, assembly GCA_024401025.1. GTDB lineage: Bacteria > Bacteroidota > Bacteroidia > Bacteroidales > UBA3824 > UBA3824. The sequence goes on from JAKSLV010000008.1 coordinate 45,569, forward strand.
AGATAAAGAAGGAAAACACCGGCGCCGAGAAAAACAAGCTGTTCTGCACCGACATTGCTATGGTGGTGACCGACTTCCTCGGCAAGCATTTCCACGACATAATGGACTACAACTTTACCGCCACGGTAGAGAAGTATTTCGACGACATAGCATCAGGCGACCTGGAATGGACCAAGATGCTCCACGATTTCTACGAGCCTTTCCACGACACCACTCAGAAGAGCATCGAGGAGGGCGAGCGTTCGTCGGGTGAGCGTCTGCTGGGCACCGATCCCGAGAGCGGAAAGCCTGTGAGCGTGCGCATTGGCCGTTTTGGACCCATCGTGCAGCTGGGCAACAACGACGACGCCGAGAAACCAGTGTTCGCATCATTGCTGAAGAGCCAGCACATAGAGAGCATCACCCTGGAGGAGGCTCTGGAGCTTTTGAGCAACGAGCTGGGCGGCACACTTCTGGGCGTGGACCCCAAGAGCGGAAAGAACGTGTATGCGCGTGTAAGCCGTTTTGGGCCAATGGTTCAGCTGGGCGAGGCCGACGACCCCGAGAAGCCAAAGTACGCCACCATCCTGAAGCCATACACCATCGACAACATCACCCTGGAGCAGGCCCTGAAGTTCCTGGAGCTGCCACGCGACCTGGGCGAGTACGAGGGTTACAAGATAAAGGTGGCCGTGGGCCGTTTTGGTCCATACGTGAGCTGGAACAGCAAGTTTGTGTCGCTTAAGAAAACCGACGACCCTATGACTGTATCCTACGAGCGATGCATAGAGCTGATAAAGGAGAAGGCCGAGAAAGACGCCAACAACCTCATAAAGGAGTTCAACGACAACCTCCGCATAGTGAAAGACCGCTGGGGACACCCCACAATATGGTACAAGAGAAAGTACTTTAAGCTGTCGTCGCTTGTGGACCCTGCCGCGCTCACCGAGGAAGAGTGCCTGAAGATAGCCGGTGTGGACCCCGAGAAGGAGGCCGCAAAAAAGTCGGCATCAGCAAAAAAAACTACCACTAAGAAAACCGCAAAGAAGTGATTTTATGAAGAAGACTCTACTATCCCTGATATCGGCGATGTGCATATCCGTGGCGGCCTTTGCGCAGCAGGATGCGCACTACAGCCATTTCATGTACAACCAGGTGGCCTACAATCCAGCCTATTGCGGAGCCAGCGACCTGATAAACGCCACCCTGATATACCGCAACCAGTGGGCGGGCATGGACGGCGGCCCCAGGACTGCGATGCTCTGCGCCGATGCCCCGGTACGCCTCTTTGGCGCGCAGGGCGGTGTGGGCCTCTCCATCATAAGCGACAATGTGGGATATGAGTCGAATTTTACAGCCAAGGCCGCATACGCGCAGCACATTCAGGTGGGTACCGGAAGCCTCTCGATAGGAGTGGACGCCGGAATCTATAACAAGAGTGTGGACGGCCAGTGGCAGTTTCCCGACCAGACCGAGGCCATTTTTGCGGGAAAAACCAGAAAACTTATCCTTGATCTGGGGGCCGGCCTTTATTACAATGTGGGCGACCTAACTATCGGTGTATCATCGATGCACGTGGCAAAACCCACCCTGGATTTTTCCGAAGATGGCGAAACTTATCTGGCAAGACATTATTATTTTACCGGATCGTACAATATTTCTATTCCCAACACGTTATTTGATGTGACGCCCTCAATAATATTGATGTCGGATGGAAACACAACACAAACTGATATAAATATTAATATTTTATACAATAAAAAGACATGGGGCGGCGTTACATATAGAAACGGCGACGCAATAACACTACTCGGAGGTCTTACGATAATGAAGGATTTGAAGGTAGGCCTGGCCTACGAGCTTGGAATCTCGAAACTTAGGAAAACCAATATGGGATCATTCGAGGTGATGCTGGGATACAGTTTCATGCCTGAGCGCAGCAAGCCAGCACAGAAAGTGAGAAGCGTAAGGTTTTTGTAGCGAAAAAAATAAAAAGTGTGTAATATCAACTTAGGAAAAATATAAAAGTATTATGAAAAAGATTTTAGTGGCAGCAGCATCGGGCCTTCTGATGCTAAGCTCATGCAACAAGGGAGCAACGGGCGAGCTTACTGGAGCTCTAAACCGTCCTGCTAACTATGCAGAGGCAGACCCATACGGAATGGTTTTCATCCCTCAGGGTAGCTTCAACATGGGACCAAACGACCAGGACGTGCCTTTTGCGCTTACTTCACAGTCGAAGACAGTGACAGTGGATCCATTCTGGATGGATGATACCGAGATTACAAACAACGAGTACCGCCAGTTTGTGGAGTGGGTACGCGATTCCATCGCAATGCGCCTCTGCATCATTGCCGGCGCTGGCGAGGACAGCAAGGGAAACATGTTCAAGATCCACGTGGACGAGGACAAGGTCGACATCAACGAGTACGACCCAGAGAACCCAAAGACCTGCTGGCTGAACTGGGAAAACCGCGACAAGGTTTGGGACAAGAGCGGCAAGGGCGACGACCGTCAGGCCATCTCCGACGCCATCAAGGACCTCTACCTCGTAAAGGAGGAGCGTTTCAACAAGCTCCAGGAGATTGATACCCGTAAGCTCGTGTACGACTACGAGTGGGTAGACCTCAAGCAGGCTGCCCTCAAGGAAAACCGCTACAACTTCAACGAGGACTACACCGGCGGTAAGTACGAGGGTACAGTAATCGACGCCAAGGGCAACGTAGTGCCTATCCAGGACAGACGCTCGTTCATCATGAAGGGCCGCATCCCTGTATATCCTGATACTCTGGTTTGGATGAGCGACTACACTTACTCATACAACGAACCTATGGCAAGAAAGTACTTCTGGCACGTGGCATTCGACAACTATCCAGTTGTGGGTGTTACCTGGAAGCAGGCCACTGCATTCTGCATCTGGCGTACCGACTTGCTCAACAACACACTCCGTCAGAGCCATCAGCCAATGGTGGAGCAGTACCGTCTCCCAACCGAGGCCGAGTGGGAATACGCCGCACGCGGTGGCCTCGCACTCTCGATGTATCCTTGGGGTGGTCCTTACACCAGAAACAACTCAGGCTGTTTTATCGCAAACTTCAAGCCTCTGCGTGGCCGCTACGCCGATGATGGCGCCGCCAAGACCATCGAGGTTGCTACATACGCTCCAAACGAGTACGGCCTCTACGATATGGCCGGCAACGTAGCCGAGTGGACATCAAACGCATTCGACGAGAGCGCATACTCTTACACCCACGACCTCAACCCGGACTACAGCTACAACGCTATGGCCGACGATCCTCCAGTATTGAAGCGTAAGGTAGTACGTGGTGGTTCATGGAAGGACGTTGGATACTATCTCCAGGTTGGCACACGTACCTACGAGTATCAGGACACAGCTAAGTGCTACATCGGCTTTAGATGTGTAAGGTCTTACATGGGACGCAACGCTACAGATTGGGATTATGGCAACTTCTAGAATTTCATAATACTTCATC
>JAKSLV010000080.1 GCA_024401025.1 Bacteroidales bacterium
GATTACTTAGAGAAAGTGTAACCGTTAACGTCAACGTCGAAGTTAGCAGTAGCAGTCTTCTTGATTGTAACAGCCTTAACAGTAGCGTCGCCTGAAGCGTCGTTCTGGATAGTGTTTACCTTGCAGATGCAGCCAGAAGCTGTGATGATAACACCACCCTCGGTGATCATGTCAGCAGCAGCGCCGTTCTGGAAGAGGGCTACCTTGCCGGCAGCAGCCTGTACGGCAGGATCCTGAGCCTTAGAAGCGTTCTTGAGGCCAGTTACTGACTTGCCATCAGCAGAAGACTCAGCGATAACCTCAGCAGCCTTTGTCTTGGCTGTCGCGTAGTCGAAAGCCTCGTTGTTTACGATAGAAAGGTAAGAACCAGTGTTAGACTTAGAAGCACCGATCTTGTAATCGAGAACCTCACCGAGAGTTACCTTTGTCTCAGCCTTCTTGGTCTTGATCTCGAGTGTGTAGAGGTCTACAGGAATCTCGGCAGATGTGATGTCCTTGAGAGAGAATACCTTCTCCTTTGTTACCTTGCCATCCTCAGCGATGTCCTTGAGCTTCTCCTTTACCTGGTCGTTGCTCTTTACGAAGTCGTAAACTACATTACCAGAAGCGTCCTTGAGCTCGAATGTCTTGATCTTGGCGTTAGAAGATACATCACCGATAAACTGGATGGTACCGTTAGAGTTAGCCTTGATCTTGAGACCTGCTGTCTCGATTACCTCGTCAGCTGCTACCTCGTCGAAGATGCTGTTGCCTTCCTCATCAGTACAAGCCTGGAAAGAAGCTGCCATTGAGCCAAGTGCGAGAGCGAAAATCGCTGTTCTGAAAATTCTTTTCATGTTTTTTAGTATTTAATTTGGTTAATAATAAAATTGTTACGCATTTATAACGCTGCAAAGATATATTTATTTTCCGAATCCAATGTTAAATTCAGATTAATATTATCTTCCGCGTTGCACATTATTATAACACAAGCATCAGAGAATACCCTAATAATTTTTTTCGAAATATTCGCTTTTTTTCTAACTTTGTGTCCGCAATTTTGCATACACACACTTTATAATACAATGATACAGGAAATGACTCCATTCATAGTAATGGAAGTATTGGAGAAGGCCCAGGCCATGGAGAGCCAGGGCATCAGCATAATCCACATGGAGGTGGGCGAGCCGGATTTCGACGTGCCGCAGTGCGTAAAGGAGGCCGTGTGCCAGGCCGTGCATGAAGGACAAACCCACTACACTCACTCGCTGGGCGATCCCGAGCTAAGGGCCGAGATATCAGCTCTATACAAAAAGGAATACGGCGTATCGTTCTCGCCCGAGCAGATTGTGGTAAGCTCAGGCTCATCCCCCGCCATCCTCATGGCTCTCAGGGTTTTGTGCGAGCCCGGCGACGAGGTGCTCGTTTTCAATCCCGGATACGCGTGCTACAGCAATTTTGTGCTGGCCGTAAACGCCGTGCCTGTAAAGATAGACCTGGACCCCGAGAATGGTTTCCAGATTGATATAGAGAAGGTTAAGGCCAAGATAACGCCCAAAACCAAGGCCATCTTCATCAACTCGCCCAGCAACCCGTTCGGCACGCTCATCGATCCCGAAATCATGAAAGAGATAGCGGCCTTGGGCATACCCGTGCTCAGCGACGAGATCTACCACGGCCTGGTATACGAGGGCCGCCCCCACTCCATACTGGAATACACCGACAACGCATTCGTGCTCAACGGGTTCAGCAAGCGCTATGCCATGACGGGCCTGAGGCTGGGGTATCTTGTGGCGCCCATGAAATACATGCGCACTCTTCAGATAATGCAGCAGAACCTCTTTATCTGCGCCCCGTCCGACGCCCAGAAGGCAGGCATAGCCGCCATCAGGCACTCCCAGAAGGAGCAGGAGGAAATGAACCGCATCTACAACAGCCGCCGCGAATACCTCGTAAAGGCGCTTCAGGAACTCGGGTTCAAGATCTGGGTGGAGCCCAAGGGCGCGTTCTATGTGTTTGCTGATGCCAGGATGTATGCCTCTGATACCTACAAGTTTGCGTTCGACATACTGGAAAACGCCCACGTGGGAGTAACGCCGGGCATAGATTTCGGAAGCCAGGGCCAGGGATTCCTGAGGTTCAGCTACGCCAACTCGCTCGACAATATAAAGGAAGGCATCAGGAGGCTGGCAGAATACCTGAAAAAAATAAGAAAGTAAAAAAAAGCAAAAAATGAAACCCTAGGCACAAAAATTGTGAAAATTCATTAGCAACTATTTGCAAAGTTTAGTATCTTTGCAAAAAATAGAAATTAATGAAAAAGCTACTCAATATATTATTATCAACCATATCCTGCCTGATGCTTTGCATTCAGGCTCAGGGCCGTCCGCTAGACGAGATACGCCGCAGCGGAGTGGTAAGGGTGGCGTTTACCCAGAGCGGTATGAGGACAGTGAACGTGCTGTTTGCCAAGGAGTTTGCCAAGTTTCTCAACTGCGAGCTGGATACGGTGATAATAACATGGAACGATACATTCTCGCAAAACGGAGTGGTGCCTGCCGACTACATGACCAACGATTCGGTGCGCTACACCCCCGACGCGCTCCGCAAGGCCGACCTCATCTGCGGAACCACATACATGTATCCATGGAGGGAGAAATTCTTCGATTTTGCCGGCATAATGCAAGTATCAGACCTCCTGATAGTGAACAAGATGCGTCAGCGCAGGTCGGTGATTGGAAACCTCTTTGTGCCGGAGGAGCTGCGCCCCAAGGGCCACAAGCTTAACGTGAAAAACTACCATGACCTTAAGGGTCTGAGGATTGCCATAATGGGTAACTCGTCGTACGAGGCCAACCTTGCCAAGATAAACGAGATGATAGGCGGCGGAATAGAGATTGTGAAAACCAAGAGCGAGGAGGAATCGCAGGAGCTGGCCAAGATAGGCGAGGTGGACGGTTTTGTAACGATTTCGTACGTGGGCCTGCAGTTCGTGAACAGAAACAAGGACAAATTCAAGCTGGCATTCCCGATAGGAAAACCCGACAACGTGGCCTGGGCTGTGGAGAAGGGCAACAGCAGCCTGAAGGTGGAGATCGACAACTTTTTCCACACCGTGAAGGGCTCGGGCATGCTGGACAAGCTTTTCACCGACAGCTTCGGATACGACTACTCGTCGTATGGCGACATCATAAACTCGTACTCGGACGCCACCATCAACAGCGACGGCAACTTCCGCGACATGGACGAGATCATAGAATCGGGAAAGCTGATTGTGGCTCTCCGCGACCGTGACCTCGTATACCACCCATCGGGTCAGAAACAGCTCAACCACTATCTGGCCGGCGAGCTGGCAAAGTATCTGGGCCTGGACCTCGAGATAAAGATTGTGCCAAGCCTGTCGTCGTACTTCTACGACAACCACGGCAACATCGTGAAAGACAGCGTGTACACTCCTGAGACTTTCAACCACATAGACATTGCGTGCGACCTCCTGTCGCCTGTGGATTGGCGTAAAAACAAGATAGACATCATAAACGTGATGCCTACCGCCGACGTGGTGATAGCCAGGAAGGATGTGGACATAAAATCCATAAACGACCTCAGCAAGCTGAAGGGCGTAACTTCCAAGGGTTCTGTATACGAGGAAGACCTCATAGACAACAACATCACAAACTACTATTACAAGGAGGCCAACGAGTTTTTCTCTGAGATCATAAAAGGCCGCGCCGACTACACCATCACCAACTTCGACATCTACTCGCTGCCTCAGTACCCCGAGCTCGAGGCCAAGTTTGTGATAGGCGACATATATTCCGTGGGCTGGGGCATCAGGAAAAACCAGCCTAAGCTGCGTCAGAAGATTCTGGAGTTTCTGGAATCCAGCAAGAAGCTGCTGGGAATATTCAACAACGCATTCCTGGAGCAGGCCGGCATACCATACAACGCCGCCCAAAACCACATCCAGGCCATGTATCAGACGTATCAGACCGGATACTTCCCGTTTGTGTTTTACGGCAGCGACCAGGGCCTGCCTCAGGAGGATGTAAGATGCATTTTCCAGGACAAGGAGGGCTACATCTGGATAGGAACCCAGAGCGGCGCCATAAAGTTCAACGGCCGCGAGATGGAATCCTATGACGAGGAGCTGGGCCTTGGCAACAACATTGTGTTCGACATAGCCCAGGACTCGAAGGGCAGGATGTATTTCGCCACTCTGGACGGACTTACCTGCATCGACGAGAACGGCGAGCTTACCAACTACCTGAACAATGTGCCCATAAAACACATATACATAGACCGCAAGGACAACAAGTATCTGTATGGCGACAAGGGCCTCTACCATCTGAGCAGCAACAACAGCAAGCAGCAATCGATGGACAGCAAGGTGGAGGGTCTGCCAACAATCATAAACTCGCTGTATCAGAACAAATCGGGCAGATACACTTTCATAGCCTCGCCTTCGGGATTCTACACCCTGGACCGCGACGGCAACAAGCTTACACGCCTGTGCGACAAAAACTGCTACAGCGTGTTTGTGGAGGACGACGGCATGATATGGATGTCGGCCAGCGACGGCGTGTACAACGGAAACGTATCGCAGTTTAGCCGCGGCAATATCGACAGCCTCAGGATAAACGACCGCGTGTCGATAGGCAATTCCAGAATACACACCATAAAGCAAAACCACGACGAATCCATTCTGCTGATTTCGGATTTCGAGGTGTATCAGATATTCTCCACCAAGCAGAGCGCCATCAAGTACGACCAGAGCATAGGCCTGAAGAACCTGAAGCTGCTGTGTTTCTTCGAGGACAAGGAGGACAATTTCTGGTTCGGATTCAGGGGCGGTATTCAGAAACTTACCAACAGATCGCTGCGAAACCTGTATCCCGAGGTGATAAACAGCTATCTGAACAATATCATAGAGGACAACAACGGACGCATCTGGATGGCGTTCAACAACAAGATTCTCTATTTCCAGAACCATCTGGTGGATTTCTCGCCCAATCTGGATGGCTACAACGTGCCATACGTGGTAAACGCCACCCCATCGGGCGACATATTCATAGCCGACAGCTACGGAATGTATGTGTATGACTGCAAGCACCTTACAAAGAAACAGGAGCTTAAGTTCCAGAACAGGATCTACAACCTGAAGAGCGCATACGCCAGCAAGAGCGGCGACGTGTTTCTGCTTACCGGCGCCGAGGGCGTTGTATACAAGATAAGCGGAGGCTTCGGCCAGCCAGAGCCGATAGTAAACGAGTACACATCGTTTGTAAGCCAGATGGAGGAATTCAACGGCATGACAGTGGGCGGCAACAACACCGGCCTCGTAAAGTACAACGGAAGCACTTTCGAGGAGATATGCCCTACCCCATCGGCTGTGCTGAGCCTCAGGGATTACGACGGCAAGCTATGGGTGGGCACCGAATACGGACTGGGCATCTACACCACTGACGGCAAGTTCAGGATGATAGACATCCCTATGATGCACAAAGTGCCCGTAAACTCCATAAGACCGGCCCGCAGCGACAAGGACCACATCTGGCTGGGCACCAACAAGGGCTTCAGCTACTACAGCATCAGCAGCAACAATGTGGAATTCTCGGTATACAGCAACGACGGACTGCCCGGCAACGAGGTGGTTACCGACGGTCTGCTGATGAACAACAAGGGCGTGCTCTATATTGCCACCTACCACGGCGTATCGATATACGACCTAAGGAAGGAGGCATCGTCGAAGTTTGTGCCTGAGTGCCGCCTGGAGAATCTGCTGCTGAACGGAAACAAGATTTCGCAGCAGAGAAAGGTGTTCAGCTCCAGCGAGAACAACTTCACATTCGAGCTGGCCGGCCTGTCGTTCAAGGACGAGGAATCCATCACCTACGAGTTTTTCATGAAGGGACTGGAGAACGATTTTGTGGCATCGTCGGGCAAGGAACACAAGGCCGTGTATCAGAACCTGCCAGCCGGAAAATACGAGTTTGTATACCGCGCCAAGAGCAAGGACAACATCTGGAGCAACTCTCAGACCTACAGGTTTGTGATAAGGAAACCGTTCTACGCCACATGGTGGTTCATAACCCTGATGGTGCTGGGCACGATAATCTGTATCGTAATACTCTTCAAGATAAGGGAGCGGCGCCTGCGCGAGCGCAACGAGCAGCTGGAGAACACCGTAAGGGAGCGCACCGCCGAAATCCAGAAACAGAAGGACGACATAGAGCTTAAGAACGAGGAGCTGGAGGCTCAGCGTGAGGAGATCATGGCTCAGCGAAACCTGGCCACCCAGCAGAGAGACGAGATAGCCCAGCGCGAGAAGGAGATCATGGACTCCATATACTACGCCAAGAGAATCCAGACGGCCATCATGCCTACGGCAAACGAGATCAACAGCGTATTGGAGAACTTCATACTATTCCGCCCAAGAGACATCGTGAGCGGCGATTTCTACTACTTTAAGCAGATAGGCAACTACGCCGTGATAGTGGCCGCCGACTGCACGGGCCACGGAGTGCCGGGCGCCTGCATGAGCATGCTGGGAAGCGCATACATCAACGAGATCGTCACCAGCCATCAGGACCAGCTGAACTCGGGCGAGATTCTGGACCTGCTGAGGGAATCGGTGATAGAATCGCTTAACCAGACCGGACGCGTGGACGAGGCAAAGGATGGTATGGATATTGCTCTATGCATACTGAACCTCGAGACCAGGGAGCTTCAGTTCTCGGGCGCCTTCAACCCGATGTATGTGGTAAGGAACGGCGAGATAGCCGAATACGAGGCCGACAGAATGCCTATTGGAATCCACGACAATGTAAACGTAAATTTCGGCAGCCACATTGTGCAGATGCAGAAAGACGACATCGTGTACATATTCTCCGATGGATACGCATCGCAGTTTGGCGGCAAGCACGGACGCAAGATTATGACATCACGTTTCAAGAAACTGCTTCAGGACATCTCTGGAGAGCCTATCAGCGAACAGAGCAACATCCTGAACGACAAGATAGAGAAATGGATGGGCGTGGATTACGATCAGGTGGACGACATCCTGGTGATGGGATTCAAGGTAAAGTAAACCCAAACAAGTATTTTTTTTTACTGTTTCCTCAATAATAGTTTTTTTCCCATGGCCTCCGCCTCAAAAACGGAGGCCTTTTTTAATATATATATTTCAAGAGAATTTTTGAGAGATTGCGGTAGAGACGGACCGCGGTCCGTCTCTACAACATTACGACGCACTTTTAATTGACGTTAATTAACGGCAAGACGGACCGCGGTCCGTCTCTACAGCATTATGACGCTCTTTTAATTGACGTTAATTAACGGTAGAGACGGACCGCGGTCCGTCTATACAACATTACGACGCACTTTTAATTGACGTTAATTAACGGTAAGACGGACCGCGGTCCGTCTCTACAGTTAAAAAAAAAATCGCTTCGCCCGAAATATTTTCCTTTCGGGCGAAGCGACCATAAATCTCTTACTTGCTGGCAAAGAGCTGACGCTTTATCATATCGTTGTCGTCGCGGTTCATCACGCAGACGTATTTCACGAAGGCGTTCATGCCCTTTGATTTCTGATCGTTGAGGTAGTAGCTGATATTCTTGGTGTAATAATCCACCGCGTTGAAGTTGGGCGCAAACTGTTTCCTGTAGGTCTGTATAACATCCTCGATGTGCGACACACCGTATTCCAGAGCCTCGTTGAGGGCTTTCTTTATCTCGGGCTTTACGGGCTTGGATGCCAGCCATGCGGCAAACACAAACGGGTATCCGGTAAACTTGGTCCACTCCTCGGCCAGATCGTACCTGTAGTTGAAATCGGTGTACTGGAATGTGCGGTCGCCGATGATAACGCCGGCGGTGGTGCCTGATATCTTGGTCTCGTAGCCGGGCTTGGCCTCCACAAACTCGGGATTTATCTTCCAGTAGTGCTTGGCCAAAATCCTTACAAGGCGCACGCTGGTGGCCGACTGATAGTCGAGGTATATGCGCGTAATCTCGTTGAGCGGCACCTGGCTGTTCAGGAGCACTGATGCCACCTTTCCCTCGGATCCTATGCAGTATTTGGAGACAATGTAGCTGATCTTGAGCTGCGGAATAATTCCCACGGGCACAAGGGCAATATCGCACTCCTTCTTTATGAGCATCTCGGCTCCTTCCGACGGATACTTGAGTATAATCTCGCAATTATCCTTGATGAAATCGGAATGTTCCAATCCGTAGAGGAAGGGAAGCGAGTTGTGATACGATACCAATACTATCTTGAGTTTATCCATGATTCTTATTAGATTTATTGAATTAGCTTATGAATGTCGGCATCAGAATTCTCCAGACGCATCTGGGCCATTGTGGCAGCCACCGTGGACACGCCTCCAAGGAACGCCGCAATGAAGGTTCCCACAAAGAAGTACATCGGCAGCGCATATACGGCGCCTATCACTATGGCCAGATACTTGTAATGGGAAACAACATTGTTGCTGATGCTTACGTTTCGGCGGTAGCGCTCGTTGGTGTAGTCCATGAAGGAGTATCCGAAATAATACGAGTTCACCAGGAATATCAGCACCAGCGACAGCACATTGCCCACAATTGGGATAAAGTTCAGCAGCAGGCATAGCAACGTAAGCATCAGCTGCTTAACAGTGTTCTTGAGCGACAAAACCACGGTGCGCCAGATGTCCTTGGCAGTCTGCGCGGCCGATGTCTCGAATGTGCGGCCCGACAGTATGCAGTCGGTTTTCTCTGATATTATCGTATATATCGGCGACATGCACAACACCACTATGGTGCCTCCTATAAAGAAGAACAGCACAAAAAACAGGACGGTGATAACCCATTTCACCATCTCCTGAAGGAAGCCTAGCCAGGCGCTGTCGGTGGAATCCCACAGGCTGCTCACCCAATCGCCCGTAAACCATCCCGAACTTACCAGCAGTATCACAAGCAATATGTTAACTATAACCGGCACTACGAAATACTTTCCCAGACCATTGCGGAAAATGAATCCAAATGATTCCTTATAACACTGAAAACCAGTGGTTATCTGTTCTTTTGCTGTTATCATATCTTTATCCGAAATATGATGCTAAAATATCACATATATTTTATTCAGCAAAAAAATTTAGATATTTTTTAGATAAAATATTTATTTTTATTTATATTTGTGGTGCAAATTATCAATTGTACTAACCATAAACAACAAACAAAAATGAAATTAGACGGACGCAGAACAAGCAGCAATGTGGAAGACTTAAGGGGAGGCGGATACTCCTCGGGATCGTCGAACTCGGGCTCGGGCATGAAGCTCTCGGGCGGCAAAAAGGGTGGCTGCATGACCATCATCATAGCCATAATAGGCTTGCTGATATACTGGAAAACAGGCGACAGCACAGTGCTGAACCTTGCCAACAGCGGCGACGGCACCGCGATACAGACAGAGCAGGCCAACACCAACAGCCGTGTATCAGGAGGAGGAGCCACCAACAACTCGTTTACCGAGCGCGACGTGGAAAACCTCGACGAGGCATCGCTGGCATCGTTCTGCAGCAAGATTCTGGCCAGCACAGAGGATGTATGGACCAACATCTTCAAGCAGAGCGGCATGCAGTACACCTGCCCAAAGATGGTGATTTTCGAGGACGAGGTGTCCACACGATGCGGCGAGGCCACATCTGCCACTGGACCTTTCTACTGCTCGGGCGACCAGAAGCTGTATCTGGACCTCGGATTTTTCTCCACAATGAAACGCCAGCTGGGCGCCAAGGGTGATTTCGCCTTCGCATACGTGATAGCCCACGAGGTGGGTCACCATGTGGAATACGAGACAGGTGTGCTCCAGAAGCTGCATCAGCAAATGGACCGCTGCCGCACAGAGGCCGAGGCCAACAAGATTTCGGTACGCATAGAGCTCCTGGCAGATTTCTACGCCGGAATCTGGGGCTACTACGAGAACAAGACTTTCAAGTCGCTACAGGACGGCGACCTGGAGGAGGCCATAGAGTGCGCTCATCAGATTGGCGACGACTACCTGCAGAAATCGGCCCGCGGAACCGTGAACGCCAAGGAGTTTACCCACGGAACATCACAGCAGCGTATGAGGTGGCTGAAGCTGGGTCTTACAACAGGCGACATCAGCAAGGCCCAGCAGATTCTCACTTGCGACTACAACCAGCTCTAGACCGTGTAATGTATAGATAGAAACGGGGAAAGCCGCAAAAAGAATTATGGAATCAGCATCAGGATTACATCCAAAAGGCGAATAAATAATAAAACAAAAATTCATACAAAAAAATGGCAGAAGAAAATTCATTTAAGGAAAACCTCAATTGGAAGAAACTCTCAATTGACGCTATCAACACCATCATCGCGACAGCGATAGGTATCGTAATCGGTCTCCTGGTAGACAAGGCCAAGGAAGACGCCGACAAGGCCGAGAATTATCAGAAGATAATAGTGGCCACCATAAACAACCTCGAGAACTACGAGAAGCAGATAGAGGACAAGCTGGAGTGGATAGAGTACCACAGCGATTGTTTCAACCAGTTTGGCGACGAAAACTACGCCCCCGAGACCAGCGTGCTCGAGGACCTCGGAGAGACTTTCTACACACAGGACTTCATGCAGCAGGACCGCTGGATAGAGGAGAACTTCATAGCCAACGGTAACTTTATCGAGAACACCGACCTCCGCCTCAAGATCGGTAATGTATACAGCCTCATCGACCTGGCCAAGGCCAACTGCGTAAAGCTCTCTGATCTTTCCAGCAAGGCCAGCGACAAGTATCTGGAGTACACCGTAAGCCTAGGCGGCAACGAGGGCCAGATTTTCGTAAAGACCGTACAGGACAAGGACTACCTCTCGTACGCCAAGGAGCTGGAGAACGCCAAGACCAACCTGGCCTGCTACCTCACCAACATCCAGGACCTCAACGCCGAGATCGTGAAGATGTCGAAGGCCGACGAGAAGGCTCTCAACGAGATGCGCGAGGCTTCCAAGAAGATCAACGAGACTATCAGCAAGGGCCGCGAGGCCGTAGAGGAGGCCAGCGAGGAGTAGTTTCTCCACCCTGATACTCACGAACAACATAACCGCATAAAAATGGCGGGCTTCCGTAAGAAAACCGGAGGCCCGCCAATTTTTTTATCATTAGGCGTATGGAACGTTATTTCCAGGCGCCCTTGTCGATGATGTTGATTACGAGATTGTTGTGCCTGTCTTGAGTGGATAGGATCTCGAAGCCGGGTGTGAGGTCGATCTCCACCACGAGGTCGAAGTTCTTGGAATCCAGCTGCTTGCCCCAAGTCCTGAGCATGCGAGTCAGGTTGATGTAATCCACCTTCTCCTTCTTGTGGGGGCGGATGTTGGAAATCTGAACGGCCTGGCGCATGTGGTTGTACTTATCATAGAGAACCACAGTAACCTGACGGATGTAGCTGTCGCTCTTGTTTTTGGCCTTGATGCAGTTGGTAGGCATCTTCTTGGCCTTGTAATAGAGTTTCTCCACCTTGCCCTCGCCAAGGTTCTGATTGCCGGCAGCTGATACTGCTGTGCTGTCCTGCGCCATGGCAGCCATCGACAGCAGGGAGATGAGTAATGCAAATAAATACTTTTTCATTTTTTCTTGTAATTATTGAGTTGTTTGGTAATTTTTTTCTTCTATCTTACAGGTCGGTACTTCAGCATCTGCTTGCCAAACTTGAATCCGGCCTTTCGGAATCCCTCAGAGGAGATGTTGTCGTAGAGATGAGACTTTCCGCCATTGGCGCCAATCTCGTACTCGGCTATGGTGGGCTCGTATTCGCCCTCGGCAGCGCGGCGCAGCACCTTTACAACACATTCCAACTCGCCGTCGGGATCCAGCTGCTGCACGTTCACCACCACGTAGTATGGCGAGTTGATGTATCCGCCCAAGAGGTACTTTCCGTTGGCAGACTGGTTGGCGGCATTCTGGAACACGCCACAGAGCTCGGCCTTGCGCTTCTCCCAAAATTTATCGAATCCCTGAGGCTGACTCTGGTAAAACACCTGCTCCACCTCGTGGTGCCCAGTGGCAGAGACAAAGTACTCGCACTTATCGAAATTGAACACAATCTCCATATTGCTATTCTGCGCCACGGCAACGAAAGCTGCGGAGATCATTATGGCAAATAACAGGATAATTCTTCTCATAACATAGTGTATTTTAGTTTGTGCAAAGATAAGAAAAAATTATTGGAAGTTGGCTTTTAATTGCTGAGTAATTTGGCAAAATCATCCTTGTTGGGCAAAATAGTCAGATACTTGCTGGCAAAATTGTTGTTGATTGCTTCAATCTCG
>JAKSLV010000081.1 GCA_024401025.1 Bacteroidales bacterium
TCCTCATGTACGCCAAGAACGTTTGGAACATCACCGACGGCACCGACGACCAGATTATCGACAAGGCTATCGCCAAGACTGAGGAATTCTTCCAGAGCCTCGGCATCAAGACCCGCCTCAGCGACTACGGCATCGGTCAGGACGTTATCGACACCATCTACAACCGTTTCGTGGAGCGCAAGAGCAACCTCGGCGAGTTCGGCATCGTAACACCTGAGAAGAGCAAGGCAATTCTCGAGAGCAGGAAATAAATACACAAAGAAGGGCCGTAGAGACGGACTGCGGTCCGTCTCCTTATATGGGAATATTGCATTTACCTATTATGGGTTAATGACATTATATGGGAATATTGCCATATATTAAGACGGACCATGGTCCGTCTCTACGGCAAAACTTGCATACGGTTCCATAAATTAATAAAAAATACCAATCGGATTGTGCCTGTGGAGACGGACCAAGGTCCGTCTTATTTCAATATCATTTTTACAATCCAGAATTGTCGTAGAGACGGACCGCGGTCCGTCTCTACAGCGATTCTAGTTAAAACCACCAATAAATACCTGAATGAAAAACGCCAACAACGACGAACTGTTTAATAACAAATACCGCATCGAAACTGCCAGATCACAAAAGATTGATTACGACTCAGGAGAATTCTTTATAACTTTCTGCACTCAATACCGTAAAAACTACCTTGGGATTATTGAGAATAATATAATGTTTAAATCATGCACAGGAACTTTTATCGAACATCAGATTATAAACATAAAGAACAAATATCCGTATATAAACATCATCAACTATGTGATAATGCCCAATCACGTACACATATTACTTACGATAGATGGCAAATACCGCAGGCATAATATCGACAGAACTATCGAAAACAAATCATACCAAGAAATCAGTCTCTGCAAATCAAATCTATCAATTGCAATCGGAAGAATCAAGGAACAAACAACAAAATTCGCCAAAAGACATGACATTACATTTGCTTGGCAAACTCGTTTTTATGAGAAAAAAATATTCGACAACAATTTACATTGCGTGGTGAATAATTATATTACCAACAATGTAATCAATTGGAAAGAAGATCGTTTTCACCCTGACAATGACAATATAGATCATATGTAGGGAATCCGTAGAGACGGACCATGGTCCGTCTCTACCGCAACAAACACAAAATCGCAACAAACATATATCGGACGGGAAAATCCGTAGAGACGGACCATGGTCCGTCTCTTCCGCAACAAGCACGCAATCGCAACAAACATATATCGGACGGAAAAATCCGTGGAGACGGACCATGGTCCGTCTCCTACGCAACAAACACAGAAATCGCAACAAACATATATCGGACGAATATCCGTAGAGACGGACCATGGTCCGTCTCCACCGCACCCCATCAAAAATTACCCAAATTTAACATTACGATCAAGAAATTATATATAACTTTGCCGAAATTTTCTATTAAAACACATATCTTTAACATGAAGAAGTTATTTCTATTAATTTCGCTGCTGTGCGTTGCGGCTCTCTCGCACGCCCAGCAGCACGTAATCTACGGCCACATCTACGATGCGCAGACAGGCGAGTCGCTGATATCGGCCAACATTTACAATCCCGAAACACAAAAGGGCACCACCTCCAACGAGTATGGCTACTACAGCCTTAAACTTTCCGACGGCGAGCAGACTGTCTGTTTCTCGTACGTGGGTTACGAGACTTTCAGCATCAGGCTTTCTCTTGCCGCTGATACTATGGTAGTTGCAAGACTTACGCCCAGCGTGGAAATAGAGGAAGTGGTTGTTACCGACAACCGCCCCGAGGTAGGCGTAAAGTCCACAAGAATGGGCGCGTCCACCGTTCCGCTCGATATCGTGAGAAACATGCCCGTGCTCCTCAGCGAGCCCGACCTCCTGAAAACCATCCAGGCATTGCCGGGAGTCCAGGCCGGAATGACTGGAACCTGCGGAATCCACGTGCGCGGCGGCGACCCCGACCAGAATTTGTTTCTCCTCGACGGAATGCCTCTGTACAACGTAAACCACGTTTTCGGCTTCATGTCGGTGTTCCAGGCCGAGGCCATCAAGCACGTGGATTTCTACAAGAGCGGTTTCCCGGCAAGATTCGGCGGCAGGCTCTCATCCATCGTGGACGTGCGCACCAAGGACGGCGACATGAAGAAATACTACGGATCGTTTTCGATAGGATTGCTGACATCGCACCTCAACTTCGAGGGCCCAATCATCAAGGACAGGACATCGTTCGCAGTATCAGCCCGCCGAAGTTATCTCGACTGGCTGATAAAACCTTTCATGGAAGACGACACCAAGGTAGGATTCGGAATCTATGACCTTACCGCCAAGCTAAACCACAAGTTCAGCGACAAGTGCCGTTTCTATTTCTCGATATACAACGGCCGCGATTTCATGAAAATCTCTTTCAAAGACGAATACGAATACAATTACGACGAATCGGATATGAAACAGAAATGGGGCAACACACTGGCCACCATGAGGCTGAATACCGTGCTTGCCCCTCGATTGTTCCTAAACACTACAATAGCATACACGGGCTATCTGAGCAGTATCAGCAACCACAGCTACGACAAATACACCAGCTTCAACTCTATAGTGGAATCCACAGTGGACAGCGACTACCACAGCAAGATAAGGGACTACAGCGCCCTTGCCGACTTCGATTTCCACATTGCGCCCAAGCATCAGGCCAAATTTGGAGCGTCCATTTGCCAGCACGTTTTCAGGCCAGATGTACAGACCCTGAAATACAAGGAAAACTACTACGACCAGAAAATTGACACCACACAGAAAATATCGCCAAACAAGATAACATCGCAGGAGATAAACCTCTACGTGGAGGACGATTTCCCCATCTGCAGTGCCCTCCAGGCCAACGTGGGAGTACATCTGAGCACATACATTGTGGAAGAGAAAACATATTTCTCGGCTCAGCCACGCATATCGCTAAGCTGTGTGCCACATCAGGACTGGAGGATAAAGGCCGGATTCAGCATGATGGAGCAGTATGTGCACATGCTGTCGTCGTCGAGCCTCGTGATGCCTACCGACCTCTGGGTGCCGGTCACCAAGCGCATAGAGCCAATGAAGGCTTTCCACTATTCTGTGGGAGCGTATTACATGGGTTTCAAGGGCTGGGAGCTGACGAGCGAGTTGTATTACAAGAAATCGAAAAACCTGCTGGAATACCGGGACGGCATGAGCGCGATGGGCTCTGTAACCAACTGGCAAGACAAGGTGGAGATGGGCACAGGCAACAGCTACGGACTGGAGCTGATGGCAGAGAAAAAAATCGGCAAGCTTACCGGCTGGGCCAATTACACAATATCAAAGACCGACCGCCAGTTTGCTGACGGAACCATAAACAACGGCGACAAGTTCCCCTACAAATACGACCGTCGCCACTGCGTAAACATCACCCTCAGCTACAAGCTGAGCGAGAAAATCGACTTCAACGCCGAATGGAATCTTATGTCGGGTGCCAGAAGCACCGTGGCAGTGGGCAACGACGTGGTTTCCTCTCATATAGGTATATGGGGCGGAGAGAATTCGTATATAGATCCAGTTCATTACCAAGGCTATATCGAAACCATTCCAAGATACGACGGCAGAAACAATTACAAGATGCCTGCCAGCCACGCACTTAATGTGGGTTTCAATTTCCACAAGCAGAAGAAACACGGCGAGGCCATCTGGAACCTATCTGTAATGAATGTCTACAACCACAAAAATCCCGACTGGGTTTATCTGAGCGAGGAATGGGACGACAGTTTCAGGCGGGACAGATACTACATCAACAAGATAACAATTCTGCCGATACTGCCTTCGTTCTCTTACACTTTTAAATTCTAAACACAAATGAAAAAATCAATAATATATTTGATATCAATCCTCTGCATTGCATTTACCGCCTGCGAGGAGATAATAGACGAGATAGATTTCTCCAACGACAAGCAGCTGGCCGTATTTGGAATTCTCAACACCGCCGGCACCGACAACAAGATTTACTGCTATTACAAAAACGCCGACAAGGTAGAGGCTCTTTCTGATGCTGTGGTAAAAATATACATCAACGGCGAGCTGAAGGAAACAGTCAGCGACAACAAGTGTAATGTAAACTTGAACCAATATTCTTACAAGCTGAATTCCAAATTCAATCCCGGCGACAAGGTGCGTCTGGAGGTATCGTCAGCATCAGCAAACTCTTCTGTATGGGCCGAGACTGAAGTGCCTATGCCTGTGGAAGTATCAGGATTCGACACACTTAGAACCGTAACCTCGCTCTACAACCAGGAGGCCGAGGAATACTACAGGATTGCGCTTCAGCTGAAAAACAATGCCGACAAACCCGTAAACTGCCGTCTGCTTGCCGGTCACCAGATGGACGAGATTTGCGGATTGGTTTCGGCAGACTATCATACATACGAGAAATTATTTGATTACCCTGACTCTATCGCCACAAACAGAAACGTGAGTCTGGAGGTAAAGGAAGACCCTGCCCTCACCGACGGCAAGGGCTATGTGCCAGTGGAGGACGACGAATTCATAAGCATGGAGACTTATTACTACAACCACTACAGAATGGTGGGATCTCAGTATTTCAAAAACGGCGCATACACCGTATCGTTCTATGTAAGACCGCAGGATTGGTGGGACAATCCCATGTGGGGAAAAGGCTACGGCTCATACTATGGAGACCAGGAATGGCTATACAAACGCAAATTCAGGGAGTTGCATCATTATATTGAGGATGACGGGGAAGACGAATATTATTTCGACGAGGAAGGGTATTCTCACCTGATATACAAGCCAAGAATAATCCTCTACGAAAAAAATCACGAGGAAAGTATTTATTATCAGATATTTGCCATGAGCGACGAGGAATATATGTATCTCCACGGACGCAGCAATCAGATAGACCTAGATTGGAGCGAGTCGTCATTCGTGGAGCCTGTGGTCCTGAAAAGCAATATCAATGGTGGCCTCGGCATCTTTGCCATAGAAACCGTTACCGAGGGCACCATCAAGCTGAAAACTCCGATTAGAACCGTAGGAGATATTGATATTAATTATTATGGAAACAACTCCCAAGACTCTGATTTTTAATAACCTCTTGTTACCTCATCAATCTCGGCCAGCTCCTCGGCTGAGAAGCTGAGATTCTGGAGGCAGGCAAGGCTGTCGTCCATCTGCCTAACGTTTCGTGTGCCGATGATTACGCTGGTCATTCTGGGATCGTTCAAGAGCCACGAGAGCGACATCTGGGCCAAAGTCTGACCGCGCTTTTGGGCTATCTCGTTAAGTTTTCTTGAGGTCTCCACAACATCGGCTGTAACCTGCTCTTTTTGCAGGAAACCGTCGGGACGGGCTGCGCGTGAGCCTTCGGGAATGCCGTTCAAGTATTTGTTGGTGAGAAGTCCCTGATTGAGCGGCGAGAACGATACAAAGCCCGAGCCCTCTCCGGCGGCGTTGGCGATGATGCCGCCTTCCACCTCGCTTCGGCACTCCAGATTGTATTTGTACTGACTAAGCAGACAAGGAACCTTGGCCTCGCGGAGAATACGGTAAGCCTCTATCTGCTTATCGACGGGATATTTCGATATGCCCACGTAGAGGGCCTTGCCCTGACGAACAATGTCGATGAGGGCCTGCATGGTTTCCTCCACGGGTGTAACGCCATCGTAGCGGTGAGAGTAGAAAATATCGAAATATTCCAATCCGGTGCGCCTGAGGCTCTGATTGCAGCTGGCTATGAGGTTTTTCCTGCTTGAGAAATCGCCGTATGGACCGGGCCACATATCGTGACCTGCCTTGGAGGATATGAACATCTCGTCGCGGTGGGCGGACAGGTTTTTCTTTAGGATGCGTCCGAAATTTGATTCAGCGCTGCCGGGCACGGGACCGTAGTTGTTGGCCAGGTCGAAGTGGATGATGCCCTTGTCGAAGGCGTGGATTATCATTCTCTCGGCCTCGTCCTGATCATCCACCGAGCCGAAATTGTGCCAAAGACCAAGGCTTATGGCAGGAAGAAGAACGCCGCTTTTGCCAGCACGGCGCAATGGCATACCGTTGATTTCTTTCATATTTTATATCATCGAATTCACGTTGGATTTTGATTTTTTTGACGTAATAATATTGATAAGGTTTAATGAAAAAAGAAACGTCCGCCGGCTACCTTTTTTAAGAATCGCTGACGGACGTTTGATATTTAACAGGAGTATCCTCGTTTATGCCTTTGCTGAGGCAATATCATTAAGCTGCTTAAGGCGCTCCCTACGCATCTGACGGCGGCGGTGCATCTGCCAGCGGCGCCAGATAAGGAAGAATATCAGCGCTCCAAAAACAACTATCTCGAATACTATCATCTTCCATGTAAGGTAGTCACCCTTGGCGCGGCTCCACATCTCCACGAGAGCCTCAGCCTCGCTTCCTGCGTCGTGCATCAGGATGGTGTGGTCGATAACGCTCTTGTCGGGATAGAGAACGTGGTTTAGGCGCACGTGGCTGGCCTCAGGACCAAAGAAATATGACGCGTCCACGTAGTCGTAGGCGCTGTCCTGCATGGCCTCCAAAACCTCTGGCACGCCCACACATGACACGTATCCTGATGCGTTCATGTTACGTACGGCGTGGTCGCCAGTGTTCAGGAAGTTGATGAAGTATGCTCCGGCCTTGGGGTTTTTGGCGTAGATAGGAATCACGTATGCATCCATCCAGGCGTTGGTGCCTTCCTCGGGTACAATGTACTGGAGGTCAACGCCCTCGTCCTGCTCGTCGATGGCCCAGGCGGCGTCGCCGCTCCAGGTGAGATTGAGCCAAACCTTGCCCTGACACATACGCTCCTTTCCGAAAGCTGCCTCCCAGCCTGCTATCTGAGGCTTGGCCTCCTTAAGCACGTCCTCCACGGCCTGGAGGTTCTCGGCTGTGAGGTCGCAGGCAAGCTGCTGACGGTCGGCGGTGCCGGCGGCTATCTCCTTGCGCTTGGCATACTGGATAAGCACCGAGTATCCGTCGCGGAAGGCGTCCTTGATGTATATCTGGCCCTTGAATCTTGGGTTCAGCAATGCTCCCCAGCTCTTTACCTCCTCCTTGTCTACGAAGGCCGAGTTGTAGAGGAAACCTGTGGTACCCCAAACGTAGGGCGATACGTAGTCGAGAACGTCAACGCTGTCGCTCATCTGACGCATCAGGTTCTTGATGAATGGCGCGGTGTTGTGGAGATTGTTGGTTACTCCCTCCACAAAGTTGGTGTCAATCTTTGTCAAGAGCCCCTTCTTTATCATACGCTCTATGATGTACTCCGATGGGCAAACCACGTCGTAGTCCTCATGGCCCTCCTCTATCTCGGTAAGCATGTACTCGTTGATATCAAAGGTCTGATACACAATGTGGACAGGCTCGCCGGTCATCTTCTCGTACCATTCCTCGAATTCTGGAATCAAGTCCATATCTGTGTAGTCATTCCAGGTATAGATCTTGAGAGTATGGGCGCGGTCGTAATTGTTTTGCGCCATGGCAGATGATACTACCATCATCGCCAATGTAAGAATCAGAAACAGCTTTTTCATTTCTTGTTGGCGGTTTGTTTAGCGGTTCTCAGATTAAGGATAATCAGGAGCACCAGAATTGTTATGAAAATAATAGAGAACAGCGGCCTCAGCTCTGGAGTAAGACCACCCTTGCGGGCATCGTTGTAGATGAAGGTAGAGATGGTGTTGATACCGTCGCTGCCCTTGGTGAAGAGTGTTACCGCAAAATCGTCGATGGAGAGGGTGAGCGCCAGAATGAAACCGGACAGCATGCCGGGCTTCAGCTCTGGGAAAATCACCTTCCTGAGGGCGATAAACGGTGTGGCACCCAGGTCGATGGCGGCCTCGTAGAGGTTGGGGTTCATCTTCATGAGCCTTGGCATCACAGAGAGCACCACGTATGGCATACAGAAAGCCACGTGGGCGCAGGTTACTGATACATAGCCCCTTGGAAGGCCAAGAGCCACAAAGAGAAGGAAAATCGAGATACCTGTGATGATATCAGGATTGATCATAGGAATCTGGTTTACGAAGTTCATCATCCTGCGCTGCGCAGGCCTCATGTTGTAGATGCCTATGGCTGCCAGCGATCCAAGCACGGTGCTGAGTATGGCGCTCACGAATGCCACTATAAAGGTGGTGAGTATGGCGCTGTTGAGCGACGGGCCCGCCTCACCCTTGAAGAGGTTGGCGTAGAGGTCGATGGTGAAACCATGCCAGCTGCCCAATGCTTTGGCGTCGGTGAAGCTGAATATGAGAATGATGAATATGGGTGAATACATTATGAGCATCAGGGCCCAAAGGTATCCGTTTGCTATTAACTTTTTCATTTGTCGTCTTTGCCTCCAAATAATGATGAGATACCAATAATGATAAGGAGTATGAGCGACAGGGCCGAACCATAGTTCAGGAGACCTGTGTTCATATTATCCTGAATAACAGTACCGAACAGCTTGATGTTGTTCATAGTGAGAAGCTCCGAAACGGCGAATGTAGAGATAGTAGGCATGAAAACCATCAGGATGCCCGAGTATACGCCCGGCATCGAGAGAGGGAGAATCACCTTCCAGAACACCTGGGCCGGAGTGGCTCCAAGGTCGCGGGCGGCCTCGTTGAGCGATGGGTCCATCTTCTGGAGAGTGTTGTAGATAGGATAGATCATAAACGGCAGGAAGTTGTATACCATACCGAAAATGAGGGCCTCCTCGCCGAGATCCAGATGCAGGAAGTCGAACAGGGCCACTGTGGCCAGAGTTCTTAGGAGGAGGTTGATCCACATAGGCAGGATAAACAGCAGCACCATCACCTGGGGAGTCTTAAACTGCTTGTCGGCCATGAAATAGGCGGCAGGATAACCCACAAGGATACACACAATGGTGGTGATCATGGCTATGCCTATGGAATATATGAAAGTATTGAAGTCGGTGCTGTCGTCGGAATTGAAAAACTTCTCGAACTGATGCAGAGAAGTGGCATCGCCATCCTGAAAAGCGTACCAGGCCACAATAAACAATGGCGCAATTATGAAAATAAGCATCACAATTGCATACGGGATAGCCCAAGACTTGCGCTGCCCGATGAAATCGATAATCTTATTCATTTCTTGCTATCACATGAAGGTCTGTAGGAAGAATATCAACACTGCACTCCGAGCCCGGCTCGAAGTTTACGTAGTTTTGGCACTGAAGCACGCATCCCGGGGCCACCTCTATCATCATCTCGTAATGGATGCCCTTGTAGATGCTCTCAAGCACCTTGCCGTGCCAGATGCCCACCTCCATGTTCTTGGAGAGCTTGATGTCCTCGGGGCGGATGATGACGTGTATAGGCTGACCCTCGGCAAATCCCTTGTCGACGCATTCCACATCCTTGCCAAAGAACTGCACCTTGTAGTCGGCCAGCATCTTGCCCTCGATGATGTTGCTCTCTCCGATAAAGTCGGCCACAAAAGTGTTCACCGGCTCCTCGTAGATGAACTTTGGAGTGCCCTGCTGCTGGATAACGCCATCGTTCATCACCACCACGGTGTCGCTCATAGTGAGCGCCTCTTCCTGGTCGTGGGTCACGAAGATAAACGTGATTCCCAGCTCCTTGTGCATTCTCATGAGCTCCAGCTGCATTTCCTTGCGGAGCTTGAGGTCGAGAGCCGAAAGAGGCTCGTCGAGCAGAAGCACTTCTGGCTTGTTAACTACTGCTCTCGCAATGGCCACGCGCTGCTGCTGGCCGCCGGAGAGGCTGTTGATGTTTCTGTCCTCAAAACCATCGAGGCCCACCAGATGCAATGCGTCCACAACCTGACGATCGATGTCGGCAGTTTTCTCGTGCTTCAGCTTAAGGCCGAAAGCTACGTTCTCGTAAACGTCGAGATGTGGGAAAAGCGCATACTTCTGGAAAACAGTGTTCATTGGGCGCTTGTGTGGCGGTACGGCGGTGATGTCCTCGCCGTTGAGGAAAACTTTGCCGGCTGTAGGATTCTCGAATCCGGCAATAATACGTAATAATGTGGTTTTACCACAACCTGATGGTCCAAGAAGCGTGACAAACTCTCCACGCTTGATGTTCAAATTTATATCATTGAGCACAACCTTGCCGTCCTCGAACTGCTTGGTGATGTCCTGTAGCGCAATGATACCCTCGGGCTCTTGTTTCAATTTAGATAAAGTTTTAAATTATTAAACCATAAAGATTATTTGAAAATTTATTTGCGCAAAAGTAGTAACAATTTTTGTAATACGGAAATATATTTCGTTATGTTTCTGTTAGATTTTCATTATTTGCTTGCACATTGGCTATCAGTTTCTACCACCCCACTCCAATGTAAGCCTCAGCTGGATGGATTTCTGAAACTTCACCTCCTTTTCCTCCAGGTTTCCGCTGGCACTCAGCACAGTAAAACTCCACTCCTTGTTCAGTTTCACCATCTCCATGCCGAGGGCCACGGTAATCTTGCCCATCCTGTACCCCACGCTGGGATTTATGTACAGGCCCGAATAGTCCACATACTCATCCACGGTCATCGAATATCCCAGCCTGATATCAGCCATGGCCGATCTGTCGCCCAGCTTGGCATCATACCTAGCATGGGCAAACACGGGCATCTGCGCCACCGGCACTGGCACCTCGTCCAGGAAACCGTAATACCAGTAGTCGAGCAGGATCTCGTCGGATAGGCCCGCCCCCACATACAGATTGGAGAACTGCATGCCCATCGATACATCCACGCTTATGCCGCTGCAGTTGTATTTGTTTGGGCGTATCATGGCTGATGCTGCTGTCAACAGCCTCAGGCCATGTCCAAGATCCGGAAGCGTCTTCCTGCGTCTGGCATTGCCGCCATCCATGCCAAGGCCCGATTGCTGATACATATTAATCTCGGCACCCGCCACCGTGCCGGAATTCCGCTTGGCCTCCTGCGCTATGTGGTCGATGTCGTCAGATTGTATGGTCATCAGGTCTCCTGATGCTGTCTTTATCTTTACACTCGGCACCTGCTCTATGAGAGTGCCGCGCACCACGCCGCCAGATTTCAGATAGATAACATCCTCAAGATTCTGAGCCATGGCAGCGCCACACATCAGCAGCGTAAGTATCAGGAATAATATTTTCTTCATTTTTCGTATTTGTTTGGCACATTAATTAAACCATTTTTCGATTACCTCCAGAAGGCCGTCCTCGTCGTTGGTGAAGTGTGTAACGAAATCTGATGCGCACTTTACCTGAGGCTGGGCGTTTTTCATGGCCACTCCTACCCCGGCAAACTGAATCATGGATATGTCGTTGAATCCGTCGCCACAGGCCACGGTGTCCTCCTTGCGGATGCCTTCCATCTTGAAAAGCTTGTCCAAGGATGCGGCCTTGTCGACACCCAGCGGCATCAGCTCCACAAAGAAAGGCTCGCTGCGGTAAACGCTTATCTGTCCGTCGTATTTGGCGGAGAGTTCTGATACTGCCTCCACAGCCCTATCGGGATCGCAGGTCATCAGGCACTTGTTGACGGGGAAATTGATGTATTCCACAAAGTTGGGAACCATACGTCCGCGCATGCGGTTCAGCATCATTTCCTTGCCGATATACTTGTCCATATCGGTGCCCACCAGCACGTCGCCGTCCTCGTAGGAGATAATGCCAATCTGTTTTTCCGATGCATACTGATACAGCTCAGGTATCAGCGCGCTTGGAAATTCCTGCTGGAAAACCACCTCCATAGTCTTGGTGTTGATGGTGCGCGCGCCGTTGAAACTGAGTACATATCCGCCAAACTCGTTGAGTTTCAGGGCGTCCCAAATCCACTTGACGCCGTATGTCGGACGACCTGTGGCAAGGATAATCCTGTGGCCACGCTCCTGCATTTTTATCAAAGCCTCCAAGGTTTTTGGAGAAATCTCTTTCTTACTGTTTGTAAGAGTTCCGTCGATATCGAGAATAAGAAACATTTTTGATTTTTGATTTTTGATTTTTGATTTTTGATTTTCGATTTTCGAATTGCCACAACGCAATCCGCGCATTCGTAATTCGTAATTCGGATTTCGTAATTATATTAAATTTACGGCCCATCCCAACACACCTGATATTATTAT
>JAKSLV010000082.1 GCA_024401025.1 Bacteroidales bacterium
CAAAATCAGCCCACTTAAGCAGTCTTTCTGCTATATCCTCAACATTATATGCCATGATAAATACGTATTTATTTGTTTAGAGCAAAAATATAAACAATTACCGATATAGCAAAATTATTTTAATCCCTTCCAAAAATATCCCTCGTATACACCTTCTCCTTCACATCCTCCAGACACTCATCATACCTATTGGCGATAATCGCTTGCGATTGAGCCTTAAAAGAATCCAAATCATTCACCACCAAACTTCCAAAAAACGAAGAAGCATTCTCCAATGTCGGTTCATAGATGATAACATTTGCACCTT
Source organism: Bacteroidales bacterium (assembly GCA_024401025.1). GTDB lineage: Bacteria > Bacteroidota > Bacteroidia > Bacteroidales > UBA3824 > UBA3824. The sequence continues at coordinate 308 of JAKSLV010000082.1, forward strand.
TGGCCTTGATGCGCTTCATGATGCCTTGGATGGCCGACTGACGGAAATTGTCGGAATTGGATTTCATGGTAAGGCGGTAAACGCCTATTGTTACCTGATCCTTCTGACCGGAGAACTGATTGTTGGTGCTGTAATCGTACCAGCCGGCCTTGCGGAGAACGGCGTCGGCAATGTAGTCCTTGCGGGTGCGGTTGCTCTCCACTATGGCGGTCATCATATTTTGGGGAACGTCGGCATAGTTGGCGAGAAGCTGCTTTGTGTCCTTGGGCAGACAGTAACCGCCGTAGCCGAAGGATGGATTATTATAATGTGTTCCGATTCTTGGATCGAGGCCAACGCCCTGAATAATTGCCTGTGAGTCAAGACCTTTAACCTCGGCGTATGTATCAAGCTCGTTGAAATAGCTTACGCGCAATGCAAGATAAGTATTGGCGAAAAGCTTTACTGCCTCTGCCTCCTTCATTCCCATAAAGAGAACGTCGATATCTTCCTTTATGGCGCCTTCCTGAAGAAGTGCTGCGAAGGTTTTTGCGGCTGATTCCAAGAAACTTATATCAGCAATCTTGCTGATACTCTCATTCTCCTCGGCAAACTCGGGATTGTCAATCATCTTTGGGAATCCCACGATGATTCTCGATGGATAGAGATTGTCGTAAAGAGCCTTGCTCTCTCTCAGGAACTCAGGCGAGAAAAGAAGATTGAATTTCTTAACGCCCTTCTGAGCATATTTTACATAGAGATTTCTTGTATAGCCTACTGGGATGGTTGACTTTATCACCATCACGGCATCAGGATTAACCTCCAAAACCAAATCAATAACCTCCTCTACGTGAGTGGTATCGAAATAGTTCTTGACAGGATCGTAGTTTGTAGGCGCGGCTATTACCACGAAATCAGCATCCTTGTAAGCAGATGCTCCATCGAGAGTTGCGGTCAGCTGCAAAGGCTTCTCTGCAAGATACTTCTCAATATAATCGTCCTGAATAGGCGAAATCTTGTTGTTGAGTTTCTCAACCTTCTCGGCCACCACATCAACAGCAGTCACCTGATGCTTCTGAGCCAACAATGTTGCGATGCTAAGACCCACATAACCAGTACCTGCAACTGCTATCTTAATATCCTTGAAATCTCTCATTGGAAAATATATTAAAAACCTAAAATAATTTCTGATAATTCGTGTTAATTCACGGTAATTCGTGTTTTCACCCCAAGACGTGGCAGAGCCGCGTCTCTACAAATTCTATATATTTTGAAAATTCCTCTTAGAAAAAAAAACTCTTTACCACTTATCTCAACACACCCCGCGTCTGGAAGACGCCATCTTGCTTAACCTATTACGCCGAAGACCGCAGGTCTGGCGTGATAGGTAATTACTGATAAATCTAAAAGTATCCGCTAATTCGTACCCTCAGAAAGAAGTGACAAGGCCGCATCTCTACAAACAATCCCTTACAACCCCTCAATCTCTTCCTCCGACAATCCTGTATATTTCGCAATAATACTTGCGGGCAGACCACCGGCTTTCATAGACTCACAAGACATTGCTTGACCAGAGATTCCCTGCCGCCCCCTCAAATCCTCTCTATCTGCATCACTTCTTGAATCCTATCGAACAATTCAAGTATAGCAGCATCTTTTACCAAACCCTTCACACAATCGCCATCAACATTAAACTTAATCAACACATGACAGTTTCGTGAAGGATCTACAGATAAAGAAATGACATCCCTGTTTAAATCCAAAATCTGATTAGCTGTCCAATATCCCCATCCAAATAACGATTGAAGATTCTTGGGTAACTGTCCGTTTTTCTTTGGTCGGTTGTAAACTTCGGCAAAAGCATTGCCATCAGTAATTGCAATCTCCTTGCTTCCAAGGATTTCGAATCTAATACAGGAAACACCGTCCTCCTCTTGCCGTAGTGTTATAAAGTTATCAATCAGTTCACCTGATTCTGCATCAATATGTTTGGGAGAGAGAATATATCTGATAATCTTCTCATCCTCAGAGACTTCCAATTCATCTAAACTATCCATTACACCAATTTATTAAAAGATTCAATCAATGTATGGATATTTTCTGTATTCCAAGCCTCAAAAGAGTGGTGTTCGGCCTCCTTGTCAGACAGACTTACATAATAAGACATCAAACCATCTCCAAGTTCCAATCTTAGAGTGCCTTTGTTATTAGCCAACTTGAAACTTACTGCACCTGTCTCAGTAGGGAACAATTTAAGATTGGATTCCAAAACAGGATTAGAAAGATGATTCACAAGATACCTCGCATTCTCAATGGCAATAGCATTTATTGCAGGAGCACCCTCGTCATTCCAATCTTCCTCAAGAGACTCCATTTCCTCAATTTTACTCAGAAACTTTGAAGCAATTGCGGAAACCTTATTATTCTTCTTATATTTAACCTGAAGCTTGTCAAAAATACCTCTCTGCACAGACTCATCAATAGTCTGCAACATATCCCAAAAAGCAACAAGCTGCTTATCAAGAGTATTAACTGATATATCTGCGGTTGCCAACATAATTCTATCTATTATAATTCATCCGCAAATATAATAAGAAGTTAAAAAACAGAAAAATTAATTTCTGATAATTCGTGATAATTTATGGTAATTCGTGTTTGCCCCCCTAGCCTCGAAGAGGCGTCCCATGAATAACCGCTGGCTACGCTTGCGAGCCTGCGGATTCACCCCCTACACCTTCCGCAGCCAGTCCTTCGGAACATACGACGTGCCGTACACGCCTATGCCGTCCAGCTGAACTATCACACGCTTCTGATGCTTGTATTTCACCACCACGCCGTGTACGCCGGCGAAAGGGCCGCCCGTCACCACCACGCGGTCGCCATTAAGATAATCGGGGCTGATGCTCTCGTTAAGGATGATATTCTCATTGCCCGATTCCACGATGATGCGGAACGATTGCAGCTGAACATCAGGAACCACCAGAAGATCGTTCCTGCCAAACGAATTTACTATGCAGTGATTATAATAAGGTGTAAAGCCCTTTATCTGGGGCCTGAGGTCGTCGTAGAGATAGTAGAGCATGCGGTCGGTAGTGGTTCTTACGAAAAGGAGGTTGGGGTCCACTGGCACATCCACTATCTTCTTTGTGGGATTGTCGAAATCCTCGTTGCTGTACATCACGTGCTTCAGCATCGGGAAATATATGTCGAGCGAATCGTCCTGGAGGGCTTGCAGACTATCGGCCACCTTCTGACCCCGCTTCTGCGTGGCCCTGATGGCAAACCATTTGGGATTGTCGGTTGATTTTTTGATATAGAAAATCGTCTGCCCGTTCCGGAGTAAAGCCTCCTTTACGGGTGGCGTGAGAACATTACTCTCACTCAAAGTATGGCAATCAGCCTGTACGTTTGGGACCGGATCAAACATCAAAAACAAATCCTGAACGCGGAGAAACGCCCGGTAAGACTACCAGAGCATCTTCCATAGTCTGACATAACACATATATACGCAAAAAGCGCAGGCCTACGCTGTCAGAGACCTGACAAACAGAAACTTGCGCCTCAGATTAAACAAAAATCATGACAATAGGAAACCAAGAAGCACTTGTAATGCTTGCCAGCCTGCAACACCTTCTTATTTTCCATACATTCCATCATAAGATTTGTTAATATTTTGGTTAATGTGTTATTTAAGTATCGCAAAAGTAGAAACAATATTTGATATAGACAAATAAAACCTCCAAAAAAAACGAAAATTTAACAAACAAAAAAAATGCGCACTTTCAATAATTCTTTCGTTTTTTTTCATTACCTTTGACCCCCAAATAAATATTAAACTTCATATAAATATGCAGCAGAAAATAATAATCCTGGATTTTGGATCGCAGACTACCCAGCTCATCGGACGCCGCGTCAGGGAGCTAAACACATTCTGCGAGATAATGCCCTACAACAAGTTCCCCAAGGACGACCCCAGCATCATTGGCGTTATCCTGTCGGGATCTCCGCTAAGCGTATATGCCGACGACGCTTTCCACATCGATTTCTCAGAGATACGTGGCAAATACCCCATCCTCGGCATCTGCTACGGAGCCCAGCTCATGGCCCACACATTTGGCGGAAAGGTGGAATCCGAGGGCACACGCGAGTATGGCCGCGCCAACCTCGAATACATGGAGGAGGGCAACGTGCTGCTGAAGGACTTTGCGCCCAACAGCCAGGTATGGATGAGCCACGGCGACACCATAACAGCCCTGCCAGAGGGTTTCCGCGTTATAGCATCCACATCCACAGTAAAATATGCCGCATATCAGGCCAACAACGAGAAAATCTGGGGCGTGCAGTACCACCCAGAGGTGTTCCACTCCATAGACGGCACACAGCTGCTCAAGAACTTTGTGGTGGATATCTGCGGCGGACATCAGGACTGGAGCCCTGATGTTTTCGTGGAATCAACAGTAAAAGAGCTCCGCGAGCAGGTAGGCAACGACAAGGTAATCCTCGGCCTCTCTGGCGGCGTGGACAGCTCGGTGGCCGCCGTATTGCTCAACAAGGCCATTGGCAAAAACCTCACCTGCATCTTCGTAAACAACGGACTCCTCCGCAAAAACGAGTTCACCGACGTGCTCCGCGATTATGAGTGCCTGGGCCTGAACGTGGTGGGCGTAGACGCATCGCAGAAATTCTACAGCGAGCTGGCCGGAGTATCAGAACCCGAGAAAAAACGCAAGATCATAGGCAAGGGCTTCATAGACGTTTTCGAGGCCGAGGCCCGCAAGATAGAGGGCGCCAAGTGGCTGGCTCAGGGCACCATATACCCCGACAGAATAGAATCGCTGAACATTACAGGAAAGGTGATAAAGAGCCACCACAACGTGGGCGGACTCCCCGAGAAGATGGGCCTGAAGCTCTGCGAACCGCTCAAGTGGCTCTTCAAGGACGAGGTGCGCCGCGTGGGCCGCTCAATGGGAATGCCCGAGCACCTCATCACACGTCATCCGTTCCCGGGTCCCGGACTGGCCGTCAGGATCCTCGGCGACATCACCCCCGAGAAGGTACGCGTGCTTCAGGAGGCCGACGACATATATATAAAAGGTCTGCGCGAGTGGAAAACCAAACTCTCCGGCGAGGAGGCCCGCAAGGTGCTGGCAGCCGGCGTACCGGCAGATATGAAGGACGGCGAGATAGAGGTTTCGCTCTACGACCAGATCTGGCAGGCAGGCGCCATACTGCTCTCCGACGTTAAGTCGGTAGGCGTGATGGGCGACGAGCGCACCTACGAGAACCCCGTGGCACTGCGCGCCGTAACATCATCCGACGCCATGACGGCCGACTGGGCCAAGCTCCCATACGAGTTTCTGGCCGAGGTTAGCAACAAGATAATCCGCAACGTGCGCGGAGTAAACCGAGTTTGCTACGACATCAGCTCCAAACCACCTGCCACCATCGAGTGGGAATAAGATCATATAAGAAAGGCTTCCGCTTGGTTTTGCGGAAGCCTTTCTTTTTTTATCCCACACGGCTTATTGTTATCAGCTTGTCGTAATCTATGATATCAATGTTTTTGCCTGATACTGTGATAATTCCGTCGTTACTGAACGTTCTGAGGGTATGTATCAGTTGCTCCTTGCTACAGCCGGCATAATCGGCCAGCTCCTGACGCGAGAGATCCAGGCTGAAGGTTCTCGAAGAGTAAATCTTGTCGCTGAGGTAGAGCAGGATATCAGCCACACGGCCGTTGCTCTGCTTGCGGGCCACAGATATGAAATTGAAAATGGCCTCCCTGAACATCTGGGTGCTCAGGCTCATAACCTCAAACATAAACTGCTTGTTGCTCATAATGAAGAGCTTGAACCTCGTAAAGTTTATCACGCAGCCGCTGCACTCCGTAACGGCCACAATGGTGAAGAGGTTGATATCCTCGTTGAGGATATTGGCAAGCCCCAGGAGAGTCTGAGCCCTGTCGATGGCCACTATAAGCTCCCTGCCATTGCTGTTGGTAACAAACTTCACTATGCCCGTGGTAAGGAATATGAGCTCGCTGCACTTCGACCCCTGCTTGAAGATAATCTCGCCCTTCTTGAATGTATAATGCCTGGTCTGATCGAAGATCGAGCGAAACTCGTCCTCCGACAATCCCTTGCAAAGGCCATTCTTGAAAAAGCAGGTCTCGCACTGCGGCAATGGTTGATTTGGCATTATAAATTACGTTATTTTTATTATTGTTAATAATACGGCGCAAAGATAGAAAAAATTTTTAATAAATCTCCTCACCTTCTACCATAATGTTTAAAACTCCCTCAATCTCCGAAAGTTTGTTCACCAGTTTTTCCAGATGCTCCTGATTCCGCACATACACCTCCAGCATGCCGGAGAAACTGCAATCCTCGGTTTCTATGTGCACGGTCTTCAGGTTAAGGTCAAATTCCTGCGACACCACGGTCACAATCTTCTGCGCAATTCCCTTCTGGTCAACGCCTTCCATAGTAATCTTGGCCAGGCCTGACAGCTCCTTGCTCACGTTCCACGATACCGGCACCAGGCCCAGCGGATTCTCCTTTATCTTCACCGAGGCATACAGGCAGTTTTTCTTGTGGATATACACGCAGCTCTTGTCGTCGGCCACAATGCCCAGGGCATCATCGCCGGGCAGAGGATTGCAGCACTCGGCCAGCTCGTAGTTTATGGTGTCGTCCTTGTCGATATTCAGCAGGCCGCGCACGTCGGTCTCCGATTTCTCGTGGCTGTTGCCGAACTGAAGCTTCCAGAATCTCACCAGAGTATTGCCCACCTGCTTCTTCACAAAGGTGTCGAGGTCTGATACTGGGATCTTGCCGGTGGAAATCCTGTGGAAAAGGTCGGTCTTGGTAAGCACGTTGAATTCGGCCAGCAGCGCGTTGGTAACGTCCTTCTCGTTGTCTATCTTGTACTTAACAAACAGATTGTGGAGAATGGTCTGACCCTCGGCTATCTCGGCCTTTATGTAATCGTGCAGCTGGTCCTTAAGGATGTTGAAAGCCTCCTCGGTCTGCACAATGTTCAGCCACTCGGGCTTTGGCTCGGTAAAGTTGGAGGTTACGGGCTCCACCAGGTCGCCGTTGTGGAGCTTGGTGGCTATCGATACCATCTTGTGGTTTACCTTGGCGCCGATGCACCTGCGGGCCACCTCGGGATCGTGGTGATATGCGAAATCCAAAACCGTGGATCCGCTCTCCAGCGAGGTTACCTTGCCGTCGGGCGAGTACACGCAGATGCCCTCGCTCATCAAAAGCTTAAAGTCCACCAGGAAATCATAGTTGGTGATGGTGGGATCCTCCAGCTTCTGCTTTATCATCTTCAGCTTGTCGTCAAACTCGGCCTTCTTGTCCTTGATGCCCTTGTATTTCCAGTGGGCGGCAAAACCATATTCGGCAATCTCGTCCATGCGCTCGCTGCGTATCTGAATCTCCACCCAGTGCTTGGTGTCCTTGTCGAAAACCGTAATATGGTAGGCCTCGTATCCGTTTTCCTTGGGCGTGTGGATCCAGTCGCGGGTGCGCTCGGGATGCACGTAATAGTCCTGAGATATCAGCTCCACAATCTTCAGGCACTCGTCTTTCTCGTGCTCGGGATCGTTGGGCGAGAAAATGATGCGCAGCGCAAACTTGTCGTAAACCTGGTCGAAGGTCACGTGCTTCTTTATCATCTTCTGATATATGGAGTATATGCTCTTGGGACGGCCCTTTATATCGAACTTTACATTGTTTTGCAGCAGCTTGGCGATAATCGGCAGCGAGAACTTGTTGATATACTGCTTGCTGTCGTTTTCCGACATCTGCATCTTCGAGTTTATCTCGTTGTATTCGGCCCTGTTTAGGTACTTGAACGAGAGGGTCTCCAGCTCGGTCTTTATCTTGTTGAGGCCCAGGCGGTGGGCCAGGGTAACATAAATCTGCATAGTCTCGTCGGCCACCTGAAACTGAGTCTCGGGCGGCTTTATCTCCAGTGTACGCAGGTTTGTGAGCCTGTCGGCCAGCTTCACCATTATAATGTGTATGTCGTCGGTAAGGCCCAGGATCACCCTCTTGTAGACCTCAGGCTCCTGCGACTTGAAATACTCGCTGGTGCCCTTAATCCTTACCAGCGAATCCACTATGAAGGCAATCTTCTCGCCAAAGAGGTGCTCAATGTCCTCCTTCTTGTAGTCGGTCTGGAAAGTAATCTCGTGGAGCAGCGCGGCCACAGAGCCCATCGCGCCCAGTCCAATGTCCTGAACCACAATGGTCATCACATCATACAGGTGATAGATAAAGCTGTCGCCCGTATGGCGTTTCTGCCCGTGGTAGGCGTCCCTGGCCAGGTTGTAGGCCTTGCGCACCAGTTCCTTGTCCTCGGGAGTCTTAAAATAGCGGTCGCCCGCCATCATCTGCTCAAACATCCTGTCGGTATCCTCCTCGGAATACGGACGTCGGTGCAGTATCAGCTCCGCCGGAGTCTTCTCTATGTTGGTGTTGCTTGTTTCTGCCATATCTCAATTACTTTTCCTAGTTACCAAAATCATTAATCCAGTTTGTGTCCGCAATACGGGCAATACTTCTTGTGCTCGTCTAGCTCCTGCTCCTTCTGCGCCAGCATCTCCTTTAGCTTGCGGATCTCCTCCTTGTTGGCCTCCACGTCGCTCTTGTCGGCCTTCTTGTCGTCGCTGATGCTGCTGTCCTTGTTGATCTTCTCGAGGAATCCGGCGCTTATGATACCGGTAGGCATTGCCACCAGGCCCACGCCCAGGAATGCTATCACGCCGCCTATTATCTTGCCGAAGGCCGTCACCGGATACACATCGCCGTAGCCGATGGTGGTAAGCGTTACTATGGCCCACCAGATGCAGCCCAGCACATTGGGGAAAGCCTCAGGCTGAGCATCGTGCTCGGCATAATACATCACAAACGATGCCAGTATCATCACTATTATGATAAGGCCGCACGTAACTCCAAGGTCCGACTTCTTCTCCTTGAACACGCTGGCTATCAGGTCTATGGAATTGTTGTACCTGGCTATCTTGAACACCCTGAGGAACCTTAGCAGACGCAGGATACGCATCACGCGGAGGTCTATGTTGGTGAATGTGAGCCAGTATGGCAGTATCGAGAGCAGGTCTACGATGCCGTAGAACGAGAAAATGTACTTCTTGATGCTCTTCCAGCGGCTGTGGTGCTCGGCATACGTAGGGTCCGACAGGTGGGCTGTAAACACCCTCGCAAAATAGTCGAGGCTGAAAAACCACACCGTAAACATATCAAACCAGATAAAGTAGTTTTTGTATGGTATGAATATGTCGTCGTCGGTCTCCAGGGCCATCTCGCCCACGGAGAGTATTATGAGCATCATCATAAACTTGCTGAAAGCCTTCGAGAACTTGTTGTCGTAGTCCCGGTCGTCCACCAGAGTATGGAAGAGGCGCTCCCAGAAGCCCAGTTTCACCAATTCAATAGGAGTCATTGCCAATATAAAATCAATAATAAAAGTTAGAACTTAAGTCTTGCATCAGGAGCCAGGTCCATCGATGCGAACTCGCCGCGCAGATACTTGTAGTATCCGGCTCCGGCTATCATAGCCGCATTGTCGGTGGTGTATTTGCGCTCGGGGATAAACACGGTCCATCCGCGGCGCCTGGCCACCTCCGTAAGGGTGTCGCGCAGCTCGGAATTTGCGGCCACGCCTCCGCCTATCGTTATCTGCCTGATGCCTGTCTGCTTTACGGCCTTGGCCAGCTTGTCTATCAGGATGCTCACAATGGTGTATTGCAGCGATGCGCAAAGGTCATCTATGTGATGCTCGATATAATCGGGATCGTCCACCATGGCATCCCTCAGGGTATACAGGAAGGATGTCTTGAGGCCCGAGAAGCTGAAATCCAGCCCCTTAATGTTTGGCCTTGCAAACTGATACGCGTCGTGGTTGCCCTGATGCGCGTGCTTGTCGATGATAGGGCCGCCCGGATACCCCAGACCCATCACCTTGGCGCACTTGTCGAAAGCCTCGCCGGCGGCGTCGTCGATGGTGGTGCCTATGATCTCCATATCAAAATAGTCCTTCACCAGGATTATCTGAGTGTGTCCACCCGATACCAGCAGAGTCAGGAACGGGAAAGTAGGATTCTTTACGTCCTTGCCCTGCTCGTGCACAAACTGGCTGAGCACGTGGCCCTGAAGGTGGTTTACCTCTATCATCGGAATGTTTCCAGCCAGGGCGAAACCTTTGGCGAACGATGTGCCCACCAGCAGCGATCCCAGGAGGCCCGGCCCGCGGGTGAATGCCACGGCGGTAATCTCGTCCTTGCCGAGGCCGCTCTGCTTTATGGCCTGGTCCACCACGGGAATTATGTTTTGCTGATGCGCGCGCGATGCCAGCTCGGGCACCACGCCGCCGTATGCCGAATGTACAGCCTGACTTGCAATAACATTAGACAGCAAAATGCCGTCGCTCACAATTGCAGCGGAAGTATCGTCGCACGACGATTCTATTCCTAATATATTGACTTTCACTTTTGTATTATATTAAAAAAGTTGTAATCTTAGTAAGGCTCTAAATTATGAAAAATAATTGAGAAAAAAGAAAATTTGAAGAAAAATAATAAAAAAAATAATGCTACCCATTGCCGAGGCAAAGGATAGCATTATTATTAATTATTTCCGCAGCCAATCAGAATCGTTCCATAAACCTCTACCTATACGAAGTTCTATAATGCGCATTTTGCAATTCAGCTTCCGATGGCAACAACCCTAAATCATCAAGCTGATCAATCTTTCGCTGTGCAAGCTTTGCCACAAAATCAGCCAATACCACCTTAAGCTCCCTGACCTCAGAATCACTCATCTTCAAATTCAAGATGCTCAGCAACTCCATTTGGGCAGCTGTAAAAAAGGAATGTCCATAATTCAATATATTTCTGTTTTCCATAATATTAATGTACTATTAATTTAAAACTTCACAAATATAAAAACAAAATTCCAAATCCACAACAAAAAAAAACGGAACGGCACGTAGGCCGCACCGAAAATCAATCCACAAAAATTATTCACAAACTACCCACTTCCCTGATTTAGAGGTTCCCTCATGCTTCAAAACATTCAAAGACTTCAGAACCAACAATTCGCGTTGAATTGTCTTGGTTGAAACACTCAACACTTTAGACATCTTGGGTATAGAAATACGAGAATCATTCCTTATCAAATTTAATATAATCGACTGTCTTTCAGTTAAAGATTTGACTTCTATATCATGGACACTATTATGGACACTATTATGGACATTATTACGGACATTGAGGACATTACTAAATAGAAAAACAGTCCAAAGTCCCAAACCATCATGTTTAAATCTTTGCTTTTTAAATCCACATCAACTACAATACAACACATCCCTAACTTAATTAGGAATATCTTCCAAGAGTTTTTTGTAATTATCAACACCTATTATTTCACCATTATCATTGGCTCCAATTACAATTTTTCCACCTTCAGCGTTCGCAAAACCGCAAATCCATTTCAAATACTCATCTTTCCACAACTCCTTGAATTCTATATTTTGATTTTCTTCCATCTCCACATTTATTATATTACTACAAAAATAATGCTACCCATTGCCGAGGCAAAGGATAGCATTATTATTAATTATTTCTCAGAAATGCAATCTTATGCAGATTACTTAGAGAAAGTGTAACCGTTAACGTCAACGTCGAAGTTAGCAGTAGCAG
>JAKSLV010000083.1 GCA_024401025.1 Bacteroidales bacterium
CGCGACCCCATGCGTGACAGGCATGTATTCTAACCAACTGAACTACCAAACCGTTGAATCGTTAACATATTGGATAGTGGAATTAATCAATTTACCAGATTAATTGCAAAATCTTCTTTCTTATTTTTAAGAACCTCAGCAGAACATTCTGCTAAATTGGCGGTCTGGACGAGACTCGAACTCGCGACCCCATGCGTGACAGGCATGTATTCTAACCAACTGAACTACCAAACCGTTTTTCAGCATCACTCTAGGTTATTTCCTTTTGTTTTGCGTTGCAAAGGTAAGACAGATTTTCATAATTTGCAAATTTTTCTTACACTTTTTTTCAAATATTTTTCATCAAGCTGATTTCTAGGCGATTGAAGTAAAGTAATTGAAGTGTTGAAGTGATTGAATTCTAAATATTGAAGTATTGAAGTGATGAAGTGATTGAGCTCTTTGGGTTCAACCCTTCAACATTTCAACACTTCAACCCTTCAACATTTCAACACTTCAACACTTAATTAGTTGTTAAGCGCAGGAACGTGACCGCAGAAATGGAGGTTGTAGTTTCTTACGGTGTTGATGTCGAGCAGCGATACGCCCTTGCTTACCGATGCGTAGGCCACCTTGTCCTGTCCTATGTAGAATCCTATGATAGGATAAGTGTTGTTTTTCTTGAAGAATACGATGTCGCCGAAGTTGAGGTTCTTCTTGTCGGCCTTCGATAGGTTCTTCATCATTTTCTCTGGATCGCGGTTGAGGGATATCTTCCATACATCCTTGTAGATGCTGGTTACAAGGCCAGGCGAATCGCAACCTACGCCCTTCTCGCTGCCGCCGCTCTTGAATGGAGTGTTCAGCCACTCAGAAAGCTCCTTGAGCGCCTCCAGGCTCTCTCCGCCCTTGAAGTGGACACCGAAAATCTGCTCGTAGTCGTCGTAGGTTTTGGCGGCCTCCTTGGGCTTGGTGTCGGTGCTGGCCGATGATGATTTCTTCTCTTCCTCGTTGCGCTTCTCTATGGCTGTAATCTCGTTGTCAACCACGCTCTGCGAGGTCTCCTGCTGAGATCTTGTGCGGTTGTCGAGCTGTTTTACGCGTCCGGCCGAATAGTATGCCTTCACGTAGTAATTCAGCTTCAGGGTCTCGGTCCTTACGCCGATGTGGTTCGACGATGCCGCATGTATGAAGATGTCGTTGGCCAGATATATGCCCACGTGATATATGTATCCGCTCTCGTTGGCGAAAAACAGAAGGTCGCCGAATTCCAGCTCGTTGCGACCCACCTTGTTGCAGTCGTTGGGCTCGTAGGTGGCAATGCGGTTCAGCTTTATGTTGTAGCAATTCTTGTAGGCAGTCATCACGAAGCCCGAGCAGTCGGTGCCCTTGCCCTTTGTGGTTCCTCCATATAAATAAGGTGTTCCCAGCCAAGATTCCAGTTCCTTAAGGAAAGCCAGGTCCTCGTTGCCCTTGAAAGTGGTCTTGAAAACCTTGTTGTAGTGCTCGTAGTCTTTCTTCTGGCTGTCGTCGATCTCCACGGGAGCGGGTCCGGGGTTTACGTCCTCTACAATTGTTGGGGAATACACCACAGGAGCCGGCAGTGGGGGCACTTCCTCCGATGTTTGAGCGTGGGCAGATACCGCCATCAGCGATGCCGCCATAAGGATTGTGATTTTTTTCATTGCTATTATGTTTTTATATTTTTATCGTTTGGTCTGCATGAACTTGTCGAGGAAGCTGGGCTCTTGGTTTTCTGATGCTTGGGCATTTCGCTCAAAACTGCGGAAGCCCTCCATAGCCTGCTCGTCGTCGGCATCCAGATTGTCGTCGCTATATATTATGGCGTGTATAGCCGCCATTGCCGAGAGGCACCTGTAGCCCCAGTATTCGCGGAAATCCTGTATCAGCTCGGCCCTGCTGGCCATTGCCGACTCCTCCGATCCCGTGCGGAAATTCTCCACAAAGTTCTTCAGATTGTGGTAAATGTCGGCTATGCACTGCGATATCTCGGTCTGCTCGTAGCCCGAATCGTTGGAAGCCGAATCGTAAATGTTGATATAGTTGTCGTGGGTTCCCAGACGCTCGCTGATGCGGCCACGGATATACTCGTATTCGTATTCGGAGAGGAAAGCCATAGAATTGCCGTCCTCCAGCAGCTGGCTGCATTCCTGGTCGGGAGCCATCAGCGATGTCTTCAGGTATACCAGCGCAAGCATCTTGTGGAGCTTGTTGAGGAAATCAGGCTTGGAAAACTTGCCGGCCTTCTCCACAAAACCGCAAAACTCCGATGCCACAGTCACCACCTCGATGGTGCCCTTGTCCAAAAAAATTTCCATTTTTATAAAGTATTGTCGTATTATTCTTCCACCCTGTAAATGCTCTTGGCCCTTTCTGCCTGAATGTCAGAATCAAAAGGTCCTATGGCTACAGTTTTGAATGAGAGGCTCTCTCGCAGCACATCCATGAATTCCACGGTGTTGCCGCTGGCCACTGCCGCTGCCATGTGCTCGAAACCGTACGACCTGCTGCGCTCCATTATCAGCACCTTCACCAGAAACCACGATCCGTGCTTGTTGTTCTGCGGAGCATAGTTTGGGGTGCGCACCTGCTTGTATACGCTCATGGCGTGCTTGGCTTCCTCATAGCTCTGATACGGCCCCACTAGCAATTTGCTGCCCTGGGCCATACCCGTCCAGAGCGCTTTCTGGAACATCTTTACGCTGCCGTGGTATATTGTGGGAGACAGAAGCCTCAGCTGATACTCCTCCAGACGCGTTTCGCGGTCTATCGCCTTGTTTATCTTTACGGCAATCCAGAAGAGGGTCTCGGGATCCTCGCCGTTTTTCTGGGCTGAGGCTGCTGATACATTCAGCAGAAGCATCAGCACCAAAGCCGATGCAAATTTAATAATAAAGTTTTGATTTTTCATAATAATTAGATTTAGTTGATACACAAATATATAAATAAACGGAATTATCTTACGAAATCGTATGCCGGAAGCCTGTAAACCACCAACTTCTTGGAGAACTTGTGCATCTTGTAGTCGCGCACCTCCACGTCTATCTTGTTGATTCCGGGCTCCAGCATTATGTTGTACGACAGCGGGAAATCGCATCCGCTGCTCTTCTGGTCCTCGGGCGGAGCCTTAAACTCCGAATCCACAAGCTGAACCTTGTTGTTTACAAGCACCTTTACGTCGTTTGGCACACCGAAACTCTTCAGACACATGCTGAAGGTTACGTTGTCGAGCAATGTTGTGGATACCGAGTCGGTAGGGAACGTGAAGGCAAGGTCGGTGGTTTCCTGAATCTTCATCTTCAGCACGGCCATATCCCAGCCCTTGCCGAACGAGAACGTGGTTCCGGCCAGCAGCAGTCCGTGGTCGTGGGTCTCCACAATGGATTTGGCGTAGTCCTGACTCTTGCGCTTGAACATATTGTGCCACACCAGATTGCCACGGCTGTCGTACTTCAGCATCAGGAAACTCGATTGGTCTTTGCGGTTGCTCATGGAGTATCCGCCCACCACAAATGCCTTGTCGTAGGTTTCGATGATGGAGGTGGCCTCCTGCCAGTCCTCGTTGCCGAAAGTGCGGGTCCAGAGGGTGTCGCCGTGGAGGTCGGTCTTCACCACCAGCACGTCGTAATCGGTGATGGAGAACATCTTGGTGTATCCGGCGGCCATTATCATGCTGTCGCGGGTCTGTATGATGGCGGTTCCGCAGCTCCAGTCGTTGTTCTCGTACCACTGTGTCCACTCCGAATTGCCTCCGATGTCGAATTTTACTATGGCCATCAGTTTCTGACCGCCACCGGCGGCGTTGCCCAGATATCCGGTCACCAGAAGTCCGTTGTCGAAAGTCTCGGTAAGGGAGTTGGCGCAGTCCTCGCCGCCCATTCCGTATTGCTCGTCCCAGAGCAGGTTTCCGCTCTTGTCGATCCTCAGGACATACCAGTTGTAGTCGCCGTCCTGGTTGCTGGTGGTGGATCCGCAAACCGCGTATCCGCCGCTCTTGGTCTGGATAATCTGCTTGCCCTCCTCGTCGCCCTTGCCGCCGTAGGTCTTGCGCCACAGCACGTTGCCCAGGGTGTCTATCTTCATTACAAGGAGGTCTTTCTGAAACTCGTTTTTCTTGATGCAGTAGCCCGTAAGCACGATGTTGCCATCGCGGTCCTGTATCATGGAGTTGCACGACGATGCAAAATAATCGGGCACCACCTTTCCCCAGCGGCCTCGGCCGTCGCTCCTAGCCTTCACAATCCAGATGTTGTATTGCTGCTGCTTGGCAAATCCGCCCAGCATGATGTCGCCATCGCTGGTTTGTATGCAGGTGTTGGCCTCGTCCCAGCCATCGCCTCCAAACGGCACCGCCCACTCCATTACGTACTGGGCTTTGGTGCTGATACTCAGCAATATAAACATCAATATAAGACAAATATTTGATAGATTTCTCATTTCGGTCAGTTTTTGATGATTTTAGCAATCTTTGTGCCACCAGGCATATTGCAAAGGTCTGAAAAAAAAATCATCCTAAAAAGTATTTTATTCCAAAAATTTCAATTAATTTTGCAAAATTAAGTCAAATAATTCAAAACGCTGAGCATCAGCAAGTTGATAAACAAAGAAAATAGATAGATATAAGATATGACAAACCTAAAGCACAAATTGAACCATCCGATTTTCCACCAGATATCACAGGTGGCGGAGGCTGCGGGTCTCGAGACATACGTAATTGGCGGATTTGTAAGGGATTTACTGCTGGGAATCCCATCCAAGGATATGGATTTTGTAGTGGCAGGCAGCGGAATAGAATTTGCGCAGAAAGTGGGCGAGCATCTGGGATGCCGCCGCAATGTGGTGGTGTACCGCAATTTCGGAACCGCCATGCTAAAATACAAGGGCACCGAGCTGGAGTTTGTGGGCGCCAGAAAAGAGTCGTATGACCGCAACTCGCGCCAGCCAATCGTGGAAGACGGCACCCTCGACGACGACCAGAAACGACGCGATTTCACCATCAACGCGCTCGCCATATCGATGAACGCCAAAAACTTCGGCGAGCTCACCGACCCCTTCGACGGACTCAAAGACTTGGAAAACAAGATAATAAGAACTCCACTCGACCCCGACATCACATTCTCCGACGATCCCCTCAGGATGCTGAGGGCCGTAAGGTTTGCCTGCCGTCTGGGTTTCAAGATAGAGGAGAAAACCGAGGAGGCGCTTTTCAGAAACCGCGAGCGACTGAAGATAGTATCAAAGGAGCGCATCTGCGAGGAGCTCAACAAGATAATGGCCACCAACAAGCCATCCACGGGCTTTATCCAGCTGGAGAAATCAGGTCTTCTGGAGCTGATACTGCCACAACTCTGCAAGCTTAAAGGCGTGGAGATAAAGGAGGGCCGCGGCCACAAGGACAATTTCTTCCACACAATGCAAGTGCTTGACAATGTGGCTGCCAACAGCGACAACCTCTGGCTGAGGTGGAGCGCGCTCTTCCACGACATTGCCAAGCCAAACGTAAAGAAATTCATCAACGGCACATGGACTTTCCACAGCCACGAGTTTTTGGGCGCCAAGATGATTCCGGGAATCTTCAAGGAGCTGAAGCTGCCTCTAGACGCAAAGATGAAGTTCGTGCAGAAGATGGTGGGAATGCACCACAGGGCCATCCCAATCAGCAACAACGAGATTACCGACTCGGCAGTGCGCCGCCTGATGTACGATGCCGGCGAGGACCTCGACGACCTTATGATACTCTGCGAGGCCGACATCACCTCCAAGATAGAGGAAAAGAAGGCCAAATTCCTCCAAAACTACAAGGAGGTTCGCCGAAAGATCAAGGCTTTGGAAGAGAAGGACTTCCGCCGCACATGGCAGCCGCCCATCGATGGCAACTACATCATGGAGGTGTTCGAGATACCGCCAAGCCGCCTTGTGGGCGAGATAAAGGACTGCATCAAGGATTCCATCCTTGACGGCAAGATCGAGAACTCGTTCGAGGCCGCCTACGAGCTCATGATTAAGAAGGGTGCCGAGCATGGCATTTCACCCAAAAACAAGCAATGACAAGGCTTTTAATAACATTAATACTCTCAATTATTTCATTATCAGCCGTTTCGCAGTCGCTATTCAGTTCGGGAAACTGGTATCGGCTGCAAATAGGCTGCAATGGCATATACCGCATCAGTCACCAGAAACTTAAGTCGCTGGGATTCAGCAATCCCGATAATGTCAGGATTTTCGGATTCGGCAGCGAATGCAAGATCCTCCACCGCGATGGCTACGTGTATTTCTATGCCCAAGGCCCTGATGCTGAGACCTGGAGCAGCACTCATCAGATGTATCTGAAGGAGCTGAACACCTACACCGACCATTCGTGCTATTTCATCACCGACATCAACACCCAATACAACAACAGAATAGAGTCTGCAAGCTGTAGCGGAGCATCAGCAACCGAAACCCAGGGAACATTCAGCTATCACCACGAGCAAAACATCAACAACCTGCAAATGAGCGGTCAGAGATGGTTTGGCGAGAAGTTCAACTACAGTTTCGCTCATAAAATCAGTTTCAGCTGCAATTCCGCACCCACAAGTGCCAGATTAGCAGCCGCTTTTGCCGCCAGATCGGTAATGGAGGAGAGTTTTATGATTTCGGCCGCTGATACCAGGTCAACAGTGAAACTTGCGCCCACATCCGACAAGGGCCCCTACGCCACCACACAAAGCGCAACATTAAACTACACACCCGAAAACACGGAAAATCAAACCGTTGAAATCTCATTCATAAAAAACTCGGCATCAGGAACCGGATACATCGACTATGTGGCGCTGGAAACCACCGAAAAACTATCATACAAGGGCAAGCAGCTGATTTTCAGAAGTATGGGACATAATAACGGCAGCATCAGATACAAGGTGGAAAACCTTGTAGGCCAACACATTGTAATGGACGTGAGCGGCGGCACACCTTATATAATAGAACACCGTGAGGACGGATATTTCTGCGCGGCATCAGACAACGAGAAAAAATTCGCAATATGCGCACCCGGCGACGCGCTGGAGCCAATCTACGACGGAAAAGTGGAGCATCAGGACCTGCACGGCGCCACAAGCACCGAATACATAATAGTGACTCCCGAGAAACTGCTGCCATACGCAAGGCAGATAGCCGACCTTCATAGCGACCTTAACTGCCTGATAGCCACCGACCAGCAGATATACAACGAATACTCGTCGGGGATGAGGGCGGCATCGGCAATAAGGGATTTTGCACGTGACATCTACCGCCGCGGCGGAAGGCTGAGATACCTGCTGCTTTTCGGCGACGGATCGGCCGACAACCTGCACAACACCGCCAACAACACCAACAAGCTGCCCACCTACCAATCGGCCAACTCGCTGAACGAGAACGGATTGCAGAGTTTTGTATCTGACGACTATTTCGGACTTCTGGACGACTACGACGGCGAGATAAACGGCAAACTGAGGATAGGCGTAGGACGAATCCCTGTAAACACCGAGAGCGAGGCCGAGGTAGCAGTGGAGAAACTGAGACGCTACAAAAGCCTGAAAGACAAGGCGTTCTGCAAGAGGATTGCGATGGTGGCCGACGACGAAAACCAAAACCTCCACGCCACACAGGCCGAAAACCTCTCGGAGATGATAGAGGAATATCATCCCGAGTTCGACATCAGCAAAATATACCTTGACAGCTACAGGCAGGAATCGTCGGCAGCCGGCAACACCTACCCAGCCGCAAGGGCCGACCTGATAGACTGCATAAACAACGGCGCACTGATAATCAACTACATAGGTCACGGCGGAATGAGGTTTTTCGCCGACGAGCGTGTGCTTACCATCGAGGACATCGACGCCCTGGAAAACCACGACCGGCTGCCCGTGATGATAACCGCATCATGCAACATCGGCCATTTCGACTGCTACGATTTCCAAAGCGACCAAGCCACACAAAGCCCTGCCGAACGCCTGATGCTGAACCCCAAGGGCGGCGCCATAGCGATGCTGACCACCACAAGGGAAGTATCAGCCTCAGAAAACCACACGCTCCACAAAAACATTATGGCCGAAATCCTGAACATTGGCACAAGGCTTGGAGATGTGATAATGAGGGCCAAGAACGCCACCAACGACAGGAACATGCTGAATTTTGTGCTGCTTGGAGACCCGGCCCTGGAACTGGCCGTGCCTGAACACCGCATTGAGGCAACCCACATAAACGGGATTCCTATAGGCGATTTCGACGACACGCTGAGGGCAATGGGCCACTACACGATAGACTGCAAGATTTTGGGCGGAGATTTCGACCGCGGAACGGCGTACATTACGGTGTATGACAAAATGCTGACCCGAACCACCCTGAACAACGACGGAGAGGGAGCAATGGAATTCAGCGACTACGGCAACACAATTTTCAAGGGCAAATCTACGTTAAATAAAGGCAGGTTCAGTTTCGGGTTTACAGTGCCCAAGGACATCAACTACACCTGCGGCAACATAAAGATAAGCCTGTATGCCGAAAACGGAGAAACGTCGGCATCAGGGTTCAACAAATCGCTTACACTGGGCGGCTCATCCAGCAATGTATCAGCGGATTGCGAGGGGCCTGAGATTTTCCTGAAATCGGTGACTGAGGCCGACGGCGAGCGGCTGCTGATAATAGGACTCAGCGACAAATCGGGCATAAACGTTACCGCAGCATCGGAACACGGAATCACCGTGACCGATACGGAAAGCGGTAAGCATCAGGACATTACAAAACTATACGAGCCTGATGCCGACAGCCACACATCCGGAACCGTGGCATACAGGACCGGACAACTTGGCGAGGGCGTGCACACGATACTGATAAAGGCCTGGGACAACATGAACAACCCCGGCCAACGTGAGCTAAAGATTGCGGTAACCAACAGCAACAGCCTGAAAATAATGGGATTGCGGGTGTTCCCCAATCCGTGCAACGGCAATGCCACGATAGATTTTGCCCACAACGGCGCCGACGGCAGCGTGGAATACAGCATCAGGATGGCAAACATGCAGGGCAAAACGGCAATCGTGCAGGAAGGAACGCTGGAAAACAGTGATAACCAGATACACATATCTATGCCCGAAGGCTCGGCCAACGGGATGTATCTGATACGGCTCTACATCCGCGACAAGCAGCAACGCAAGGCCGAAGCCGGATGCAAACTACTGTATATAAGATAAATAAACATTGTAGAAACAATATAAAGAGATGAAACACATGGCAACAAAAACCATTTGCGCAATACTGGCGGCGGCTTTGCCGATGCTGGCCAACGCGCAGATTCAGCCATCTCAGAATGTGCTGGGCAGCAACAACCAATCTAACATCATACAGACTTCGGCTTCGTTTCTGGCCATCACGCCCGACTCGCGAGCCGGCGCACTGGGCGATGCCGGAGTGGCAACATCGCCCGACGTGAACTCTCAGCACTGGAACGCCGCAAAATACATTTTTGCCGAAGACAAGGCCGGACTGGGGCTCACATACACGCCCTGGCTGAGAAAATACGTGGACGATATGAGCATCTCGTATCTCTGCGGATACAACAAATACAAGGACAACCAGGCTTTCGGATACTCCGTAACCTACTTCAACCTTGGCGATATGACCTTCACCGACTACAATGGATCGGTGCTTAAATCGTTTAATCCCAAGGAGTTCTGTCTGGACGGATCGTATGCCCTGAAACTTGCCGACAATCTATCGGCCAGCATCACAATGAGGTACATATACTCCAACCTTACCGGCGGACTGGCCATAGGCGGCAGCGAGGAAACCCACGTGGGCCAAACCATTGCCGGCGACCTAGGCGTGTATTATCAGAACCGCAAGGAACTTGGCGAGATGGCCGGAACTTTCGCGTGGGGCGTTCAGGTAAGCAACATCGGATCCAAGATAGGATACACCAAAAGCAACAAGGGTTTTATCCCCACCAACCTGAAGCTGGGCGTGAGCTACAAGCTGGAGCTTGACGAATACAACGGACTGATGGCCACGATGGACGCCAACAAGCTGCTGGTGCCCACCCCTCCCATCTGGAACACATCACACGATCAGATACTGGCAGGCAAAAATCCTGACGTATCGGTAATTACGGGAATTTTCCACAGCTTTGGCGATGCGCCCGGCGGCGGCAGCGAGGAGCTAAAGGAGATAAGCTACTCTCTCGGCCTGGAATACACCTACGCCAACAACCTATCGGCAAGGATGGGATATTTTGGCGAGCACAAGGACAAGGGCGGCCGCAAGTATATGACTTTCGGCGTGGGCGTTGGCTACAGGGCCTTCAAGTTCGACCTCGCTTATCTGGTGGCCACCACAGAATCCAATCCGCTGCAAAACACAATACGACTGTCGCTGGCATATTATTTCGGCAACTCGAAATAAATATTTCGGATTTTTGTTTGATTATTTGAAAAAATGTTTTTAAATTTGCAGCCACATTCCACACTTTGGGGCTGACTTTGGTTTTGACGGCGTGCAAGGTTGGCATGTAAGCATGCAGGGACAGGTAACAAATCCCTTAACCAAGGTTACAAAACTATAAATGGCAATTCTTACGAGTATGCTCTCGCTGCCTAATTGAAGTATAGTAGATTAGCTTAATTCCTGGACATGGAGTTCCGGGAACGGGACATCACCCGCCGGCCTTGTCCGCGGCCTAAGCGATCAGGTGGTGCTATCAATAAGCGGAATAGTTCCGGTATGCCTTGATATCGGGGCGAGATTTTAGAGGATAAGGATATGTTAGGGCGTCGCCTCTCAGGCATATCTCGAAAACCAAAAGGCGAATAAGCATGTAGAAAGCATGGTGGTCTCATGTTCGGACCGGGGTTCGACCCCCCGCAGCTCCACAAAATCTCACAAAAAAAGCGCATCCGTTACGGATGCGCTTTTTTTGTATATCTAATTCCCGTAGCGGATGCGCTTTTTTTGTTTATCTGATGCCAATGGCCACGTTGCCGATAAGCTCGGCCACGGAGCGTGATTTCTGAATGGATTTCATAACTTTCTTGTCGAAGGCCGAATAATTGAAGAAAGTCTTCAGCTTGTCCAAAACCATAAACTCTGAGTTGCCATACTGGATGGCGTATCCCTCGGCCAGTATGTTAATGAATTTCAGATACTTGCTGCGGTCGAAAGATTTGGTATCGCCGCTGATATATGCTGCGGCAAGTCCGGGATTCGCAATTATTCCACGGCCTATCATCACGGCGTGGAGATCGGGAAACTCGTCCTCAAGCGTTTTTATCCTTGTAGCTGAATCTACATCGCCATTGTAGACCACGGGATGCTTGATGGCGTTTTTAAGATTCCTGAAGCCTTCCATATCTACATCGCCGGTGTACATCTGCTTGCCAAGCCGCGGATGAATGGTTACGAACCTAAGCCGAGCCTCGTTGATGATATCAGCCACAGCCATCGACTCGGCGGCGCTCTCGTATCCGAGGCGCATCTTAAGAGAAAACTCAATATCAGGATAATCGCCGATGCAGCCAAGCACATCGGCCACCATATCAGGATTCTGCAAAATTCCGCAACCACGGTATTTCTTGCTCTGCTGAGGGAATGGACAGCCGAAATTGATATCGCAAGCCTTGTAGCCACTCTCGGCCACAAAATCCAGAAGCAGCGCCATATCATCGGCACTGTTGGCAATTACCTGAGGCACAAGCTCCACGCCGGGATCATCGAAATCATCACTATAGATTAAATCGTTGATATCCTTCTTGCGCAGCGCACCGCCCTCCACCCTTATGAAGGGAGTAAAGTATTTGCTGATGCCGCCGTATACGCGCGCGTGCGCATTGCGGTAAACATAATCGGTGAATCCCTGTATTGGTGCTA
>JAKSLV010000084.1 GCA_024401025.1 Bacteroidales bacterium
TCGATATCGACGATATGGAGCTCGACGGCTTCACCCCAGATTTCGATTTCGACGATGAGGACTAAAAATCTTTGATCTTTAATCTTTAATCTTTAATCTTTATACTTTACACTTTACACTTTAAATTTCAATCTCCACCAGCATTCCCTTGTTTGGTGCCGATCCTATCTTTATTTTTCCATTCAGGCTTATCACCCTTTCCTGAATGTTTCTGAGGCCTGATACCGGCTTGTTTTTTATCCGTTCCATGGCCTGGTCCACGTCGAAACCTATTCCGTTGTCGTGGTAGGTAAGCTGTATCTTGTCGATTGCCGAGCTTATGGTAATGTTTATCCTGGTGGCGTGCGAGTATTTGTAGGCGTTGTTCATCAGCTCGTTCACCATTCTGTATATTGCGGTTTCGCGCTCGTCGGAAGTCTTGGCATAGCTGCTGTCTATCAGTATCAGCTCTGTGCCCTTGCTGTTCATGAAAATCCTTTCGAACTGATACCTGATGCTTTCCGACAGGCCCAGTTTCCTTACGGTGTCGGAATTCTGGTTGTTGGCAATGTTTCTGGCCTCCTGGGCAGTCTCGGTAACGATTTTCTGCATCTCGCCCAGCATCCCGCTGGTTTCGGTCTGGCTCAGCAGTCCCGATTTCAGTATGCTGATGTATGTGTTGAGGCTGGAGAGCAGTCCGCCCAGACCATCGTGTATGTCCTTGGCGAAACGGCTCCGCTCGTGGGCCTGGGTATCGTTTATTGAATGTATCAGCTGATGCCTTGCTATGTTTTCGGCCATCCTGTTGTAGATTATCTGGGCCACAAAATCGGCTATCCCTGCCAGTTTTTCCCTGCAGTGGTCGATGTATTCGCTTTGCCTGCCCGCGCATGCTATTATGGCTATCACGTCGTTCTTATATATCACGGGCATTGCTATCATGCATTTTACCTCCTCGCTGGTGAAAAACAGTTTGGAAACGTTGTTTTTCTGCACCACGGGTTTCTTGCCTATGGCTGCAAGCGCAATGTCGCCAATGTCGTCCATCGAGTATACGTAGTTTTGGTCGGATTCCACGCTGCCTGAATACAGGGCCGGGCATATCAGTTTTTTGGAGCTGGCGGGTATTCTTCCGTCGATGCTGTCCAGATATCCGAACGCGCCGAAATCCATCTCCACGTATTTCAGGATCTCCTCCAGCAGTATGTTGTATGCCTCGTTGCTTGGGTCTGTGAGAAACTGATGCGCTATCTTGTTCCTTATGGTGAGCTCCATCTGCGACGCCTCCAGCTGCTGCTGTGTTATCGAGTGTTTGAAGAGCTCGTTTTTTAGCCTCTCGTTGGTCTTTTTCAGCAGAATGTGGTTCTTTACCCTGGCCATTAGCTCCGATATCAGGAACGGCTTTTTAATATAGTCGGCGCCGCCCAGTTCGAAACCCCTCAGCAGGCTCGATTCGTCCACCTTGGCGGTCAGAAACACTATCGGGATGTCCCTGAATCCTGCGTCCTCCTTTATGCGTCGGCAAACCTCGTAGCCGTCGGTCTTGGGCATCATGATGTCCAGCAGTATCAGGTCTATCTTGTTGGCGTTCAGCTGCTCCAATACCCTGTCGCCGTCGTTTTCGGTGAAAACGCGGTAATTGTCGTTGCTGCTCAGGATGTCCTTTATCAGCAGCAGGTTGCTGAAGCTGTCGTCAACTACAAGGATGTTTGCTTTTTCCATGGTTTTTTCTGGCGTTGGGATAAATTTGCTTGCACAAATATAATTATTTTTTGTGATTATCCGCAAAAGATTGATGCGAGTTCTGTGAATTATTTTTTTATCGCACAGATCGCACAGGTGACACAGATTTCCTACAGATTTTCAAGTAGATTAAAAGCGACCCCGGAGGAGTCGAGCGCAGTGGGGGGAAAAAACAAGGGAGATTTTCGTTAGAAAATCTCCCTCCAAAAAAAATCTATTATCATGATCGAAAATGTAGCCCGATCAGGGCTCGAACCTGAACTCTTCTGATCCAGAGTCAGACGTGTTGCCAATTACACCATCAGGCTGTAGATTCTTTTTTGTCAGCACTTTGTTTTGTTTTGACGTTGCAAAGGTATATCAGTTTTTCGGTTTTGCAAAATCTTTTTGAAACTTTTTTCTAAATATTTTTCAAATTGCTGATATTCGCAAAATTCCAATTGATATAATATGGAGTATTTGGGGCAAGCTTCAGCCCTGAAATACTCCATATATTGTTTTGCTGATAGTCTTAGTTTACCATTTGCTCTCCTTGAGGGTAACGGTTCTGTTGAAGACAGGGTTTTCTGGTGTGGAATCCTTGTCGCAGCAGAAGTATCCGATTCTCTCGAACTGGAACTTGTCCAAAGGCTTGGCGTCCTTGAGGGATGGCTCTACGTAGCATGTCTTCACGACGTTGCTCTCTGGGTTCATGTTCTCCAGGAAGTCGTGACCTTCCTCCACGTCCTCGGGCATTGCCTTGGTGAAGAGACGGTCGTAGAAGTTTACCTTGGCCTCTACGGCGTGCTTGGCCGATACCCAGTGGATGGTGCCCTTCACCTTGCGGCCGTCGGGAGCGTCGCCGCCCTTGGTGGCTGGGTCGTAGGTGCAGAGCAGCTCTGTGATGTTGCCTTCGGCATCCTTTACTACATCGTTGCAGGTGATGAAGTATGCGTATCTCAGGCGTATCTCCACGCCGGGAGAGAGTCTCTTGTATTTCTTTGGAGGAACCTCCATGAAGTCGTCCTGCTCTATGTAGAGAGTCTTGCTGAATGGCACGAGTCTCTTGCCGTCGTCGGGGTTCTCGGGATTGTTGATGGCCTCCAGCATTTCCTCCTGATCCTCAGGATAGTTGGTGATAGTTACCTTAAGTGGGTTTGTAACAGCCAAAACACGCTTGGCGCGCTTGTTGAGGTCCTCGCGGATGCAGTATTCCAGCTTGCTGAGCTCTATGAGGTTGTCTCTCTCGGCCACGCCCACCATCTCGGCAAACTTCCAGAGAGATTCCTTGGTGTAGCCTCTTCTGCGGAGTCCGCAAACGGTAGGCATGCGGGGATCGTCCCAGCCCGATACGTAGTTTTCCTCCACGAGCCTCTTCAGCTTGCGCTTGCTCATTACTGTGTATTCCAGGTTGAGGCGGGCAAACTCGTACTGATGTGGGCGTACGGGGAAAGCCTTGTCGCCCTGGAGAGCTATGATCTGCTCCAGGAACCACTGATACAGTGGATTGTGAACCTTGAACTCCAGTGTGCATATCGAGTGGCTTATCTGCTCTATGTAGTCGCTCTGTCCGTGTGCATAGTCATACATTGGGTATATGCACCACTTGTTGCCTGTGCGGTGGTGGTCCACGCCCTTTATGATGCGGTACATCACGGGGTCGCGCATCTGCATGTTTGGCGATGCCATGTCGATCTTGGCGCGCAGGGTGCGCTCGTTGTCGTTGAACTTGCCGTTCTTCATGTCCTCGAAGAGGGCGAGGTTCTCCTCAGGAGTGCGCTTGTCGCGGTTGGGGCTGATGCCGGGCTTGTCTGGTGTGCCGCGGTACTCGCTCATCTGCTCGGGAGTGAGGTCGCATACGTAAGCCTTGCCGGCCTTTATGAGCATTACAGCCCACTCATACAGCTGGTCGAAATAGTTGGAGGCGTAGTATTCGCGGTCGTCCCACTCGGCGCCCAGCCAGTGGAGGTCGTTCCTGATGCCGTCCACAAACTCGGTTTTCTCGGCTGTTGGGTTGGTGTCGTCGAAACGGACATTCATCTTGCCCTTGTATTTCTGCGACAGGCCATAGTTGAGGATGATGGACTTGGCGTGTCCTATATGCAGGTATCCGTTTGGCTCTGGTGGGAAACGGGTGTGCACCTCCTTTACGGTGCCTTCGCTCAAGTCTTTCTCGATAATCTGCTCTATGAAATTCAGCGATTTTTTCTCGCTGTTTTCTGCGTTATTGTCAGTTTTGATTTCTGCCATGTTTTTTTGATATTAATTTACAATGCAAAATTAAGAAAATATCAGCCAATTTTATTATTTTTGCGCCACATTTTTTTATTAATATGATTTTTTTACAAAAATAATGGGACGAATAATATTAGAGGGTATGAAATTCCGCGGACACATTGGCACAACTGCCGAGGAGCGTGCCGCGGGCAACGATTTCGAGATTACTGTTGGGTACGATTGCAATACCCTGAGGCCGGGCCTCAGCGACAACCTGAACGATGCAGTAGATTATTCAAAAGTGTTTGATGCGGTATCGGAGGAGATGGCTGTGGAATGCTCGCTTATAGAGAATCTGGGTCACAGGCTGATGCGCAGGCTGGTTACGGGATTCCCCAACATCAGCAACATCAGGCTTCGCATCCGCAAGAAATATCCTGCGGTGGCTGGGCATCTGGAATGTAGCGTACTGGAGCTTACATCTGCTTCTGTATGATTTTGCTGCCTATCAGTTTTATGTTGGTGATGGTGTTAATGGTCTTTGTTTCAGGCACAAAAAACATGGCTATGCCTAAGGCAGCCAGTATCAGATAGAATGTTTTGGCTTTGGATATTCCTGAATCCCGGGCTATGGCCTTGCTGTATGGCACCACGCTCTGCACGCTTGGGCTGGCTCCGGTGCCATCGGGGCGCGCTACGGTAATGGCGGCCTGGGCTCCGTTTTCCAGGATGTCGCGCTCCAGTATTATCTGAGGCTGCCCCTTTGAGTAGCATCCGTCCAGCTTGCTCCGTGTCTGGAAGTATTCCACCGTTACGCTGTTGTGGGTGCGGATTATCCTGAGGCGGCTGGCTGTGGACGCGGTGTCGCTGATGCATTCCACGGTTTGGGGCACTATGGCGCTGCCCGGCGTGGTGTCTGATTCCGCAACCCTTATGTAGTTGGCTTTTCTGTTCCAGTTCAGTATTATGGATTTGGATCCGTCGGGCCATAGCGCGTATAGGCACAGCGATCCCTTTATCACCTTCTGGTGGTTGTCGGGCATCTCTATGGCGTCGTCGGCGTATACCTGCGATACAAAACACACCCTGTCGTTGCTTTGCAGCTCCTTGGCTACATTCTCTGACTTTGCCAGTCTTATGCCGTTTAGCTCTGATGTGCTGTTGGAGAACGTATGGGCCATGAACCCTACGAAACCCGTCATCAGGAACATAAGGCCAAGCAGACAGAATAGTACGGATGTGTTTCTCATTTATGGGATTGTTTAATATTGGTTATGAGGCCATTACAACGGCGTTGAGGGCCTCTTTCTCGTGTGGGCGGTATACGTAGGTAACTCCGTATCTGGCGGCCTGCTGTCTCTTGCGCTCCATGGTGCCTTTGGAGTAGTATTCCTCCACCTCGTTCCAGAGTGTGGTTACCAGCTCGTCGCACTCGGGCCTCAGCGATGATATCTTGGTGTTGGCTCTCAGCGATATGCTCTGCAGCATTTTCTGGAAATTCATCTTCTCGATAAACTCGTCGTAGTATACCTTCACTACAGCTATCTTTGGGCTCAGGATTGGGCTGCCGGTCTTTATCACGCGGTCGTTCTCGCCCTTTATCACGCGCTTGCCCCATTCCACCACTTCCTTCTCGGTGGTGAGCTCAGGCAGTTTCTCGCTCTTTTCTGATAGTCCGTAATATTTTCTGGCAGAGGGCTTTATCTCGCCTCTTATGATGGCAAGGTTAAGCACCTGCAGAAAGTGTGATATGTATAGCTTGGCCTTCTTGTAGGCCTCGTTGTATTCCTTGCTGTTGGCTACCTGACGGTCGTGAGCCTCCTTCTGCATGATGCGGGCCTGCTCGAAGTTGGGCAGGAAGGCCTGAATCCTTACGAGTGTGCTCTGCTTGAATGCGAGCATCTGTGGATCGTATTTCTTGGCCAGCTCCACTGCTCTGTTGAGGGCTCTAAGTCTGGCGGCGTCGGTATTTGGCAATCTTCTATATGGCATTTTTCCTTGGTTTTAGTTTTTGTAAATAAATAAGTGTTTGTTTTTGTACTTTAAGTATTTCAAAACAAGTGCCGAAAATGATTCTGAAAGCAATTTTTTTTTACAAAACATCAAAAAAAATCATTTTTACTTGCTTTTTTGCCGTATATTTGTTTACTTTAACGTCAGTTCGACGAATTTGAGAGATTGTTTCGAACCCGTTTTACTTTTTTCTCATTTTTCAATACAAAACAAACAGGGAATTATGTTCAGCAGTGATGTTTACAAGGAGCGCCGCGCGCGTCTCATGTCCATGGTGGGCAGCGGTATCATAATACTGCCCGGCAATGTGGAGCAGCCATTCAATTATCAGGGCAATTGTTTCCCATTCCGTCAGGACAGCACTTTTCTATATTATATAGGTGTGGATATGCCGGGCCTTGTGGCCGTGCTGGATTGCGACAGTGGCAGTGAGGTGCTTTTTGGGGCCAGCGCCACCATTGACGACATCATCTGGACGGGCGAGGTGCCCACGGTGGAGGAGTGGGCCCTTAGGGCAGGCATCAGCAATAGCCAAAGCATCTGCAATATAAGGAAATATGTGGCTGAGGTCCATCCCGATACGTTCCACTATGTAATGCCGTATCAGGCCGAAGTGGCTTCTATGCTTGGCCTGATACTGGGGATATCTGTAGAAGAACTTAAGCATCAGCAATCTAATAAACTGATACTCAGTATTGCCAAGATGCGCAAGATAAAGACCGACCTCGAGATAGCCGAGCTGGAAAAAGCAGCATCAGCCACAGCCGACATGCACCGCGAGGCCATGTGGCTTCTGGGGAGCGCCGCCTATATGGGCAAGCAGCTTGCCGAGCGCGATGTGATGGCTGCGATGAGCGGCGTGGCCCTCGGGCGCGGATATTACCACTCTTTTGCGCCCATTGTTACCGTGCACGGCGAGGTGTTCCACAACCACGGGTATCAGGAAACCCTGCGCAAGGGACAGCTGCTGCTGATGGATGCCGGATGCGAGAGCCTGGAGCACTATGCCGGCGATATGACCCGCACCCTGCCCGTGGGCGGCAAATTCTCCAAGCGTCAGAAAGACATATACGACATTGTGTGCAGCGCCAACGAGTATGTGGCAAAGTCGGCAAGGCCCGGCATCAGCTGGAGCGATATGCACGACCGCGCCGCAAGGGTGATAGCATCAGGGCTAAAGGATCTTGGGCTGATGCGCGGCGATACCGACGACATTGTGCAGAAGGGCGCCTACGCGCTGTTTTTTCCGCACGGACTGGGCCACCTGCTGGGGCTAGACGTGCACGACATGGAGCCTCTGGGCGAGGACCTGGTGGGATACAGCAATGCCCTGAGGCGCAGTACATTGTTCGGCAAAAACTGCCTGAGGTTTGGCCTGCCGCTGGAGGAGGGGATGACCATTACCGACGAGCCGGGCATATATTTTATTCCGCAGCTGATAGATATGTGGCATGAGAAGGGCAGGTTCTCCAATTTCATCAATTACGACAAGGTGGAGGCCTACAAGGGTTTTGGCGGCATCCGCATCGAGGACGACCTCCTGATAACGGCCTCGGGATGCCGGGTGCTTGGAAATCCGCTGCCCAGAAAGGCCGCCGATGTGGAGGAGTGTATGGCCCGGTGGATCGACATGGCCCGCATATAACCTCAATATTAAAATATTATTAAATAATAATGCCGTGATGTTTTGTATTTTACGTTAATAATATTAAATTTGCCACGTAAAACTTCTTACGTATGAAAAACGAGTCACTGAAAAAACTGTCTGCATATCTTGCGGTAACTGCGGCGTCGCTGATGATGCTGGTGGCTGTGGTGTCGTATTTTTTGACGCCGGGCAACAGGCCTCTGCTGTTGGCCGAGCTGGTGGTTTCGGCTCTGGTGGGCGCCCTGCTGTTCTGGATACTTATAAAGGTTTTCGACAGGTGGCTGGGCGAGCAGATAAAGCCGATATATGGCACTCTTAAATCCATTGTGCCTGAGGACAAGGCTCTCAACAGCGACCTCATGAGCGCCGACGACAATCTTGCCGACGTGGTGAGCAAGATAAACGAGGACGTGGCTATGTGGGCCAAGGACAAGACAAATGAGATTACAATGCTGAAAAACAACGAGAAATACCGAAAGGAGTTTCTCGGAAACGTGTCGCATGAGCTCAAGACTCCGCTGTTCAACATCCAGGGATACATAGAGACCCTGATAGACGGCGGCATGGAGGATCCCGAGATCAATATGAAGTATCTGCAGCGCACCGCCAACAACATCGAGAGGCTTATCGGCATTGTTACCGACCTGGAATCCATATCAAAGATGGAATCGGGCCGTCAGGATTTCAACATAGAGCCGTTCAACATTACCGCGCTGGCCGAGGAGGTGATAGAGTTTTACGATATGACCGCCAAGCAGAAGGGCATCAAGCTGGGTTTCAAGGATGGAATAAAGCCTGCGCCCATGATGGTGATGGCCGATAAGGACAGGATCTACGAGGTGCTTTCCAACCTTATCAGCAATTCGATCCGCTACGGCAACAAGGACGGATATTCCGAGGTCAGGATTTTCGATATCGAGACCAAGGTGCTGATAGAGGTGGCCGACAACGGCATAGGCATTGCCGACGAGAACCTTAGCAGGGTTTTCGAGCGTTTCTTCCGCGAGGACAAGGCCAGGTCGCGACAGGTGGGCGGCACGGGTCTGGGCCTTTCCATTGTAAGGCACATCGTGGAGGCTCACGGCGAGCGTATTACAGTTAACAGCAAAAAAGGGGAGGGCTCTACCTTCTCATTCACACTTAAAAAAGCAGAAAAATAAACGATTATGGACAACGTAAACAGCAATTACAAAATTCTTCTTGTGGATGATGAGGCTGACATCCTCGATTTCCTTTCCTACAATCTTAAGAAGGCCGGATTCAATGTTTTTACGGCCAGCAACGGTAGGGATGGACTCAAGCTTGCCAAGCAGTATATCCCTCACCTCATTATCCTGGACGTGATGATGCCGGAGATGGATGGCATCGAGACTTGCGAGGAGATCCGCAAGCAGCCTATTCTTAATAATACCGTGGTGGCTTTCCTTACCGCCCGCAGCGAGGATTATTCGCAGATAGCGGGTTTCGAGGCCGGCGGCGACGATTATATAGCCAAGCCTATCAAGCCAAAGGTGCTGATATCGCGTGTAAGCGCGCTCCTGAAGCGTTTTGGCAAGCAGGACGATGCCGCAGAGGTATCGGAGGGCAACATCATAAAGCTGGGAGACCTGGTGATAGACCGCGAGAAATACACCGTGATAAACGGCGGTGTGGAGCTGGCCCTGCCTAGAAAGGAGTTCTCGCTGCTGTTGCTGCTTATCTCCAAGCCCGAGAAGGTTTTCACCCGCGACGAGATTTATTCAGCCATCTGGGGTGACGCCATCGTGGTGGGCGACCGCACCATCGACGTTCATATCCGCAAGCTGCGCGAGAAAATCGGCGATCAGTATATCAAGACCGTAAAGGGCGTTGGCTACAAGTTTGTGGAGTAGGGGAGAGCTGATACCGCATCAGTAATCACATAAAAAAATACTGACCTGCATCCGTATGGCGATGCGGGTCAGTATTTTTTTTGTTCTTTTATCGGTGTGGATTTGCATTATACCTCCACGCCAAGCACCGTGATGTCGTCGCGCTGCTGGCATCCAAGCATGAAGTGGAAGAGGTCCTGGAAGAGGAATTCCTTCTGCTCGCTCATCGTCATCGACGATGATTCCTTTAGTTTCTCCACCATGCGCAGGCTGGTGTATCGTTTGCGAAGCTCGTTGTTCTGGTCGCCTATTCCGTCCGACGACATATAGAGTCTGTCGCCCTTGTGGATTTCTATTGTGTGGTCCTCGAAAGTTACCATCGATTCTATGTTGCGGAATTTTCCGCCAAGCTGACGTCGGCTCGATTTGTATGTGTTGATCTCGCCGGTGGCCTTTACGTAGTGGTATATCGGGAACTTGGCTCCCTCGTAGGTCATCCTGAGTGTGCCGTCGGCGAAACGCTCTATGCGGCAGAGTATGGCCTCCATGCCGTCGTTGTTGTCGGTCTCGCTCTGTCGCAGGGCCTCTCTTACCGAGATGTTAAGGTCGTTGAGAATCCTGGCCGGCGAGAAAATCTTCTGCTGTTTCACAATCTGGTCAAGCAGGTTTACGCCTATCAGGCTCATGAAAGCGCCCGGCACTCCGTGGCCCGTGCAGTCTATCACGCCCACGATGTGGGTGTCCACTCCGTCCACCATCTCGCTGTGATACCAGTAGAAATCGCCGCTCACAATGTCCTTGGGCCTGTAAAGCACAAACGACTTGAATGTTGCGTTAAGATCCTGCTCGGTGGGCAGTGCGGCGGTCTGTATGGTGTTGGCGTATCTTATCGAGCCCAGAATCATCTCGCGGCTGCGCTCCAGCTGCTGGTTTACCTCGTTCAGGTATGCGGTCTGGGTTTCAAGCTCCTCCTTCTGAGCGTTTATCTCGGCGTTTTTCTCGTTAAGGTCCTGATTGGCCCTGGTGTTTTTTATGTGGAGCCTTATGGCGTATCCCAGCAGGCCTCCCAGAAGCACCAGCAGAATCACGGCTGCTATTATCAGTTTGGTGAGGTCGCTTATCCAGCTGTTCTGCGATATCAGGGTCTCGCCCTGCTGTATGATTTTGCCGTGCTGGATTTCGGTCCAGTTGGCCTGGCTTAGGAGCAGCTCGGCGTTGGTCTTGTCTATCTTCACGGTCTTCAGGTCTATGTGCTTTGGCACTGTGGAATCTCCGGCCAGGATTCTCTCGGCCACAGCTATTGCCTCCTCGGCGCCGTCGGGATACAGGTATGTAACGTCTATCACATTGTCGAGCACGGCCTGTATGCCTCCATCGTCGCCGGCCACGCCGTCGATGCCTATTATCAGCACATCGTCCACGTCGTATCCGAATTCGGTGATGGCGTGGCTGGCGCCTATGGCCATATCGTCGTTATGACAGTAGATTACGTCGGGGTATGGCTTCTTGTCGTTGCGGTGCTCGTCCAGATAATCCACCATTGCGCCGTGGGCCCGCTGCTTGTCGAAATCGCAGTATAGCTTGCCTATGTGCTTGAAGTTTCTTTTGGAGTACGATTCGTTTAGTCTGGCGTTGAAACCGTCGGTTCTCTCCTGTGTGGCCGAGTTGCCGCGGCTTCCAAACAGCTCCAGTATCGTGGCGCCGTCCTTGGCGTTCTCGTTTACGAAATCGGCCGCAAACGATCCTATCAGGAAGTTGCTGGCGCCTATAAAGCATGTGTAATTGGTGTCGTTGGTTTTTCTGTCGATTACTATCACGGGTGTTCCGCTCTTGTATACCTCGCCTATCACTCTTGTAAGCGCTTCAGATTCGTTTGGCGACACCATGAGAATCTTTGGGTTCATTGGAAGAAGCGAGTCGCGGATGTCGTTTATCTGGTTTTCGTTTCTAAGCTCGCCGTCGGTAAATCTAAGGTCCAGCTTGCTCATTATCGCATTCGACTGATACCTCACGGTCATTGTGGTTCTCCACTTGGTATCCATGCCGCATTGCGAGAAACCGATCAACGGCCGCTGCCCATCGCTGCCGTTGTCGTTGCTGCACGACATCAAGCCTAACATACTGATAATTAAGGCGATAATATATAATGTAACTAATCTTCCCATAAGTAGTTTTTCAGTCTAGGTATAGTAGTAATGATTTTGTAAATATATCAAAATATTTGATTGGTTGTACAGCTGTTTGATAATTTTTTTTGATTTTTTTTATACGTCCTGAAGCTGCTGTTTTTCTCTGTGTGCTGATGCTGTGGTTTTGCCGTTGTGACAGTGATTGGCAAAAGAAAAGGGAGCCAAAACAAAATCTTGTTGAGGCTCCCTTGTGGTACCAACGGGAATCGAACCAGTGACACAAGGATTTTCAGTCCTTTG
>JAKSLV010000085.1 GCA_024401025.1 Bacteroidales bacterium
CGTACTGGTTATCTCTGGTACCGGGGGTTCGAATCCCCCTCTCTCCGCTTAAAAGCCTTTCAGGAAACTGAAAGGCTTTTTTGGTACAAAAACATTATTATTAATACAAAATCATAATAACTATGGCAAATACCTCCTACAATCTTACACTTGACAGTTCAAATAAACAAGCAATTGCCCTTATTGATTTCTTGAAATCACTTACATTCGTTACCATTACAGAAAATCCTATGCCTAATGATGAAACCATACAGGCAATGAAGGATGCTGAGAACGGAAATACATATAAAGCAAAGGACGTAAATGATTTATTTGAATGGCTTAATAACTAAAATATGTACAAATTAGAATCTACAGGTCAATTCAAGAAAGACTATAAAAAACTAAGTTCCACACAAGTTGAGAAATTGCAAAACGCAGTTAAGATACTTGCCGAAACAGGCACTCTGCCATTTATACCATACAAGACCCACCCCTTAATCGGGCAATACAAAGGCCATCAAGAGGCACATATCGAACCCGATTGCTTACTTATTTGGTACACAATAGTAAACGAGACAATCACACTTGTAAGAATAGGCAGTCATTCAAAACTATTCAAGAAATAATGGAATACAGCCCAATATTAGTATTAAATTTGACATTTCAAAAAATATAAATCTTAAGCCTTCTCAATCTCCTCTTTCGTCAATCCCGTAGAAGCCATTATCACATCAATATCAACATTGGCTACTTTCAAGGACCTTGCTATCTCGATGGAGCGTTCCTTGCGGCCTTCTTCTCGGCCCTCGGCGCGGCCCTCTACCAAACCTTCCACTTTTCCTGATGCTGTGGCCCAGCGGATGGCGTCGAACTCGTTATGGAGGGATTCCTGATGACGGCGGTATTTGGCCTTCTCCTCGGGAGACATTCTATCGAACTCCAATTTTTCCTTGGCGGTTTCAAGACCGGGAACTTGAGTATCAGGACGGATTGAATTGTTTTTAAGAAAATCCATCCACTCGGTCATCGCATTGCGGACCGACTCTCGGTATTGGTTTACACGGATTAGATAATATACAGGCATAATGTCGCCGGGCTCCAAATTGGTGTATTTAAACTGGCGACTGTCGCCCTTTTCTATCTCCTCGAGAGTAAGGTCCTCCTTGCGTGAGATTTTAAGCCTGTCGTTTTTGTTGACGCCCACAAAACTTGTACGGCCCTCATAGATGAAGTCCTCTCCTATTCCGAAATCGTAATAAATGATTGATATTGAATATACTTTCTTTATCTTGCCGTAATCGTCTCCGTTTTCCACTTGCTCCACAACGGCCTTCGATACTCCGAAAAGTATCCGTTCCATATAATATGTATAGCGGGTGGTCTGAACCTCCACGATGAAAATCTCGCCCTTGTCGTCAACAGCCTTGATATCCACACGGTTGTATTTGTCCTCCTCGGATTCTTGGTTGGATTCGCTCTCCAAAATATTGAGAATCTTGCATTTCTTGCCCAGGAAGACTTCTATAAAGCCCTCCAGGACATCAAAATTAGCCTTGTTCCTGAGCAAGGTTTTCATCGCATAGTCGAATTTTACGAGCATAGGATTCTGGATTAAAAATTAATAAAATAATCTTGTGGCAAAGATAGTAAAAATAATTAGAATGGCAGCATCAGGACAATAGAATTTATAACATATCAACAAAAGCAATTGCATTTTTATTGTAGCAAAGACAATAAAAACGCAAAAGGATAGTTATTAGAATAAAGGACCTCCGGTTGCGGGCGTCCGATACAAAAACAAATACATAAAACACTTATCAAAATCAAGAAATGAAAAAAGGATTCCTGGCCCTGGCTATATCCGCCGGGCTGATGCATTGCGCATTTCAGGATGCGTATGCCCAAAACTACGACACTCTGTCGGCAAACGATCTGTCTGAATATCTTAAGGATAAGAAGGGCGAGATAACTGTGGTAATCGACGATATGGGCTATGGTTACAAAGAGGTTCCGGACTTCGACGGCAAGCTGAACCTCATCTTTGCCGAAGGTGTGGAGGAAATCGAGATGATGAGCTCCGACTATGGCAACAGCGCCAAAGAAAACCACAGCCTTCAGTCAATCACGCTACCCAAGAGCGTGCGACGAATAGAAGGATTCAAAAACTGCAGAGGACTAAAGGAGGTGAATTTCGACAAGAAATATCTCTATGTCTGGAACGAAATGGTTGATAGTGTAGGAGCCGACGAAAATATCTACAACATATTCTACGGACCCGACGAGGTGCCAGAGGACGCCACCAGCGAAAACACACTGCTCATGAAGCTTGGCACTTTCGTAGGCTGTCCGCTTCAGAAATCCAACCTCGTGTCGGAGGGCGAGATTTCGGGTCACAAGTTCTTCAACTTCGACCAAAACACCAAGCACATAGTGGTGCCATCCAAGCTCACCAACATACTCTCCAGGACAGTAACCATAGAGAATATGGAAGCTCTGGAGACCCTCACATTCGAGGCCGCACCAGACTCCTCTACAATTGGAGTATACTGGCACGAAAACTACGACGACAGCACCGAAATCGCCGAGATATACCCCGTAAGAGTTGCGGGCAACTGCCCCAACCTCAGGAAGATAGTTCTGCCGGAAAACACACTGTATTTCGGCGGCGCCACAGATCTCCCAAAACTGGAATCCATAAACTTTCCAGACTGTCTTAAGTATCTCGTAAGCCTCGAGAACTGTCCTTCCATAAAAGAGCTGAAGCTGCCTGATGCTCTCAACAACGCCATGAACAATTGTGCGCCCATCCTAAGAAGCAACAAATCGCTGGAGACTGTTAAGGTGTTCAGCGGCCTGAAACTCGGCTCACACCTCTTCGAAGAAGAATGGTGGTACACTGAAGACGGCATCACATCATACAATGGTACATTCAGCAGCTGCGAAAACCTGAAAACCATAGAGATACCCGAGGGAGTAACCTACATTGGCGACGACTGCTTCATGAACTGCCTAAGCCTGGAAAACGTGAAACTGCCAAACAGCCTCCGCCACATCGGCAACCACGCTTTCGCCAACTGCAAATCGCTGAAAACCATCATACTGCCAGATTCTCTGGAGCGCATAGGAAATTACGCGTTTGAGGGATGCAGCAATCTCGAAAGCATCAGGATACCAGCATCAGTAAAAGACGACGCCATAGGCAAGGGCGCCTTCTGGGCCTGCGAGAAGCTGAAGAATGGCAATGTAGCTGATCCTGAGACCATTATAGTGGACGGACGCAAGCTGGAATACTGGGGCAGCGACATTGTGGTAAATCTAAAGAACGGAATCCCACAAGACTATTTCAAGGGCTACCACTCGCTGAAATCGGTAATCATAGCCAACAAAAAGATGATGCAAAAGGGCGCTTTCGGCAACTGCGTAAATCTGGAATCTGTGATAGCACCAAAGGGACTATTAATTGACACAACAACTACTGAGGACTATGAATACAACAGCCAGTTCAGAAACTGCCCATCCCTGAAAAGCATCAGCTACAACCTGATGACAGAAAGGGAAATATCCTATCATTGCGACGAATATTTCTGCTACGACGACAAGATGATGGACTACGAAACCATATTTGACAAAGTAGACACATTGACGTTTGAGGATCTTGAAGGCAATATTGTGGAACATTTCATGAAATCGTCAAACTACATAGAAAACCGCCAGGCCAAATTCTACGTGAAGGAGAAGTTTCTGAAAGAGTATCAGAAGCTGATGGAAGAGACAAACGAGATTATAAATAGTCCCAAGTTAGAGTATTCATTCGGGAAAGGAACCCCATTGGAGTACAAGTTTATCTCGATAGAGGCCTACAACGCAAAACTCGCCAGCGAATGGACCAAGGGCGAAACCGTGGTGATACCCGAGGGCGTAAAGTACGTTCCGCAAGATATTTTCGCCAACAACAGCAATATAAAGAAGGTGGTGTTGCCAAAATCAATGAGGGTGATATCAGAAAACGCCTTTGCCAACTGTATGAACCTAACCGAGATAGAGGGCGGCGAAAATCTTGCAGCCATCTATGATTCGGCATTTGCAGGCAGCAAGAAGCTTCAGAAATTCAATCTGCCGGCCAACACCGTGATAGGCCAAAACGCCTTCAAGAAAACAAAGATAAAGAGATAAGAAAATTCATCGGACATACGTTAATTTAAGCTTCCGAAACTTTAATCGAAAGATAGAAGTTTCGGAAGTTTTTTTTATATTTGCAGCATCATGCCAATAGAGATTATAAAACCGGAAATAGGCAAGCCCCTGATGCTGCCGTTTGCCGACCAGGGCATCAGGGCGGGTTTCCCCTCCCCTGCCCAGGACTACATAGAGAGTGCCATCGACCTCAACCAGGAGCTGATAAACCACCCGTCGTCAACGTTTTACGGACGAGTGGTAGGCTGCTCGATGATAGACGCCGGAGTGGAGGAAGGCGACATAATAGTAATCGACAAGTCGCTGGAGCCTCAAAACGGCGATATGGCCGTATGTTTCATCGACGGAGAGTTCACGCTCAAGTACATCGACCTCCACGGCGGCGAGATGTGGCTGAGGCCTGCAAATCCCGACTTCCCTCCCATCCACGTATCGGAAGACAACGATTTCGTGGTTTGGGGAATCGTGACTTATACAATAAAGAAAAGAAGGTAGGTTAATTACGAATTACGAAATCCGAATTACGAATGCGCACTAACTACTAACTACCAACTACTAACTACTATCTACTAAAAAATGTACGCCATAGCTGACTGCAACACCTTTTATGTATCCTGCGAGAGGGTTTTCAGGCCCGACTTGCGGGACAAGCCCGTTGTGGTGCTATCCAACAACGACGGCTGCGTAATTGCCCAGAGCGCCGAGGCCAAGGCCGTGGGTCTGCACCGTGGCGATCCATTCCACAAGGTGAGGGACATCATCGAGAGAGAGAACGTTGCGGTGTTCTCAAGCAATTACACCCTCTACGCCGATATGAGCGGACGAGTGATGAACACCATCCGCGAGGAGATTGGCGACATAGACATCTACAGCATCGACGAGTGCTTTTTCGACGTATCAGGAATCCCCGACTATGAGGATTTCTGCCGAAAACTCCGCAAGAAAATCCTAAAGAACACCGGAATCCCAACAAGCATAGGAATTGCTCCCACAAGGACCTTGGCCAAGTGCGCCAGCAAGTTCGCAAAGCAGTTTGCCGGATACAAGGGCGCCGCCGCCATCGACAGCGAGGAGAAACGCATAAAGGCTCTATCGCTGTTCCCGATAGAGGACGTATGGGGAGTGGGCAGGGCGTCGGCGGAGAAACTGAAATCCATGGGAGTGGAAACCGCGCTTCAGTTCAGCGAGTTGCAGGAGGCGCTGGTAAGGAAAATGATGCACAAGCCCGGAGTGGACACGCATAGGGAATTGCTCGGAATAGATTCCACCGACATCAGCGAGCCGCCCTTGAAGAGGGTGATCACCACATCGCGCACGTTCGACAAGCCGGTGAAAACCGTAAGCGAGCTGAAGGCCTTTGCATCGAAATACGCGGCCAAATGCGCCGTAAGACTCCGTAAAATGAATGGTGCGGCCAAGGCGGTGCAGTTTTGGGCGGCTACGGATATTTTCAACGAAAGCATCAGGCAATACTCCAATGCCTCGGCGGTGATGCTGTCGGTGGCTGCGTGCGATACTTTCGAGCTATCCAAGGCGGCGATGATGGCGGCGGAAAGGGTTTTCAGGGAAGGATTCGGGTTCAAGAGATGCGGAGTCACGCTGCTTGGAGTGGAGCCCAATATGCCGAGGCAGCTCGCGCTATTCGATTTCGATCCCGAAACACGCCTGAAGGAGGACACGCTGAGCAAGGTGATGGACCAGATAAATTTCCGCCACGGAGATTACTCGATATTCGCAGCATCAGAAATGACAAACTACAAGGCCGAGAACGCCTTCGTGCAGAACCTGAGGCGCGAGTATCTGAGCCCCTGCTACACAACAAGGATGAGCGAGATAATGGAGGTGAAATAAATACTAAAAATCGTCAAAAATTCCCTTTTTGAACGACAAATATGCATCAATTATAAAGATGCAGCCATTGGAATAAATGGCGTTTTTGGGCAACAAATCCGACACATAATAACGTGAGGTCTCAAAAGAGCCATCCACACAATTATAATCGCTCAAAGACATATCAATTTCGGACTGCAAGGCATAACGGCCACGGATAAAAGGTTGTTCAGCAACAATTTCGAACAATCCAAAATGACTACGGCCAAAACCAATAACGTTTAAAGGTGTAGCAGGAAAGAGTAGATTATGAATCAAAACTCTATGCAATGATTTCTCAACACTTCCATAACCATCATAGTCAATGGCTTTAATTACAATTCGTGAAACTGAATCGAGATAGACAGAGGCTTCGCTACCAAATGCATATTTAGAACCATACTTTTCGGAAAGCACTCTATCGGTATCATCGAACCAAAAATTGTTTCTCTTGGCAAATTCCTCAATTAAAAGTTCTGCGTGTACATTGGGTTCGAGGTCAGCATTTCCTCGTTGCGTCTGAGCTGCTCGTCGGCATCTTGACGCGACAAAGGTTGCTGCAAGGAATTCAGGAGAACCTGCTTGCAACGCTCGTAATTCTTCTTCTGTGCCTCGCTCAAAAATTGAGTCTGAGACTTCAGATACTTGTAATTGCTCAAATCCATAGTCGAATATATTTTGTGCCTGTCCCAGAATTAATGAATCAAAATCGGAGTCAGCGTAATTGTTATTCATTGTTTTTGTTTGCAAAGATATACATTTTTTCGTTTGTTTTCAAAAAAAAATTTAATACATTTGTGAATTATAATGACGGCCCTATTGGGTGTCGCATCTATCAAAAAAAAGAAAGACAATTAATATATGAAAGAAACCGAAATAGAGGAACTTATAAAGGACGAGAGATACCTGAAACTGCTGGCAGAGAAGTTTCCGGACGTATCGAGCGTGGCCACAGAGATTATAAACCTTCAGGCGATACTGGACCTGCCGAAGGGCACGGAGCATTTCCTGAGCGACCTCCACGGCGAGAACATAGCCTTCTCGCACGTGCTGAAGAACGCGTCGGGAGTGATACGCCGAAAGGTGGACGACATTTTCGGGATGACTATGCGTCAGAGCGAGAAAAACGCCCTCTGCTCGCTGATATACTATCCATCGGAGAAACTGGCGCTGCTGCGCAACAACGAGACCGATATCGACGAATGGTACCGCACAACGCTGTATCAGGTGGTGGCCGTGGCCAGGGAGGTGAGCTCCAAATACACCCACAGCAAGGTGAGGAAGCTGTTGCCGCCCGAATTCGCCTACGTGATAGCCGAGCTGCTCTACGAGGACGAGCGCGAGAGCGACAAGCAGAATTATTACGCGCAACTGATAAACACCATTGTGGACATTGGCCGCAGCGAGAAGGTGATAATAGCCATTTGTCAGCTGATACACAGGCTTGTAATAGACACGCTGCACATTGTGGGCGATGTGTATGACCGCGGTCCGGGAGCCTGCGACATCATGGAGACTCTCTGCAACTACCACAATTTCGACATTCAGTGGGGCAACCACGACATATCGTGGATGGGCGCCGCCGCCGGCAACCTGGCCCTGATAGCCAACGTGGTGCGCATATCGATCCGCTATGCCAACGTGGAGACTCTGGAGGAGGGCTACTCGATAAACCTGCTGCCGCTGGCAACCTTCGCCATCGACACCTACGGCAACGACAAGTGCACTGTTTTTCAGGCAGCTGACTTTGAGGACAACCAGCGTATGAGCCGCTCTATGCAGCTGATGGCCAAGATGCACAAGGCCATCTCGATAATACAGTTTAAGCTGGAGGGGCAGATAATAAAGCGCCGTCCCGAATACGGAATGGACAGCCGCAACCTGCTGCACCTGATAGATTACGAGAAAGGCAGCATCAGGATAGATGGAAAGGAGTATCAGCTGAAAGACAAGAACTTCCCTACCATAGACCCCGAAGACCCATACAAGCTGAGCCCCGAGGAGGAGATGCTGATGACACAGCTCTACCACTCGTTTACACGCAGCGAGAAGCTTCAGAACCACCTGCGCTGCCTCTACAAGCACGGAAGCCTCTTCCTGGTGAGAAACAACTGCCTTATGTACCACGCCGCCATTCCGCTGAATCCGGACGGAAGTTTCGAGGAGGTATCAGTGGACGGCAAGAAGTACAAGGGCCGCCAGCTGATGGAGCGCATCGACCAGATAATCCGCACGGCGTATTTCGGAAGGATAGAGTCAGCTGACACCCACACCGCGCTCGACTATATGTGGTATCTGTGGTGCGGCCCCAAAT
Source organism: Bacteroidales bacterium (assembly GCA_024401025.1). Taxonomy (GTDB): domain Bacteria; phylum Bacteroidota; class Bacteroidia; order Bacteroidales; family UBA3824; genus UBA3824. The sequence goes on from JAKSLV010000085.1 coordinate 8,360, forward strand.
CACCTCTATACAACAAGGACAAGATGACCACTTTTGAGCGCTATTTCATTGGGGACGAGAAGCTTTGCCGCGAGGAGAAGGGCCCGTATTACGAGCTGGCGAACAATGCTGATACTTGCGACTATATAATGCGCGATTTCGGCCTGGACCCCGAGAAATCGAGAATCATAAACGGCCACACTCCGGTGAGGACTACCCACGGCGAGAGTCCAATGCGCGCGGGCGGCAAGCGTCTTGTTATTGACGGAGGCCTCAGCAAACCATATCACAAGACCACCGGAATAGCCGGATACACGCTGATATACAACAGCCACGGCCTGCAATTGGTGCAGCACGAGGCTTTCGAGAGCAAGGAGAAGGCCGTGAAAGAGGGCTCGGATATCCACTCGAGGGTTCAGCTGGAGGAATTCAAGTATCACAGGATGCTGGTGCGCGATACCGACCGCGGAAGGGAGCTGATGAGTCAGATAGAAAATCTCCGCAAGCTGATAATGGCGTACCGCCAGGGCGTGATAAAGGAGAAATAATTTTGAAGATTTCAGCAAAAAAGTTTGAGTAATTTTACGTATTATGAATTTTATTGATTAAATTTGCGCACATTTTTTTAATAACATATAAAAACAAAATGAAAGAAATCGCAAAATTGATGAATTTCAGAGAGAGCGTCAAGGTAGTTGACGCTACACTTAGAGACGGCGGTCTCGTAAATGACTTTTACTTTTCGGATGAATTTAGCAAGGCACTTTACGAGACAAACGTAGCGGCCGGCGTAGACTATATGGAGTTTGGCTATAAGGCCGACAAGACAATGTTTGACGTAAACAAGTTTGGCAAGTGGAAGTTCTGCAACGACGACGATATCCGCGCCATTGTGGGTGACAACAACACCAACCTTAAGCTTGCCGTTATGACCGACGTTGGACGCTGCAACTACAAGGAGGACGTTCAGGACCGCGCCAACAGCCCTGTTGACCTTATCCGCGTGGCTACTTATCTCCACCAGATACCTTCGGCCATAGCTATGATTGAGGATGCCAAGAAGAAGGGTTACGAGGTAAGCTGCAACATTATGGCTATCAGCAACACTCAGGAGACTGAGCTTAAGATTGCCCTCGAGGAGCTCGGCAAGAGCCCTGTGGACTGCATCTACATTGTGGACAGCTACGGCTCGCTCTATCCAGAGAGCATTCAGCGCCTTACAGCTATGTACAAGGAGGTGGCCGACAAGTATGGCAAGGTGCTCGGTATCCACGCCCACAACAATCAGCAGGTGGCTTTCGCCAACACTATAGAGGCTGTGGCCGACGGTGTTGACTGGCTGGATGCTACTTACGGTTCTATGGGCCGCGGCGCCGGCAACTGCGCTATGGAGCTCCTTATCGGTTTCCTCAAGAATCCTAAGTACAAGCTCTACCCAGTGCTGAAGTTTGTGGAGAACTATATCAACGAGCTTAAGAAGCAGGGCGTTGTTTGGGGCTTCGATATGCAGTACCTCATTACAGGTATCCTAAACCAGCACCCACGCACAGCCATCGCCTTCACAAAGGATCAGCGCACCGACTACGCCGACTTCTTCAACGAGTGCCAGGCTCAGGAGTAAAGGATTGTAGGGACGCACGGAGGTGCGGCTTTATGATAATCATATAAAAAAATCACCACGAAATTATTGATTTCGTGGTGATTTTTTTTGTGCTTGGGGGGGGGGACGCCAAGGGATGCGCCACAGGGGATATACCACAGGCATCGCCCGTGGTGGGAGGCTATGGTGGGGCGGATGGTGATTATGGGGTTCTACATCATTTCCTTATAAACCTCCATCACTTGCTTTGCAATTACATCCCAATTATATTTGCCCATATCGTAGGAAATGCGACTTAAAGGCTTGGTCAAAACCTGCGACAGCCTGTCTTTCAAGGCCCCGACATTTCCGCAAGGGAAATAGCAATTGGAATCGAGGCCGACCTCGAGATTGGCGGGTATGTCGCTGACGATTACCGGGAGATTGTATGACATGGCCTCGAGCAATGCTATCGGCAAGCCCTCGTGAGATGACGGGAGCACGTAGCAGGCGCAATTATTGAGCAAGGAATGCAGTTTCTGACCCTTGACGAATCCTGTGAGAACCACGCCGTTTTCCTTGGCCATCTTCTTGAGCGAGAGTGAATAATCGTCCTCGAAATCGGTGTCGCCGGCCAGTACGAGCTTTATGTCAGTTTGAGGATTCTCGCCTCGCCATTTTACGAAAGCCTCCACAAGATGATGAAGGTTTTTCTCGGGGACGAAACGGCACATTCCGAGAACAAACTTTCCCTTCTCGATGCCCAACTCGGCGAAATACTCAGGGAAATCGCACTTGTCGGCTGGCGGAACTCCGTTGTAGATAAGGTGGACGTCCTGTGTGCGGTTGTATTTTTTAGCAATCAGATTCTTGATTACATTGGAGATCACAATCACCTTGTCGGCAAACCTGCAACCGAAACGCTCGCCGAGTTTCAGCATTGTCTTGGCGGCGAATCCCCATTTATCACGGTCGTAGTCGGGTCCGTGATGAGTGAAGACAACCTTCAGTCCACGCATCTTGGCGTATGGCGCAAGCATTGCCGGACCTATGGCATGGATATGCACGATATCAGCCCCGAGACGCTTGGCCTCGTTGATGGCGCGGAATGTGTGGATGATGGCCTCGAAGGATTTCTTCTTTGGCGAGGCTACATCCACAAGCTTTACGCCTTTCCATTCTGAATTCCTAACGCCCGAAGCCTCATCGACCTGAGGCTTCACGTAACTATCTCTGCGGATTACGGTTACATCAGCTCCCAAATCCACAATCCTCGGGAAAAGCTCCTCGGAATGTGTCTCCACGCCACCCATGATATTGGGAATGCCACGGGTTCCTGTTACTACTATTTTCAAAATCAGGAAAAATTTTATACCTTTGCGGTATGAGAAAATTTGTAGAAATATTGCAATATGCAGGAATCATAATTCTCTCCTGCCTGTCGGCCCTTTGGCTTTTCATCACTGGCAAGAGGAAATGAGAATCTGTTTTTATCGCACAGATAACACTGATAACACAGATTTTACACTGATAAATTGTTTTTACGTTATAAACTATAATAAAATAAATCTGTGTAATCTGTGTAATCTGTGCGAAACTATTTATTTTATCTCGATATTTCTGTCGGTTTCGGCCTTGGTGGCCTCGTAGCCCTGTCCGGCGACATCAGCATTCACGATATCCTCTCCCCTCTTGCCTCTGAGTTGCTCAAGGGATTCTGCCGAGAGACCGTTGTTTATCACGGCGTTCTCATCGCAGGTGGAGCACTTGTCGAGTTCCTCCT
>JAKSLV010000086.1 GCA_024401025.1 Bacteroidales bacterium
TCTGCATAGAGAACATACCCTTCTTCATCTCACCACCGTACCATGTGTTGATGATAACCTGCTCGCGTGATGTTGTGTTGAAAGCAACACAAGTCTCTGAGTTGAGGCCGAGTTCCTTGTAGTTCTCAACCTTAGCCTTAGAAGCGTTGTAGATAACGAAGTTAGGCTCAAAGTTGGCAAGTTCCTCAGCGGTAGGCTGGATGAACATGTTTGTTACAAAGTGAGCCTGCCAAGCAACCTCAACGATGAAACGAACTGCGAGTCTGGTAGCCTTGTTGGCGCCACAGAATGCGTCTACTACATAGAGGTTCTTGTTAGAGAGCTCCTTCTTGGCAATCTCCTTTACTGAAGCCCAAACAGCCTCAGACATTGGGTGGTTGTCGTTCTTGTAAGCGTCAGATGTCCACCATACCTTGTCGTGTGACTGAGCGTCGTCAACGATGTACTTATCTTTAGGTGAACGGCCGGTGAAGATACCAGTCATTACGTTTACAGCGCCGAGCTCTGTCTCCTGGCCTTTCTCGTAGCCTTCGAGTGCTGGGTTGATCTCAGCCTTGTAGAGCTCCTCATAAGAAGGATTGTGGGCGATCACGGTAGAACCGGTGATGCCGTACTGGGTCAAATCTAATTTGCTCATTTTTTGTATTATATGTTATTAAGTGTTTTTACTGATTAACAATCGCAAATATAAACCAAAAAAATCAATTCTGAAATTTTTTGTGTATTTATTTTCGCATTTTCTATGTTAATTTTTTTTAATATTGCCTCGTTCTAAAACGAGAATACGTTGCCCTTTCGCCAAGTGCTTACGGCCTTGTCCCAATAAGGCTTGTACTCTGTGCTGCGCCTCAGTACATACTTGGCCCCGCACAGGCGCGATTTCTGCTTGCGGAACGTAAACTTCACCAGCTGGCCGTTTCGGCTGTCGCGGTAGGTCCACACCTCGCCGTCGCTGGTGATTGCCAGAATCTTGGGAGGCCCCAGCACGGTGTACAGCATTCCGCGGTCGGTAAGGCAGCCCTCGCGGTAGTCGCTGAAATACATGTTGGCGTATATGGCCCTGGTGTAGTAAATCCTTATCTGCTCCTTGGCCTTCTTGAGGTCTCGGCTGTTCTGATACCAGAACTCGTCCACGGCCAGTTTCTTGGTCTTGGAGGCTGATATCTGGCTGTACTCGTCGGCAGTGCAGAGAAACGCCAGCGGCTTTATCATGTCGTCGGGAGTGTTTATGTTTGGATAGTCGCTGCCGAAACATGGCATCACCAGGTTTGTGGCCCAGTTTGTGTCGGCGGTGGTGGCGTAAAGTCCCGGGCCTTTTACATTCAGGATGTGGCTCCTGCCAATCTCACTTATATTATAATAGTGTGATGTGTCCTCCACGGCGGGGTCGGATGCGTAAGGCGACAGAGTAATCTGAGGCTCCAGCTGTCGCGTTCCGGTAATCGTCTTGTCGTCCATGTTGCCGTTCAGGTAGTCCACCCTGATGCCTGCCCCATCCTCTATGTAGCTGTACGGATACGGCTGCATGTCTCTGATGTCGGTCACCATGAAATTGTCGGCGGAATAGGGGTTGGTTTTGTCCACCTCGCAGAAATGCATGCTCATCTTGCCGCGTGTAAGGTCGGTTACTGTGGTCTGCAACACAAACTTGTCCAGCTCCACGTCCTTCACCTTCAGCTTTATGGAATACATCCTTGGCGATGCGCCCTTGTTTATGGTAAGCATCTGCGAGCTGCTGTCCACCAGGGTGGTGTTCTCGTAGCTCTCCATTATTCTGTAGAATATCCTGATGCTTGCCATATTGCTTTGTTGCGCGTTGGCCTTCGAATACAGCAGCTCGGCATCGTTTATCATAACATAAAGGTCGATGTTGCTGAGGTTTGTCTTCTTTACAAACACTTTTGGGTGAATGCTGGTGCTGTATGGATTGTAGATAAGCGCCAGCTGCTCCGATCCGGTGCTTATCACCGACTGATTCTTGCTCTTGGGCCTGCTGTCGTCTATGTCGGATAGGTTGCCGCCATTTCTGCCCAGCATCGAGCAGCCTACGCAACAGGTTGCTATCAAGAGTGTTAGTATTGTCTTTAACGATTTTTTCATTGTTGTATAGTGTGATGCTATATTTGGGAGCAAATTTAAACAAAATAGCTGACAAATAAAAAAGCGCCAGCGTAAAAAAATACCACTGGCGCCCAAAATTAACCAACCTAACCTAACTATTTAACTTTTCTTCATCCTATTTATTTCAATTCCTGTGCCGAAATTAAAAAAATTTGTAATTTTGTGAAATTATTTTTCGAAAATGTCTGATATGAAACTTCTCTTGCATGCCTGCTGTGCGCCATGCAGCGCACCAATTCTGGAATATCTTGATAAACAAGGTATTAAGCCCACCATATATTATTACAATCCCAACATATACCCATTGGAGGAGTATCAGAAACGCCACGACGAGTTGCATCAGTACGCTGCAAAAGTGGGAGTGGAGGTGATAGACGGCCCCTACGAGCACGACGTTTGGCTGGATTGCGTGAAAGGTCTCGAGGACAAGAAAGAGCGCGGACCTCGCTGCCCGGTGTGTTTCAGGATGCGCCTCAGGGAGGTTGCCCGCAAGGCCCAGGAGCTCGGCTTCGATATGATAGCCAGCTCGCTGTCGTCGTCCAGATGGAAAACCCTCTGGCAGATCGACGAGGCCGGAAACATTGGCGCCCAGCTATTTCCGCCCGTAAAGTATTGGGCAAAAAACTGGCGCAAGGATGGTCTCCAGAAACGCCGCTACGAGCTCATCGAGGAAAACAATTTCTACAATCAGCTCTATTGCGGTTGCGAGTTCTCGTATTCCTATCCCAACTTCGCTTTGTCAAAACTGGACGGAGAATAATTACGAAATCCGAATTACGAATTACGAATGCTCCTTTCCTGTGAAGCACAATTCGGATTTCGTAATTCGTAATTCGTAATTATCTCCTTTGCGAACTGGATTTTGCGTTCCATTGGCAGCTGACCGTCTATCCAGTAGATTCTGATGCCCATGCGCTCCATACGGCGATACCATGTCATCTGACGCTTGGCAAACTGGCAGATGGCCACATAAAGCTGCTCCACCATGTCGTCGTAGCTTAGTTTGCCCACTGCGTATAGCGTAACGTATTTGTATTCAAGGCCGTAATACACAAGGTCTTCCTCGCTGATGCCGCTTTCCATCAGCTTGCGCATCTCGTCCACCATTCCTTCCTGAAGCCTCTGTTCCAGACGCTTGCGTATTTTCTCGCGCTCCAGTGGACGTGGGTTTTTTATACCGAATATCAGCGAATCTATCTTGGGATACTGAGGCACAATCTTGGGATTTTCCTTTATGTAAGTCTCTATCTCTATGCCTCTTATGGCGCGTTTCTTGGTGTCGGTGTCGGTATTGTTGTGCAGGGTCTTCATCTTGGCGAGCATCTCTTTAAGCTCTTCCAGCGAGTATTTCTCCAGACTGGCCCTCAGCTCAGGATTGGCAGGCACATCCACCAGCTGATAGTTGCGCACTATGGATTCCAGATAAAGGCCTGTGCCTCCGCACATTATGGGCATCTTGCCCTTGGCGTGGATTTCGTCAAAGGCGTCGAAAAAGTCTTTCTGATACCTGAAGACATTGTATTTTTCTCCGGCTGGCAATATGTCGACAAGATGGCATATTATGTCCTTGCCATTTACTGTGTAATCTGCTATGTCCTTGCCGCTGCCCAGGTCCATGCCGCGGTACACCTGTCGCGAATCCGCGCTTATTATCTCTGTATCAAGATTATAAGCCAGATTGGCGGCAAAGGGTGTTTTGCCTCCTGCCGTTGGGCCCAGTACTGTTATCAGGTTCATATCGTTTTTTCTGTTTTTAATGATTTGTGGTATTCTGATACAAAATTATAAAAATTATTTCTCCTGAAAAAATTATTGCGGAATTTTTGCTAACTTTGCGGCAACTTAGCGTCGGTTCGATGAATTGTTTTTTTTCGCACTGATAACGCTGATGACACTGATTTTCCACGGATTATTATTTTGGCATTACGTGATGTTGCTATAAAAATAATAAAATCTGTGCTTTCTTTGTCATCTGTGCGAAACCTTCAGATTCATAGAATTAACGTTACTTACAATTTTCAAAAAAACAAGCATCCAAATTGAAACTAGAGTTTTTCATAGCCAGGCGTCTTGTGGCTGGCGACAAGGACAACAACAACCGCCTCTCGGCTCCCGTTATCAGGATAGCCGTGGCAGCGGTGGCTCTCAGCGTATGCGTTATGCTGGTGTCGCTGGCAGTCATCATCGGTTTCCGAAACGAGATAATGAACAAGGTGGTTGGTTTCGGGTCGTGTGTCAGCATCATCAACCGCGAGAGCGCCGCCAATCTGGAGACTCTGCCAATAAGCGAGCATCAGGACTTTTACCGTTCCATAGAGAACGAGGACGGAATTTCGCACATTCAGCGCTACGCCCTCAAGCCAGCCATCTTCAAGTCGGGATCCGACATCATGGGCGTGGTTCTAAAGGGAGTGGGGCAGGAGTATGACCTGGGATTCATCAACAGCTGCCTGGTGGATGGCGAGGCCGACCTTTCTACCGACAGCATCAGAAACAGAAAAAGCATAGTGGTGAGCCAGAAGATGGCAAGCTCTCTCGACCTCCACGTGGGCGACGATCTGGTGGCATATTTTGTGCAGGATCCGCCCAAGATGCGTAAATACCACGTATCAGGAATCTACTCCACCGGCCTTGAGGACTGCGACAAGATTTTCGCCTTCATCGATATTGACGAGATACGCGCCGTAAACAACTGGCCCGACTACAACATCACAGGTTTCGAGGTGATGGTGGACGATTTCGACAGGCTGGACGAGATGACCGACCTCGTGCGCGATTATGCCGGTTTCAGGATTGCCGAAGACGGTTCCATGATGAGGGTGCAGTCGGTGAGGGAGACCAACCGACAGCTTTTCGACTGGATTACGCTCACCGAGATGAATGTATGGGTGATACTCGGCATTATGTTTTTTGTGGCTTTCGTGAATATGAGCACTGCGCTGCTGATTATAATTTTTGAGAAGGCCGCTATGATTGGCCTCATGAAATCGATGGGCGCCACCAACTGGCTTATAAGAAAGATTTTCGTTATCAAGAGCCTTTATATATTATTAAAAGGTGTGGTGATAGGCAATCTTGTGGCTCTCGTTGTTATTTGCCTTGAGCATTTCTTCCAGCTGGTGCGGCTTGCTGCCGCTTCCTACTATGTGGACCTCGTGCCTTGCGGGCTTGAGCTCTGGTATTTCGTGGCCATCGATATCGTAACGCTTGTGGGCATGATGCTGCTGCTTGTGATTCCCAGCATGGCCATTTCCAGGATGGAGCCCGCCAAGGTGATGGGTTTCAAATAAAATTATTTAAGCTCGAATCCCCAGAGCGAGATGTCGTCGCGCTGTTCCTCCAGACCTTGCCAGTTGCGTATCATGCTGCTGATGAAAAACTTCTGGTCCTCTATTCTCTCGGTTTGGGTAAGCATCAGCATTTTCCTGAGGCGCGAGCTTCCAAACTTCTTCTGTATCACATTGTTCTGGTCTTTAAGGCCGTCGGATGTAAGGTAAATCCTGTCGCCGTTGTTCAGGCAGAGGTCCTTGTCGTTGAAGAATATCTGGTGTGAGAGTGCTGAGTTGTCGCCGCCGATGCTGCGTCGGTCGCCGTCTATCTGCTGTGCCTCGGCTTCAGTGCTGCCTTTTTTCACTATGAATATCGGCTGCTTGGCTCCGGCGTATTTCAGGTCCCAGTCGTGGGTGTCGCTCTCCGATTTCCTTAGCCTGCAGATGGCTATGTCCATTCCGTCGTTGTTTTCGGTAACGTCCTGTTTCAGCGATACTTGTATCTTGTAGTGGAGGGCTTCCAATATTGCCGATGGGCTCTGATACTTCTGCTCGTTGATAAGCTCGCCCAGGATGCGGATGCCTATCATGCTCATGAACGCGCCCGGCACGCCGTGACCCGTGCAGTCGCCCAGCACCACGTAGGTGTATCCGTCTTTCTCCGACAGCCAGTAGAAATCGCCCGAAACTATGTCTTTGGGCTTGAATATCACGAAGTTGTTGAAAAAATTCTCCATCTGCTGAGTGTCGGGCAGCATGGCCGCCTGTATGCTCTGGGCGTATTTTATCGAGTCGGTGATGTAGCGTGTCTTGTTTATAATCAGCGTGTTGCGGTATTCCAGCTCGTTGTTGGCCTCCTGAAGCTCCTCGGCCTGAGATTCCAGAGTGGCGCGCTGCTCCTGAAGGATGTCGTTCTGCTCCTTGATGCCGGCCTGCTGAACCTCCAGCTGAGCCGTTATCAGCGCCAGCATCTCGTTCTGCATCTGCAATTCGCGCTGCTGGTTTTCGATGCGCTCGTTGGCCTCCTTCATGTTTGAGATGTCTGATATAGTGCAGCATATCAGCTCCTTGTCTTTCCTGAAAACCTTTGTGAATGTAAGGTGAAGCCAGAATTTGCGCTCGCCAATTTTCACCTCGGTCTCGCAATGCGACGCCTCTCCGCTTTCCATGCATCGCGATATGGCGGCATCAGAGGCCGGATCCTCGGTTATGTTTTTTACAGCAGTATCAGGGCCCACCTCCTTTAGCATCTCTATGCTGCCTATGTTGGTCCACATGAGCTGCCTCTGGCTGTTGATGAGCAGCACCGGCGAATTGGCCGCCGTGGCCATCTCTATGAAGAGCTTGCTGGTGTTGGTGTTGTTCTGGATCTTCAGCACAAACATTATCACCAGGCCCACGGCCGTGGCGCATATTATGTCGATTGCTATCATGTAGTGGCTGGAGTACCTGGATTTCAGAAAGTTGGCTACTCCGGGCTCTCCTGAGGCATCCATATACCAATTCCATTCCCTGTATAATGCAATTATCAGGGGCAACACCAGCACCACCACCACCATCACTGACAGCAGCTTGCCGGTATACAGGCTTATATTTTTGCTCTTGAGAGTTGTGCTCATCTACATTTGTTTGTCAAATTACTTTTTCCAGGGCTGAAGTATCGTCGTGTTTGGCGAGCTGGTATACTTCTGCGTGGGCGGATTCAGCAAGATGGGGTAGCGGCTCTTGTTCATGATGAAGCTGGCCACCGAATCGCACCATGCGAAAGCCGATTCCGGTTTTGGGTGCGCGCCGTCGGCGTATCTCTTGAAAGTGAGCTCCTTGCTGGGAAAATACCTCCTGAGGCCCACATTGTTTACAATCATCTCGTTGATTCCGGTATCAGGCTTCCAGTTGGGAGGGCCTATCCATATAAACGGAATATCGCCAATTTGCTCCAGAATGTGCTTCACGTAAGGGGTTCGCTTGTTTATGATGTCGCTCACAAACAGCTCGTTGGCACCCAGTATCAGCATTATGTAGGTGGGCTGCTCCTTCTTGATGTAGAAGGCCAGAGTGTCGGAAGTGCCGTACCATTCGGTCTGCGAGCTGTACCAGATTACCGAGGCCATCTCGTGCCCGTTTTCGCGGCAGTAGTCGCGCAGCCTCCATCTAAACTGCTCCAGCATCGAATCGCCTATCAGCAGTATCTTCTGTTTTGTGGTGTCTATGCCGGTGCGGGGCTTGTATTCGCTCTCGTACACGCCCATTATTGCAGGGGCCACCGAGTCGCCCATTATGAACTCGTACATTCCGGATTTCTTGATGTCGGTGCCGCATACCGATAATTTGGTCTTGCTGAACGAGAAGTTCAGCATCACAACGGAAGCCGCCAGAATTATCGCAAGAATTTGATATCTGTATTTCATATATTAATAAGGTGTTAGTTTCTGGAATTCTGCATCAGCCACTCCAGGTTTCCGTAGTTGCTGTATACCTTGTCCCAAATTAGGTGTCCCATGCCCTGAAACTCCGTGTATTCAATTTTTGTGCCACCGCATGCCTTAATGGCCCGGGTGATGTTTCGCGATCTCTCCACCTTCACCAGCCTGTCGGCGCTTCCGTGGAAAGCCCTGATGCTTACGCCTTTGATACGGCAGGCCTTGGTCTCGTCGGCGCCTCCGCATATCGGCATCGCAGCCGCAAATTTGTTCGGATACCTTGTGATGATGTCCCACGTGCCGAAACCTCCCATCGACATTCCGGTCACGTACAGGCGGTTGGGGTCGGCATCAGGAAGGGCTGCAATGCTGTCCAGCAGCTCGTTGGCCGCGCTCAGGTACACCGACATCTTCTCGGGCATCATGTGGTAGGGAAGGGTCCAGTCGGTCTCGCACCATCGGAAATTCTCTTCGCACTGAGGCACAATCACATAGCACGGATGCTCCTTCTGGAATCTCTCCGAGGCAAACACCTTATCTATATACGATAGGTTGGCCTCGTTGTCGTGTCCGCGCTCGCCCGCTCCGTGCAGAAACAGTATCACGGGGTATTTTTTTTCTCGGTCTGATGCTGCCTCATTACCGCAAGTCCTCGCATCCTCCGGCACGTACAGACGGTACGGAAGCCTGGTGCCAACGCTGTCGGTGAATACGGCCTTGGCGTACCTGGCGCGCGCGTTATTGTCGGCGTTTTGCGCTATCGAACTGATACTCAGCAGTATCAGCAATAATAATAATGTTGTTCTGGCCATTTGCTTTAGTATTTGCTACAAAGATACAACAATTTGTTTACATCTTTTGTCATATTTGCAAAAAAAATGGTATGTTTTTTGATTTTATGGTCAAAAAAATCAAGACTGATTATTTCTTCGAAAAAAATGAAAAATAATTGTAAAAAAATTTGTAATTTACAATTAAAATTTCGTAACTTTGAGAAGAGATTTCCGAACCTTGTATTTGTGAGATGATGCTTTTATAATAGGCTGAATTTCAATATTTTGCAAATAATGTTGATTTTGGTATTGCAAAATTGTCACAAACAGGTTGTTTTGGTTTGATTCTTGTTTTTGTAAGGCAGGAAAACAAACCGATTGTTAACAAGAACATTTTTCATTGATATGGAAAGCGAGAACAGACTTACACATAGAACAATCGACAACGTGGCTATCAGTTACACTGGTATCTTCGATACGGAGATATTGTCGGTATTGGCCAAGGAGATCGAGGGCAAGCTTTCTGCAGACGACAAGATCAACAAGAAAGTGTTCAAGATTTTCATCGAGCTGGCACAGAACATCTCATTCTACAGCCTGGAGCGAGAGCTAAACGCCGACGGTTCAGATATGGGAGTTGGCACGATGATTATCAGAGATTTCGGCAAGTACTTCGAGTTCTCCACCGGAAACAAAACCACAATGGAGAACATCATACCGGTAATGGAGAAGTGCGACAACATAAACTCGATGGACCACGACAAGCTAAGAGAGTATCGTCGACTTCAGCGAAACATGCCGGCAGGAGCCAAGGGCGGCGGCAACATCGGACTTATCCAGGTGGCACTTACCGCCAACAGCAAGATTGAATATTCACTCATCAAGTGCGACGACGGCGCATACTTCTATATAGTAAGTGTACGCATCAGCAAGGAGCCCGATCCCGAGGAGGAGAGGCCAAGACGACGCGCCAGAGAGAGGGTGAGAGAGTAAATTTGAACAGAAACTTAAAAAACCATATTTGAATGGAAGATATTCACATAAAAGGTATGCACGAGGCCTACTTCATTCCTTCTGTAGATTTTGAGGTGGCAACAGGCAGGTGCGAGATTGCTGGCGAGTCTTACCTAGAGGAGACCACCAAGTTCTACACACCAATTTTTGAGTGGATCAAGGAATACACCGAGACCATCAAGGGTCCCCTTACCTTCGATTTCAAACTCAGCTACTTCAACACAAGTAGCTCTAAATGTCTTGTTGACATTCTCGACATGCTTAAGAAGTATCAGAAGTCGGGCGGCCAGGTTACCGTAAACTGGTATTACGAGGATTCTGAGGAGGAGCTCGAGGAGGTGGAGGACTTCATCATGGAGACCGGCCTCGACATCAACAAGATTCCTCTCGAGGAAGAATAACAACCTTTTACTAGCAAAAGGGAATTATTTTTTGATGAAAATATTAACTTAATACTGAACAATCGTAAATTTTCAAACAGATATATGGAAAAGATCGACGATAAATACGATTTCAGTCTCTATGAATACCACAATCTTCTTCATCAGAACATTCTGGTATCATACAAGGGACCTATCGACGAGAGAATAATGACAGTAATCGGCGACAACATCGAGATAGTAACAAATGACGGCAACGACAAGGCCCGCAGCAAGATTTTCAAGATTTTCATGGAGCTTGCTCAGAACGTTTGGCTATACAGCGCCGAGTCATGCACCACATCATCGGGCCGCAGGCTCGGTATGGGTACTCTGGTGATTGGTGAGTTTGGCGATTCTTACACATTCGTTACCGGCAATGTGGTTCGCAACAGCGATATCGAGCCAGTAATCGAGAAGTGCGAGATCATCAACTCTTTGGACCGCGAATCGCTCCGCGAATACCGCAGAGAGCAGCGCCGCCTTGCCAAGGACGGCCATAACAAGAATTCTGGAAACATTGGCCTCATTCAGGTAGCCCTTACCGCAGAGAGCCCTCTCGATATCGAGCTTACACCTGTCAGCGACGAGGAGTCTTTCTTCTCCATCGCCGTTAAAATCAAAAAATCTGCCGCCAAGTAAACCTTTCGGCATGATTTTGGATTACACATACATCGTAAATACATTGGTCAACATAAAAAAACACTAAATTAGTCGAATATGGAATTGGAAGATATTGTGATTGAAGGTTCACACAAAAACTTTTTTACACCTTCAGTAAACTTCAATGCCAAGACAGGCATTTGCGAGCTTTCGGGAGAGTCGTTCCTCGAGGATACTCAGGAATTCTACAAGCCTCTCATCGACTGGCTCGACGAGTATACATCTAAGATCAAGAAGCCTATAGCTTTCATCATAAAGCTTACATACTTCAACACAAGTACATCTAGATGCATCCTCGACCTCCTTAACGTGCTCAAGGATTATGAGGACGATGGCGGTGATGTTACTGTTAACTGGCATTACGACGAGAACGACTCCGACATGGAGGAGGATATCGAGGACTATATGATTGATACCGGCCTCAATATCAACATTATACCATTCTAATGGTGTGATGCAACGATGTTTGCGCATCATCTATACAACACAACAAGCTGTTAATTGCAAAAATGGAAGACATACACATCAAGGAAATCAAGGATACCTACATTCAGCCGGGAGTCGACTTTTCTGCTCTCACTGGCGAGTGCTGCATTTCTGGTGAGTCTTTTCTTGAGGAGACCGGACGTTTCTACACTCCTCTTGTTGATTGGCTTTTGCAGTATTTCAAGACCAATCACAAGATAACATTCTCTTTCAAGCTCACCTACTTCAATACAAGTACATCCAAGTGGATACTCACTATCCTCTCGGAGCTTAAGAAGATGCAGGACAATGGCGGCGAGATCACCGTTTACTGGTATTTCCATGAGGACGACGTGGATATGCGTGACGATATTATGAACTATATGGACGACACTGGGCTCAACATCAACCTTGTGCCTTTCCAGGAAGAAGAATAATAATTCCTTTTCGATATAAATTTAGTATTTCCCTTGTTATTTTGGGGTTCCAGTTTCTCCTATGTTGGCCTAATTGTGGAGAAACTGGATTTTTTT
>JAKSLV010000087.1 GCA_024401025.1 Bacteroidales bacterium
TGGAGGAAGGCAGCAATGTTATGATTCCAGCCCTCAACAGCGAGCGTTGCATCGGATGCGGCGCCTGCGAATACTACTGTCCATCGCGCCCATTCTCGGCAATATACGTAGAGGGCAACGACGTACACATGGATATGTAGAATAATTGTATTTTTTAGTATTCTCTAAGAGGGTAAGAGGGATAAGAGTCTATGATTTTTTTTTTTTAGAGTGATTGTTCGCAAGCGAACGGAGAGTAAGAGCGTGTTAATTGATGCTCTTAACCTCAGAACCGTAAGGTTCTATTTCTCTTAAAAGGGAAAAATCTCTTATTTCTCTTAATCTCTTAGAGAGTAATAATTAACTTGATAGTTTAAAGTTTAATCTTTAATCTTTAAACTCTAATCTTTCAACTTTAAACTTTGAATAAACCATGAGCAACAATATAAACAGACGAGAGTTTCTGGGAATAGCTGCCGGAGCCGCCGCCGTAACCGCCCTCAGCGCTTGCGGTGCCGATCCCGAGAAGGCAAGCTCTACCCTCAGCACCACCACCAGCGTGTCGAAGGAGATTCCCACCGACAAGATGACAATGCGCACCAATCCCAAGACCAAGGATCAGGTTTCGCTCCTTGGATATGGAATGATGCGTCTGCCAACCACATCCAATGTTTCGGCACGTGAGAGCAACGACGAGATTGACCAGGAGCAGGTAAACAAGTTGGTCGATTACGCCATTGCCCACGGTGTCAACCTTTTCGATACATCGCCAGCATACTGCAAGGGTAGGAGTGAGGCCGCTCTCGGAAAGGCCCTCGCCAAGTACAACAGAGACCAGTATTTTGTCTCAACCAAGCTCTCCAACTTTGCGCCTCAGCAGTGGAGCTTCGAGGAGACAAAGAAGATGTACGAGAATTCCAAGAAGAACATCGGTGTCGACTATCTCGACTACCTTCTTCTCCACGCCATCGGTGGTTCGTCGGCTGCCGGCGACTGCATCGCCACTCTTCACGCCCGCTACATCGACAACGGCATTCTCGACTACATGATGCAGGAGCGCGAGGCCGGCCGCATCAGGAACCTCGGTTTCTCTTTCCACGGCGATATCAGGGCCTTCGATTATCTGCTCTCGCAGAACGACAAATACCACTGGGATTTCGTGCTTATCCAGATGAACTATGTGGACTGGAAGTGGGCCAACGAGCTCAACCCTTCGAATACCGATGCCGAGTATCTCTACGCCGAGACCTGGGAAAAGCGTGGCATTCCGGTCTTCATCATGGAGCCGCTTCTTGGCGGTCGTCTGGCCAATCTGCCTGAGAGCCCTACCGAGATGCTCAAGAAGCGCAAGCCCGAGAACAGCATAGCCTCTTGGAGTTTCCGCTGGTTGGGCAGCCACGAGGGAGTGCTTTCCATTCTCTCGGGTATGACCTATATGGAGCACCTTCAGGACAACCTGAGGAGCCTTGCACCGCTGGAGCCCTGCACCGAGGACGATTTCCAGTTCCTCCAGCGTGTGGCAGATGAGTTCGTGAAGTTCCCCCTGATACCTTGCACCACATGTCAGTACTGCATGCCTTGTCCTTACGGTATCGACATTCCGGGCGCGTTTACGCATTACAACAAGTGCGTTAACGAGGGAAGCATCGCCGTAAGCGCCATGGACGAGAATTTTGCCGAGGCCCGCCGCAAGTTCCTTATCGGATACGACCGCAAGATAGAGCGTCAGCGTCAGGCCGACCACTGCATCTCATGCGGAATCTGCAAGCCTCACTGCCCTCAGAACATCAACATCCCTCAGAAGCTGTCCGACATTGCCGACTATATGGACAAGCTGAAACAGGGAACGTTGTAGATAGTAGATAGTAGATAGTAGTTAGTGGCTAGTGGCTAGTAGTTAGTGGCTAGTAGATATCCCTACCGGATTGTATTCGGCAGGGATATTTTTTTTGTTGATTTTTAATGACTTACGCTTTGTGTTAAATAAATGTTTATAAAATGATAAATTTTTGTCATAAAAAATTTGGCTGTTATTAGAATATTAAGTAATTTTGGTGAATATATAAGCGATGCATTGGTGTGTATTTTGCGTTGCTTTTGTCAATAATCTAAAAATAACAGAAATTAAATATGGCTAAAGAGAAAGAGAATAAGGAACTTTTCCAGAACTCACTCCTCATAGAGTGTGCATGGGAGGTTTGTAATAAGGTGGGCGGTATCTACACCGTTATCCGTTCCAAGGTGCCTGCCATCGTTGACAAGTTCAAGCAGGACAATTACGTATTGTTGGGACCCTATTTCGAGAATCAGGCTGCATCAGAGTTTCAGCCTATAGAGGACCTTACCGATCCTATCGGTTTTGCCGTTCACTCTATGCGCATGAGCGGTTTCGATGTCAAGTATGGTAACTGGTTGGTAACAGGTAATCCTAAGGTTGTGCTCTTCAACCCTTATTCTGTTTTCAACAGGCTTGGCGAGATCAAGTACAAGCTTTGGGCCGATCATTACATCCAGGTTCATGACGAGCCTCTCACCGACCAGGTGCTTGCTTTCGGATACTCGGTTACAGAGTTCCTGCGTATCCTCGTAAACAGCGACGTTCAGCAGAAGAACATCATCGCCCATTTCCACGAGTGGATGGCCGGTATGCCTATCATGGATATCCGCCGCGAGAATCTGCCTATCAAGACTGTGTTTACCACACATGCCACAATGCTCGGCAGATACCTGGCTATGAACGACCACAATTTCTACGGCAATCTTCCTTTCTACAACTGGGACGATGAGGCCAAGCACTTCAATATCTATCCTATTGTTCAGCTTGAGCGCGCCGCTGCACATGGCGCACACGTTTTCACAACAGTATCGGAGATCACCAACGAGGAGTGCAAGCACCTCCTGGGCCGCAACTGCGATTTCATCCTGCCCAACGGTTTGAATGTGGAGCGTTTCGAGGCTATGCATGAGTTCCAGAATCTCCACTTGCACTACAAGAAACAGATCAACAACTTCATACGTGGTCACTTCTTCCAGTCGTACTCTTTCGATCTCGACAAGACTCTCTATTTCTTCTCGTCTGGTCGTTTCGAGTATCAGAACAAGGGTTTCGACCTTACACTGGAGGCTCTTGCCCGTCTCAACTACAAGATGAAGCAGGAGAACATCGACGCCACTGTGGTATTCTTCCTGATATCAAAGCAGCCATACCACTCTATCAACGCTCAGGTGCTCCATTCGAAGGCCCTCATCGAGGAGATCCAGCGCAACACCGAGGAGATAGAGCGCGATCTTGGTCGTCAGCTCTACAAGTTTATCACCAGCAACAATGGCGACTTCCAGATTCCTGACCTCAAGAACATGATCTCGCAGACAATGTCGATGAAGCTGCGTCGTAACGTGCTCTCTTGGAAGAACAAGAACCTTCCAACAGTTGTTACCCACAACCTCGTTAACGATTCTACCGACCCAGTTCTCAACTTCCTGAGAACCAGCAACCTTGTAAACAACCGTGAGGACAAGGTTAAGGTGGTTTATCATCCCGACTTTATCTCGCCAGAGAATCCATTGTTCCGCATGGATTACAACCAGTTTGTACGTGGATGTCACCTCGGCGTGTTCCCAAGCTATTACGAGCCATGGGGTTACACTCCTCTAGAGTGTATGTGTAGCGGTATCCCAAGCATCACATCAGATCTCTCGGGCTTTGGTTCGTACGTGGCCAAAAACTTCGACAACTGCGAGAAGATGGGTATCCAGATTGTAAACCGCGGTTCGGTAAGCTACAACGATTCGGCCGAGCAGCTTGCAAATCAGATGCTTCACTTCGTGAAACTCAGCCGTCGCGAGCGTATCTCTATGCGTAACGGCACAGAGGAAAACTCAGTTCACTTCGACTGGAGCAACCTCGCCAAGAGATACTTCGCCGCTTACGATCACCTTATCAAGTAATGTGAATTTTTCGAATTAAAAAATAAAATCCCCGAGGTGAAAGCCCCGGGGATTTTTTTTATCTGCTTCTGTAAATCTCGTTCATATATCCGTTTACGTAAATCGATGTCAGTTTGCTGAAGCTTGGGTCTTGCCTGATGCTTTGGGCGGCCTCTGTGGTGTCGGCGGCGTTTATCACCGCCCAGGCCTTGTTTTTGAGTTCGGGCAGCGATGTGGGCTCCATCAGCACTATGTCGGTCTTATTTTCCCTGTAGCCAAGGTAATCGCGTTTCAGCAGACGCTCAAAATGCTTGTCGCACATCAGCCTGTCGCCGTCTTCCAGATGCTTCTCTATAAGCTCCACGGTTTTCTTGTCTACCTTTACGGCCGATTTGTAGTTTACGAATCCGTCGTTGGTTTTGTCGCGGCTCAGGAGGCTCAGCGAGCAGACGGCCATCAGCGCGCAGGCTATTATGTATTTGCTGTAGTAGCTTATCGGCAGGTTGGAGATGGCGCATCCCGTAAGAATGGCCAGCAGGCTTACGGCCGTTAGGTTCCATCCGGGCTGATTGCTGAAGCATGAGTTTACCAGATACAGCAGTATCAGGAGCCAGGCCCCGTCCTTGGCCATCTCGCGCACAAAATACTGTATGTTTTTGGAAATCAGGTTGCTGATAATGGCCACCAGCAATATTGCCGACACCACGAATCTGTATTGGTCCACAAATACGAAATACAGGTTGTCAACAAAGTTCATCGGGCTGAAGCTTATAGTCCTTATCGAATACCTGCCGCAGATTATCAGGCTGGCCAGCTCGTAGAGGAACCACAGAATTATCGGAATGCTAAGCATCACGTTTTTCGACGAGCTCCATTCCTTGTATTTTATCCTCAGATACGAAATTATCACGAACAGCGATGTGGCCAGTCCGGTGATGTCTATCATCGTGGCTATGCACGTAAGCACGGTGCACCATCCGTATTTCTCGCGGAAAAACATGTAGATGCTGCCCAATATGCTGGCGTTCAGCATCATCTGAGGGAGGCAGAGTCCGCTCTGAGCCAGAAAAACATTCTGAACCGTCATCAGCGATGCGGCCATTACGCCGGCCTGTACCGAGAAGAAGAATTTTCCAAACTTGTAGGCCACGTATATGCTCATGAGCGCCGATATCATCGCTATTGCGTGCAGTATGCTGATGTCGCCGGTGATGTATGTGGTTATCTGGCTGAATATCAGGGAGAATAATTCGGGAAGCTCCACAAATTTGCCGTTGTTTACAGGGCCTATGCCGTGGTTGGTGATGTACATTATGGAATCGGAGAACAGCTGGCTCTCGCTCTGGCAGAACGGAAGCTGAAGCAGCGGAATGCACACGGCGCACAACAGGGCCAGGGCTATTACAAGGGGTATGTGGAATTCTATCTTGCTGTTTTGTTTCATTGTTTTCTTGTGATAATCTGTTTTTATTTTCTCAAATACCATTTGGCCTCCTCGCCTATATTGAACACCAGATCTATGATGCTCATGTTTGGCTCGAAATCTATCTTGCAGTCAAACACCTGAGGATAAGGCTTTTGCGTGTAGTAGGCTATTCCCTCGGTCTGCTCCACCTTTGGGTGTATCAGGTCTCTAAGGTCGGTTTTTCCTGATGCTGCTATTTCCTCGGTTTTCCTGTATTCGTCTGTGTGTCTGATGCTTGCCTTTATGCCCAGAATATCCAGCACAAGGCTAGTGAGCCGGGCGTTGTAATCGCAAAGGTATTCGAATTTCTGCTTGTAGAACACCTCGAAATCGCTTTTGAAATATTCGAAATATGGGCTTGAATTGTATGCGGAAGTAATTGCGTGCCAGTGTTTTGGCTGCCAGTTTTCGGTGTATGATATCCTCACATCCTTGGTAAGCTGCTTGCTGTTGGCCTTCACCACCGGAATGCTGAGGCTCATTGGCCCGCCCTCGGTAAGTATTACGCACCTGTTGCGGAAACTTTGCTTCGGAAACGATTCCCATTGCTCTATCTCTGCTCCGCCGTTTTGCGTCAATGCCCTGAAATACTGAATGTTGGGCAGGTATGCTGTGCTTAAAACGATTTCTGACATTTTTAATTTTTCATTTTTGCAAAAATAGTAAATATTTATGGTAATTTCGTTCTTTTCTCGCCATTTTTTCTTATCTTTGGAAATCAGAATTTTTATCAGACCTACTATGAAGAAATTATTAAAAATCATTGGTTTCACCTTGGTCGGCATTGTGGTTTTGCTGGTGGTGTTGCCTTTTTTCTTTAAGGACAAGATGCTTAATCTTGTTACTGATGTGGCTCATAAATATGTGGATGCTGATGTTTACATTGGCGACCTCGATATCAGCCTCATATCCAATTTCCCCGGATGCACCGTTACGCTCGACCGCGTGGCCGTGGTGGGCAAAAACGAGTTTGAGGGCGATACTCTTGTGAGTTTCAAGAGCCTGGATGTTACCGTAAACGTGATGTCGCTCTTTGGCGGCACCATCAAGGTGAAGTCCATAAACCTCGATCAGCCATACGCCAACGTGATAGTTACCCGCGAGGGCAAGCCAAACTACGACATAATGATCCCCGACGACGAGGTGGAGGAGGAGGAGCCCGCCGAGGAGGACGAGGAGCCCGCTTCTTTCTCCCTGAAGCTTAAGAAGCTTCAGGTAAACAACCTTTGCGTAAACTATACCGACAGCGTTACCGACGTACACGCTTTGATAGATAATCTTAACTTCAGCCTCAGGGGTGACCTCTCCGACAAGGAGACCATCCTGAACGCCCTCATGGACATTGCCAAGCTGAACGTCCGCATGGGACCAATCATCTACATCAACGATGCCGTTGTGCAGATGAAATCAGATTTGGACGCCGATATGGAGCACATGAAATTTACTTTCAAGGAGAATGTTTTCCAGATAAACGAGCTTGGCCTGGCCCTCGACGGATGGGTTCAGGTGCCTGATACCAACGTAAGGATGGACCTTACCTTCGGCACCAAGAGCACCAACTTCCTGAGCGTGCTTTCCATGATTCCTGCCGAGTATGCCAAGGATTTGGAAGGCGTAAAGACTTCGGGTGTTTTCAAGCTGGAGGGTGGCGCCAAGGGCGATTTCAATGCCGTGTCGTTCCCGGCTTTCTGGGTGGATTTTATGGTTGACAGGGCCAGATTCCAGTATCCCGACCTTCCAAAATCCGTGGAGGATATCGGTGTGGATGCCCACGTTACCTGCAACGGAAATCTCGACAGCATTTTCATAAACCTGCCTTTTGTGCATCTGGTGATGGGCAACAATCCTGTGGACGCCAAACTCAAGGTGCAGACATCAGCCAAGGACATCACTCTCGACGGCCTTGTGAATATGAACCTGGATCTCGATATCGTGAAAGACGTGGTGCCTCTCGACGGCATGTCGGTGAGCGGTATCGTGGATGCCGACCTTGCTTTCCGCGGCAATCTCTCTGACATAGAGGACGAGCGTTACGACCAGTTCTACGCCCGTGGCGACATCAGCCTAAGCAAGTTCCGCACCGTACTTGAAGATCTTCCCCCTGTCGACATCCATTCGGCTCACCTCGTGGTTTCGCCCAAGGCTGCCGCTCTCAGCAACTTCAGCATGAATCTCGGAAAGTCTGATTTTCAGCTTGAAGGCACCATCGACAACATTTTCCAATATGTGTTTGCCGACAGCACCCTTAAGGCCAGCTTCGATTTCAGCAGCAGTCTGATAGACGTGAACGACATTTTCTCTTACGACCACAGCCAGCCCGCCGCTGATGCGCAAGTGTCAGAAACAGCAGCATCAGGGGAAGCCACCGAGGCGCCGGAGATTCCTACAAATATAAATTTTGCGCTGAGATCTAAGATTGGAAAAATCCTGTATGACTCGCTGGTGATCGACAATCTGGACGGCCTTATCACCCTGAACAGGGGAGTGGCCGCGCTCAACAACGTGAAGCTGGCCATGCTGGGAGGCAATGTGTTCTGCTCGGGAATGTATAACGGGGCCAACATCAGCAAGCCTCAGGTAGACCTCCAGCTCGACCTCTCCAACATCGACATCCAGACATCGGCCACCACATTCAATACCGTGGAGCGTCTGGCGCCGATAGCCAAGCAGACCCACGGAACGGTTACCGCCAAGGTTAACTTCAAGTCCGACATGGACCGCTACCTGAATCCGCTGCTGCCTACTGTAAACGGCGACGGCCGACTAATCACCAACGAGATTTCCATAAGGGATTCAAAGGTTTTCGCCCTCATAGGCAAGGCCACCAACAACAGCAAGATGGCCAACCCGAGCATGAAAAACCTCAACATAGGTTTCCGCATCAAGGACGGCAACGTGGAGGTGGATTCCACAGCCTTTAAGCTGAACGATCAGCAGGGCTCTTTCTCCGGCAACATCGGATTGGATCAGTCGCTTGATATGAACGTGGGCCTTACTCTTGACGGCACACAGGCCAACGCCGCCCTCGGCAAGGTGGTGGGCAGCGATTTGGCCGCCAACATCCTGGTATACGCCAAGATAGGTGGAACGGTTACCGAGCCAAAGATTGTAGGTTTCAGCACATCGGCCACCGACGCCATAAAGCAGGTGGTGGAGGAGAAGGTTCAGGAGGCCAAGCAGAAGCTCTCCGACGAGGCTCTTAAGCTTATAGCTGATGCCAAGGCTCAGGGCGACAAGCTGATAGCCGAGGCCAAGACAAAGAAGGAGGCTATGCTGAAAGCTGCCAACGAAGCATCAGAGAAAGCCAAGGCCGAGGCCCGCAAGATCCACGACAACGCCCTGGCCAAGGCCAAGGAAGAGGCCGACAAGCAGGTGGCAAAGGCCAGCAATCCAGTGCTGAAGGCCGCCGCCCAGAAAGCCGCCAACGAGGCCATCGCCAAGGCCACAAAGGAGGCCGACAAGACTCTCCAGGCCGCCTGCAACAAGGCCGACGATTCTGTGAAGGCTGCCGAGCAGGCCGGAAACAAGCTGGTGAGCGAGGCTGAGGCTGCCGCAAAGAAGCTTACCGACGAGGCCACAAAGAAGGCCGAGGCTATTTCCAAATAATTGATTTTTTATCTACAAAAAGGTCAGAAATTGCATAGTTTATGTATAGATGTCTTATGAAGCGTCTATGCGTTTCCGATACAATTTCTGACCTTTTATTATACCTATACTATGAAAAAATTATTATCATTGGCGGCCGCCTGCATAATGGCAGCATCAGCAATGGCCCAGGAACGTGTATGCCCCACCATAAAGAGCAAGGACCTGGAGAAACGCTATGCCGATGCCTACGAGCTGATGCAGAGCAACCGCGAACTGGGCATAAAATACCTTGTGGAGCTCGGCAAGGCAGTTCCGGAGTTTTATCCGGCATCGCACGTGATAGGCGGCTATTATCTGGAAAAGGCCAAGGACGCCCACATAAGGTTTCAGCAGAAGCTGGCCATGGAAAACTCCACCACGGCCATTCAGTACCTGAGGCTCAGCCACAAGCATTGTCCTCAGTACGACAGCAGCCGCGCCGCCTTCATGCTGGGCGAGTGCTATTTCCTGAACCACAAGTACGAGGATTCGCGCCGCTATTTCGAGGAGTTTCTCGGGGCTGAGGCTTGCGCCAAATCGTGTGTATCCGCGGCCAAGCGTCGTCTGGAGATGATAAACGAGTATTTCTACATCATAAGCAATCCCATAAAATTCGACTCTCAGATTTTGAGGAACGTTTCCACCAAGGACGACGAGTTTCTGCCTCTGATATCGCACGACGGAAGCATCCTGCTGTATTCGCACCGCTATATGAAACGCGGCGGCGATTATCAGGAGGAGCTCATGGAGAGTCATCTGGAGGGAGTGGATTCGCTTGGCGAGCTGTTCACGCCCGGCGTTAGGATGCCATATCCGTTCAATACGGGAAAGACTCAGGGCGGCGCATCGCTCACCATCGACAACCGCATCCTCTACATAACCATTTGCAGCCACGACAATTGCGACATCTACTATTCCAAGTTTCAGAATCAGGAATGGCAGCCTCTGATAAAATTGCCCAACACTGTAAATACCGAGTATTTCGACGGTCAGCCCAGCGTAGACCCCACCGGCAACGTGCTGTATTTCAGCAGCAACCGTCCCGGCGGCTATGGCGGATACGATCTCTACAAGATTCAGCGCATGCACGAGGATTCGCTGTGGAGCTCGCCCATCAATCTGGGACCCGACATCAATACCGAGTTTGACGAGAAGACGCCTTTCATACATTGCGACGGCAAGACTCTTTATTTTGCGTCCAATGGTCACGGCGGAGTGGGCGGTTTCGACGTGTTCCACGCTCATCTGCGGGCCGACAATACTTTCGGCAAGCCCATTAATGCTGGCTATCCGCTCAACTCCGAAAACGACGAGGTGGCCCACATCGTGAGCGCCGACGGCAAGCGCATCTATTTCTCTGCCAAGCTCTTGAGCGGCGAGGGCGGCTGGGACATCTATTGCGCCAATCTCGACGAGAAATCGCGACCAGGCGATGTGCTGCTAATCAAGGGAAAGGTTACCGACGAGGAAGGCAAGCCTGTGGCTGATGTTGACGTGGACCTTACAGGACTCAGGACCTACGAGACATCGCACTCGCGCACCGACCGCAAGACCGGCGAATACGCTGTGGCAACATCAGTAAACCAGGACGAGGACTACATGCTTACTATGAAGAAGAAGGGATATTTCTACAACGTATCGTTCATAAGTCCCGATTCGGGAAACTATGTGCCGCCCACCATCGATGATGTAACCATCGAAAAAATAAAGACCGGCGTTCCCATTCAGCTCGAGAACGTAAACTTCGGATTCAATTCCAGTCAGCTCACCGAACACAGCAAGGCGTATCTGCATCAGCTGTCGATGTTTCTGGCCGAGTATCCGCGCTACAATGTAAAACTGCTGGGCCATACCGACGGCATTGGCGACGAGGATGTAAATCAGGCATTATCCGAGCGTAGGTGCAAGACTGTCTATAATTTCCTGCTGATGTCGGGTATTGATGCCAAGCGCCTCAGCTACAAGGCTCTGGGCAAAACATCGCCCACGGCCACCAACGCCACCGACCAGGGACGCGCCCAAAACCGCAGGGTAGAGATGATACTTTCCGACGGCAAAAAGAAGTAAAAAAAAAGAAAGCATGGATTCCGAAAGGAATCCATGCTTTCATGCTTTTTATAATCTATTCTGTGAATTGGGTCTCTGGGATTAGAGAA
>JAKSLV010000088.1 GCA_024401025.1 Bacteroidales bacterium
GATACATCATCCGCAAGGCGCTCGACATGGACATCCCCGTGGCGATAATCACCCGTGGCGAGAGCCCAAGCACCAAGCTCAGGTTCACCAAGCTCGGCATCACCGATTACTACGGATTCCAGCACGAGAAAACCGAATCGCTAAAGGACTTTGCCGCTAAGCACGGCCTCAGCCCCGACCAGGTGCTCTACATGGGCGACGACATCCCCGACATGGAGTGCATACGCATGGCCGGCATAGGCTGCTGCCCCGCCGACGCCTGCGACGAGTGCATCTCCGTGGCCGACTACATCTCCACCAAAAACGGAGGCGACGGCTGCGTGCGTCAGGCCATGGAGCTCGTGCTCCGCGCCCAAGGCATCTGGCCGCCTAAATAAACAATGGATAATGGACAATGGATAATTAACAATTAAAAATTAACAATTAAAAATTAACAATTAAAAATCAAAAATTAAAAATCAAAAATCAAAAATCAAAAATTAAAAACATGCCCTTCCTCCAACTCATCCGATACAAGAACCTCATCATGATAGCCGTCATGATGATACTCATAAAACTGTGCGCGGTAGATCCCGTGCTCAACATATTCAAGCTCCAGCCAACATTCTCATGGCTCGACCTCACCTTCCTGATACTTGCGCTGTGCAGCGTGGCGGGAGGCGGATACGTCATCAACGACTACTTCGACACCAAGGCCGACCGCGTAAACCGTCCCGAAAGCCTCATCATAGGCAACGAGGTATCCAGCGCCACCGCCACCACCTACCACATGGCCCTCAGCGTGGCAGGATGCATCATGGGATTCCTGGTATCCATACGTGTGGGATTCTGGCCACTGGGCCTCCTCTTCCCATTCCTGGTGGGCCTGCTCTGGTTCTATTCCACAGCCTACAAAGCCATGTTTCTGGTGGGCAACCTCGTGGTGGCCTTCATGATAGGCATAGTGCCGCTGCTGCCAGCCATCTACGAGCTCAGGGGCCTCCTGGTGCGCAACCCCGGGGTGGTGGATGCCGGCGCGCTCGATCCCCTCACGATACTCGTAATGCCCGCGGGATACGCCATATTCGCATTTGTAACCACACTCATCCGCGAGATCATAAAAGATATGGAAGACATCGACGGCGACACCGTGCAGGGCTGCCGCACCATGCCCATAGTATTGGGCCAGACGGCCTGCAAAATAGTGGTATCCATCCTGATACTTGCCACCATAGCGGGGCTCCACTACGCCTACCTAGTCTACGTAAACGAGCTGTCCACGGGCATATACATGGGCCTGGCCCTTGTGCTGCCCCTCCTCTACCTGCTCTACAGGGTAATAACCATAAAAACCAAGGAAAACTGCCACCATTGCAGCACGGTGGCCAAGATAATAATGGCGCTGGGCATGTGCTACCTATTCCTGGCCTGGCACACCTTCGCCACCTTCATGGATGAGTTCTAGCAGCCTGGCCGCAAAATCAGGATCATCCTGATACAGACTCCTGAAACCCAGCCTTCCGTCCAGCCTCCGGGCCAGATACTCCTGCTCGGTCTGCCCCGGCGTGGGCACTATCACCGCCCTCCTGCCCAGAGCCACCACATCGCACAGAGTGCTGTATCCGGCCCTGCACACCACCACCGCGCTCTCCAGCATGGCATCGGCCAGCGCATTGCCGCCCAGCATGTTGCGGTATTCCAAAGTGTCGGCATGTATGGGGGGCTGATGCTGCTCTCCCACGCCCCGGGCCAGCAACACCCTCATGCCGCTGCCCATCAGCGCCAGTATCAGCATATTCTCGAAAACAGTGCGCTGATGCTCCTGCCCCGATATCAGCAGCAGCACGTCGTAGCGGCGGGGGCGGCTCTCCATGGCGCCTATGCCGGCGTACCCAGCATAGCGCGACAGTATGCCCACCCTCACGAACTTTTCCGGATCCAGGCCGCGATCGGCAGCCAGCATCCCCGACAGGCTCTCCCCTGCCGCAAAATCCGGTATCAGCACCTTATTATATAAAGAAAGGAAACTCTTGAAAATAAAACCGCTCAGGCCCTCGGCCCAGCCCCACCCCCTCGGCGCCTTGGGATACACCTGATGGGTAACAATCATGCACTCCAAGCCCCTGTAGCAGAGGCCATACCTGTTGTCGGAAAGTATCAGGTCGATATTGTGTTCTCTTATGATTCTCTTGGCGAAAAAATGCTCATGGAAGGTGTTCCTCATCATCACCGGCACCCAGCCCATAATCGACAGCAGCGAAATCCTGCCCTTGGGGTAGCGGATTTTCCAGTCGTCAATAACCACAATCTCGGCCCCGGGCACCTCCTGCCTCAGGAAAGCCTCGGCAGCACGTCCGCACATGAGCACCACGTGGTTTTGCAGCATCAGGAATCTGGCCACATTGGCTATCCTGGCGGCGTGGCCCAGTCCCCAGCCAAGGGGCGATATCAGCACACGGCGGCCCCTGATGCTCTGGAATATGGTATGGAAACCGGAAGGCATTGCGTGGCTTGCCGGCTAAAGGTTTTTCACCACCCTGTACACCGGCTCCTCCTGGTAGAGGTCGGGGTCCAGCGACGGCTCCACTTCCTGGAAAACGAAATTGAGGCCCAGCTGCTGCTGGAATCTCTTGCCGGAGCGCAGCATCTCGGTGTCGTCGGTCTCGTATTGCCACACAATGGTGATGTGGCCGCGCGCGGGGCTGCCGTCCAGCACGGTAAGCACGCGGGCTATCTGCTTGGCGCTGGCTGTGTTGAAGTATATCATCCTGAACCTTACCTCCATATCGGAAACGGGGCCGGCCAGGTATTCATGAAACCACGCTATTATGGGATTGTAGAACATCAGCGAGTCCTCGGGCATGGAATATCCCTCTATGCGGAACTCGTTGGTATCGGCACTCAGTAACACCTCGGGAGTGTCGTTTGTATTCTTTATGGCCAGTGTCTCAATCATTTCTTGATGCTTGTGGTTATCTTGAAGAGGGAATAATCTTGGCTAATCTCCGAAAACTGATACTCGAGCAGGTTCTTGCTCTTCTGCCTCATCTCTATAAGGCCCAGGCCGGCCTCGGTGGGCGAGCATATCTTGAAATCGAACAGGCGCGAGTTGTAGAACTGCTCCAGACCCTTGTCGTCCAGAGAGTTTATGTAGTCTATCTTGTCCTTCAGGGCCTGAGTTTTGTCGTTTCGGATATAGTTGATGGTGGTTAGGAAATACTTCTCCGGGCTGGCGGATATGTAGAAAATGCCCTGGGCGCCCTTCTCGGTGTCGTCCATCTTGTCGCCGTGGTGTATTATGTTCTGGAGCATCTCCACCATCAGGCTCACGATCTTCTTGCGCGAGTTGGCGCTGCCGTTCATCTGGTTTTTCATTATCGAAACCAGGCTCAGGAGGCTTTCCTGGTCGAATATGGCGCTGTATATCAGCAATATCGAATTGGTAAGTATAAAGTTGTGGAGCCTTACCATGTATTTAAGCGAGAATATCGAATCGTCGGGCTGTCCCGGAGCCTCCTCCAGTGTGGAGGTGTTTATGTTGCTGTGCAGGTAGAAAAAAGAATTCTCCTCGCTTATCTTCTGAATCTCGTACGAGAGCTTGTTGCCGCTCTTGCGCACCATCTCTATCAGGCCCAGGCCCGCGCCGCCCTTTGCGGAGAGCTGTCCGTTGCCCAGCACCTCGCGGTAAAACTTGTCCAGCTCGGCCTGGTCCAGGCTGTTTATCTTGTCGAGCTTGCCCCTCAGGTCGTCCACCTTCTGGTTCTCGATGATGTTGCCCGTGGTGATGTAATACCACTGGTTTTCCTTCTGGATGGAGAACATCGACGAGTGGTCGTCTTCCTCCTCCTGCTGGTCGCCGTGGCGCGATATGTTCTGAATGCTCTCCACCATAATGTGGAACACGCGTTTCTTTATCTTGCCGGAAATCTTCTCGCGGTCGATATTCTTCTCGGCAAGGGACAGTATGTGCTGCTGCAGGTTCTGTGTAAACTCTCCCCTGTAGATATAGTTGAGGTCTTCCTTGCCTGTGGATTTCATGAGCTCCATCACGAAATCCTTGTTAGCCATGTCTTTGCCTTGAATCATATACTTCGTGTATTAAAAGTTTTTATATAACAGCAATATCAAAATCCTTGCCTAGATACCGCAAAAGTAGCAAAAAAAACAAAAAAGGCGAAAATTTATTGCCATAAATTTTCGCCTATGCTCAAAATAAATTTCCGATATGTCTTGTAATTATCCCAGATAAGCCTTCAGCAGGTTGCTTCTGGAGGTATTCCTGAGCCTGCGTATAGCCTTCTCGCGGATCTGGCGCACGCGCTCCCTTGTAAGGCCGTACTGATCGCCGATTTCCTCGAGGCTAAGCTCCTGGCATCCAATGCCGAAAGAATACTTCAGGATGGCACGCTCCCTCTCTGTGAGGGTAGAGAATGCGCGCTCTATCTCCTTGCTGAGCGACTCGTTCATGAGATTACCATCTGCCACCTGCGAATCTGTGTTCTCCAGCACGTCGAGAAGGCTGTTTTCCTCGCCCTGCACAAATGGGGCGTCCACGCTCACATGCTTGCCCGATACGCGCATGGTGTCCACCACTTTCTCCTGTGGGAGGTCCAGGATCTTGCTCAATTCTTCTGGCGATGGCTTTCTCTGATACTTCTGCTCAAAATCGCTCATCACCTTGTTGTACTTGCTCAGCGAGCTCACCTGGTTGAGTGGGAGACGTACGATGCGGCTCTGCTCGTTGATGGCCTGCATGATAGACTGGCGGATCCACCAAACTGCATACGAGATAAACTTGAAGCCTCGTGTCTCGTCGAACTTTTCGGCAGCCTTTATCAATCCGAGATTGCCCTCGTTGATGAGGTCTGGCAGGCTGAGGCCCTGGTTCTGATACTGCTTGGCAACGGAAACCACAAATCTGAGGTTGGCCCTCGTAAGTTTCTCGATTGCTGACTGGTCGCCTCTACGAATTCTTTGTGCCAGTTCCACCTCCTCCTCCACGGTTATCAGCTCATACTTGCCGATTTCCTGCAGATACTTGTCGAGCGATGCGCTCTCGCGGTTGGTGATTGACTTTGTAATCTTTAGCTGTCTCATGATTGTTCCTAAAATTTACCGTTTCTTGTTTTTTCTGTTCCCTGTAGTACGTTTTTCCGTAAGCATCAGAGACGTCTCTTGCGGTTAGCCTCCAATTCCAAGTTGCAAAAATACTGCAAATTTTTCATATTTCAGCTTATTTTGCATGACTTTTTACGTTAATTTTTCGTAAACAAAACGCACCTTTCTGAAAAAAATTTTTGGATTGTAAGAAAAAATTTTTCTATCTTTGCCATATTGGAAAATAATGCAGGTTTCCAATCACTATTTTTGTTTAACCAATACACTTATCTATTTATATATATGTCTGACGAGATACACACAGAGAACGGTTTGCCGGCAGATGGCGACAGCGACGAGAAGATTTCCGGAGGCGTGGAAAACCACCTCCACCTCAAGTCGGTTTCGGGCATGTACCGAAACTGGTTTATCGACTATGCATCATACGTAATTCTGGAGCGCGCCGTGCCCGAGATCGACGACGGCCTCAAACCCGTGCAGCGACGCATACTCCACGCCATGAAACGCCTCGACGACGGCCGCTACAACAAGGTGGCCAACGTGGTGGGTTTCACCATGCAGTTCCACCCCCACGGCGATGCTTCCATCGGCGACGCACTCGTGCAGCTGGGTCAGAAAGACCTCCTGATAGATACCCAGGGAAACTGGGGAAACATACTTACCGGCGATGGCGCGGCCGCTCCCCGATACATAGAGGCACGCCTCAGCAAGCTGGCCCTCGATGTGGTATTCAATCCCAAAACCACTCAGTGGAAGCTCTCGTACGACGGCAGAAACAAGGAGCCCATCACTCTCCCCGTAAAGTTTCCGCTGCTGCTGGCGCAGGGTGTGGAAGGCATTGCGGTAGGCCTCAGCTCCAAGATTCTCCCCCACAACTTCAACGAACTCATAGACGCAAGCATCAGCTACCTAAGGAAAGAACCTTTTGTGCTGTATCCGGACTTCCTTACAGGCGGCAGCATAGATGTAAGCAAGTATCAGGATGGAGCGCGCGGTGGCAAGCTGCGTGTGCGCGCCAAGATAGAGAAGGTGGACAAGCGCATGCTGGCCATCACCGAGATTCCATACGGCACCACAACAGATTCCGTGATAGAATCCATAAAATCGGCCAACGAGAAGGGCAAGATCAAGATTAAGCACATCGACGACAAGACCGCCGCCGACGTGCGCATAGAGATTGCCCTTAATCCTGATGTGTCGCCCGATGTTACCATAGACGCGCTGTACGCCTTCACCGACTGCGAGATTTCGCTATCGGCCAACTCGTGCGTGATCATGAACGACAAGCCTCATTTCATGAACACCACCGAGATCCTGAAACACAGCGCCGACCGCACCGTAAGCCTGCTTACCCAGGAACTGAATATCCTCATGGAGGAGCTCAAAAACAGCTGGCACGACGCATCGCTGGAGAAGATCTTCATAGAAAACCACATCTACAACCTCATCGAGGACTGCGAGACCTGGGAGGCCATAGTGGAGACCATCGACAACGCCCTGGAGCCTTTCAAGAAGCTCCTGAAAAAGCCTGTGACGGTAGACGACATCACACGACTCACCGAGCTCCGCATCAAGCGTATCTCCAAGTACGACGCCTTCAAGGCCGACAACTACATCAAGGGTCTGGAGAAGCAGATGGAGGAGACTCAGTACCGTCTCGACCACATAATAGACTATTCGATAGAGTATTACACCGGTATCAAAAACAAGTACGGAAAGAAATACCCACGCCGCACCGAGGTGAAGAACTTCGACAACATTGTGGCTACCGAGGTTGTGGTGGCCAACGAGAAGCTCTACGTAAACTGGGAGGAGGGCTTTGCCGGAATGAGCCTGAAGAAAGACGAGTTTGTCTGCAACTGCTCAAACCTGGACGAGGTTATCGTTTTCCACAAGGACGGCAAGTACACCATATCCAAGATATCAGACAAGTTCTTCATAGGCACTGACGCCATCTACGTGAACGTGTTCCGCAAAAACGACGAGCGCACCATCTACAACGCCATCTACCGCGACGGCGCCACCGGCATCACATACGCCAAGAGGTTCAATGTGAAGGGCATCACCCGCGACAAGGAATACGACCTCACACAGGGCACTCCCCACACCGAGGTTACATATTTCACCGCCAACAGCAACGGCGAGGCCGAGATTGTGAAGGTGCTCCTGAAGCCCAAGGCCAAGCTTAAGAAGCGCAGCTGGGAGTTCGATTTCGGCACCATAGCCGTAAAAAACCGTCAGGCAATGGGCAACATCGTTACCAAGTATCCGGTCCACAAGATCTCGAGGGCCAGCGCCGGTGTTAGCACTCTGGGCGGAATAAAGCTCTGGTTCGATACCACCATCAGCCGCCTCAATACCGACGAGCACGGCGATTATCTGGGCGAGTTCTCGGGCGACGACAAGATTGTGGTTATCTGCAAGACAGGACATTACAGAATCACTGGCTACGACCTCAGCACCCACTTCGACGACGATATAGTAATCATCCGCAAGTTTGATCCCGAGGAGATTTACTCGCTGGCATATTTCGACGAGGACCTCGGATTCTGCTACCTGAAGAGGTTCAAGATAGAGGACACCGACAAGGAGCTCTTCCTGCTTGGCGACAACGAGGAAAGCAAGCTCTACGATATCACATTCGATCCCGCACCGCTCTTGAAGATCACCTTCGGCGGCAAATACGAGAACCGTCCGCCCGAGAGCATCGATGCGGTGGAGTTTATCGGAGAGAAGAGTTTCCGCGCCCGTGGCAAGCGTGTAAGCAACTACGAGGTGGCCTCCATGAAGTTCGAGCACAATCCTGATGCTGACTCAGCAGCATCAGACGACGAAAACCCCGACGACGACCCTTCCACATGGGAAGAGCCTGAGTTCGAGGTGATCCGCTACGACGAGGACGGCCAGGCTACAATGAATCTGGAATAATAACTTTACAGAAAAACATGAGAAGAATATTTCTATTAGCGGCGCTGGCTATCATGGCAATATCAGCCTCAGCCCAGAAAAAAACAACCAAGGTTACCATCTTCGGCGACAGCTATTCCACTTTTGAGGGCTGCATAACTCCAAGCAGCAACGAAAGCTGGTATTTCTCGGAGAACAGCCCCTACCGCGACAAGAACAACGACGTATGCAAGGTGGAGCAGACATGGTGGCATCAGGTGATAGACCGCATGGGCTGGGAACTGGAGGTGAACAACTCCTACAGCGGCAGCACCGTGGGATATCACGGATACAGCCATGAAAGCTACCAGGCACGATCGTTCAATACCAGAGTGGCATATCTCGGCGAGCCCGACGTTATCCTCTCATGCTGCAACACCAACGACTCATGGAGCGGCGAGAAGGTGGGCGAATACAAGTACGCCAACTGGACCGAATCCGACATGTGGTATTTCCGCCCTGCAATGGCGCGCCTCTGCAGCACCATCAAGCAGAACTATCCAATGGCCAAGGTCTATTTTATCCTGAACTCCGAGCTCAGAGACGACATCTCGGAATCGATGCGCGTAATCTGCCGCCATTACGGCATTCCCCTCATCGAGCTCCACGACATCGACAAGCAGGACGGCCACCCGTCTCAGAAAGGCATGAAGGACTTCGCCGACCAGGTGGTGGATTTCGTGAAGAAGGATATGAAATAATTACGAATTACGAAATCCGAATTACGAGCGTTTCTATCAAGTAACAAAAAAGCGCCTTTCAGAATGTTTCATCTGAAAGGCGCTTTTCTATTGTGTAATCCGAACCACGAATTCGTAATTCGGATTGTTAATTGTTAATTCTTAATTGTTAATTAGTTACCCTGCTCTGCTCTCTTGGCGCGCTTGCGCTCTATCTCGTCGAGGATAATCTTGCGGAGACGGATGCTCTTGGGAGTTACCTCTACGTACTCGTCGGCCTGGATGTACTCCATGCACTCCTCGAGGGAGAACTTGGTGGCTGGCTCCAATACTACCTTCTCATCAGAACCTGAGGCACGCATGTTGGAGAGTTTCTTCTTGGTACAAACGTTCACCACGATATCGTCCTGACGTGGAGTCTCGCCGATAATCTGACCGGTGTAAACCTCCTCGCCTGGGTTGATGAAGAAGCGGCCACGGTCCTTGAGCTCGTTGAGAGAGTATGGTGTAGCCTCGCCCTGCTCCTTGGCGATGAGTGAGCTCTTGCGGTCGTTGTTGATATCACCTCTCCAAGGCTCGAATGCCTTGAATCTGTGAGAGATAACGGCCTCACCCTCGGTAGCGGTCAGCAATGGGTTTGTCAAGCCGATGATACCACGTGAAGGGATCACGAACTCCATGAAAGTACGCTCGTCTCTTGTTGACATATTCAGAAGGTCACCCTTGCGGCGGGTTACGAGGTCGATAACGCGTGATGAGAGAGTCTCAGGAACCTCAACGTTCAGCTCCTCAACTGGCTCGTACTTAACGCCGTCCTCCTCCTTGATGATAACCTTTGGCTGACCGAGCTGAAGCTCGAAGTCCTCGCGGCGCATTGTCTCGATGAGAACTGCCAAGTGGAGAATGCCACGGCCGAATACCTGAAGCTTGTCGGGAGAGCCGGTCTCCTCGATGCGGAGAGCGAGGTTTTTCTCACACTCCTTGAAGAGGCGCTCGCGGAGCTTGTTGGATGTTACGTTCTTACCCTCCTTGCCGAAGAATGGAGAATCGTTGATGGTGAAGAGCATGCTCATTGTAGGCTCATCAACGTGGATTCGCTTGAGCTCCTCAGGACACTCAGGGTCAGCTACAGTATCACCGATATCGAATGTATCGAGACCGAGGATGGCGCAAATCTCGCCACACTCAAGCTCGCCCTTGCACTTCTCCTTGCCGAGACCCTCGAAAGTGTAGAGCTCCTTGATGGTGCCCTTCTCGATAGAGCCGTCGGCCTTCATGATGGCAACATTCTTGCCGGCCTGAATCTTGCCACGGTAGATACGTCCGATGGCGATGCGGCCCTGGTATGAAGAGTAGTCGAGTGAGGAAATCTGCATCTGGAAAGGACCATCCACAAACTTAGGAGCTGGGATGTGCTTTACGATGAGGTCGAGCAGATAAGATACGTCTGATGTTGGGGTCTTGTAGTCGGGACCCATCCAGCCCTGCTTGCTTGAGCCGTAAGCTACTGGGAAGTCGAGCTGATCCTCTGTGGCGCCAAGCTCAAACATGAGGTCGAACACCTTCTCGTAAACGAGTTCAGGAGTACAGTTTGGCTTGTCGACCTTGTTTACAACTACGATAGGCTTCAGGCCGAGGTTGATGGCCTTCTGCAATACAAAACGTGTCTGAGGCATAGGACCCTCGAACGCATCTACGAGGAGGATTACACCGTCAGCCATATTGAGCACGCGCTCTACCTCGCCACCAAAGTCAGAGTGGCCTGGGGTATCTATCACATTGATTTTGATGCCCTTGTATCTTACTGATACGTTCTTTGAGAGGATGGTGATACCACGCTCACGCTCCTGGTCGTTGTTATCGAGAATGAGGTCCTGCTTGGCCTGCATCTGGTTCTCTCTGAAGAGGTTGCTCTGAAGGAGAATCTTGTCGACCAAGGTAGTCTTGCCGTGGTCAACGTGTGCTATAATCGCGATGTTTCTAACGTCTTGCATTGTAATTGTAAATTATAATATTTTCGGTCTGCAAAATTACAAAAAAATTATGTTAGTGTATGTTACGTTATTTTTAAGTTTTGACAGGTATTTTGCCGGACGCGATATCTTTTGTACATTTGCTATAAAAACTTAAATCATGAGACTGATAGTTCCTGATTACTATACCAAATTCAAGTGCATAGCCTCTCGCTGCACCGACAGCTGCTGCATAGGCTGGCAGATAGATGTGGCTGAGGCTGAGACCGTGGATCTATGCGGCAACAAGCGCTGTCCATATCTGAATTCCGAGAACCTCTGCACCAAGATCATCGAGCACGGCGAGCAGTCGCTCAGCGAGATATGCGCGCGTCATCCAAGATATTTCGAGTGGTTCGACGGCTTTCTTGAGGGCGGCATCGGCCTCTGCTGCATCGAGGCGGC
>JAKSLV010000089.1 GCA_024401025.1 Bacteroidales bacterium
ATGCTGAGATTGCAGTTTCATACAAGGCTGCCGAGCCAGTTTACTACGCAATCATCTCCGCCGACGGCTTCGCAACAGCAAAGAACGCCAAGGGTGAGTCAGTAACCTCTTCAAAGAAGGATGCTGAAATCACCGTCGAGTTCGCCGACCGCACTGCCGACGGCTACCAGTTCGTTTCAGCAACCGCCAACGGCAAGACCATCGAGAACGGCAAATTCACAATGCCAGCCGAGAACGTAACTATCGTTACCAAGTACGAGGTAATCGAGTACATCGTAACAAAGGGCGACAACATCACAAGCATCAGCAAGGACAAGGCCACCGTAAACGACATCATCGACGTTGAGGTTTCGGTTCCTGCTGACAAGATCCTCCAGTCGGTTGTCGTAACATACGGCTCCGACAAGAAGGACAATATCACCGCTAATGTACTTGCCAACAAGGTTTCAATCCAGATGGCCAAGTACAAGAGCAACATCACAATCGATGCTACTCTCAGCAACATCGAGCATCCTGACTTCGCAATCATCTCTGCCGACGGCTTCGCAACCGCTAAGAACGCCGCAGGCGAAAGAATTGTAAAAGCCAAGGAGAACGACAAGGTAACCGTTGAGTTCAAGGACCGCACCGCCGAGGGCTTCACCTTCGAGGGCGCTACAATCAACGGCGCACCTCTCAGCGGCAACAACTTCACAATGCCAGCCGAGAACGTTGTAATCGTTGCAAACTACAAGGCTGTTGAGTATAATATTACAGTTGCAGCTGACTCTAAGAATTACGTAACCATCACAAAGAGCAAGGCCACAGTCAGCGACGTTGTTACATTCTTTGTTGCAAACCGTGAGGCCGAGGACAAGGTGATTGAGAAGGTAACTGTAAACGGCAACGACTTCGAGATCCACAACTACCAGGGTGCTCTCGTGATGGCCGATATCATGGCTGATGCTGAGATTGCAGTTTCATACAAGGCCGCTGAGGTTCCTGTACATGCCATCGTAAGCGTTGACGGTTTCGCTACCGCAATGGTGGACGGCGTGGTGGCAGCGTCGGCAGAGCGTGGAGCATCAGTATCAGTAACATACGCCAACCGCGAGGCTGAGGGCTACGTATTTGAGTACGCATCAGTGAACGGACAGGCCATAAAGGACGGCATGTTTGTAATGCCTGACAAGGATGCTGAGATTTCCACATTCTACACCCTTAAGTACTACGGAGTTAAGGCCGAGGACAAATCTGCTGACTACGTATCAGTAGGCAAGGACAAGGCCACTATCTACGACGTGGTAACATTCAAGATTGCCAACCGCGAGGCCGAGGGTCTGTCGGTAGGCGCCGTAAAGGTGAACGGCAAGGCCATCGACGCTTTCGGATATCAGGGCATCATAATCATGAACGATTGGAAGGCTGATGTTGAGGTTTCTGTGGAATACCGCACCAGAGGCGAGTTTGTGGTGGTGAGCGCCAACGAGTTTGCAGTTCCATCGGCTGATGTGGCTGTGGAGGGCACCACCGTGGATGTGGATTTCGAGAACAGATCCAACCAGGGTTACAGGTTTGTATCAGCCATCTACAACGGTCGTCCGCTCAGGGTTGCCAACTTCAAGGCTTCGTTCGTGATGCCGGGCGAGGACGTGCTGATTACCGCCAACTACTCGGCTATCAACTACTCGGTAACATCCGACGAGAACATTACCGTAGACAAGACTTCAGCAACCGTAAACGACAAGGTGACCTTTGCTGTGAAGACCTACGACACAATGCTTCTTGACAAGGTGCTGATAAACGGCGTGGAGTACAAGGGCAACCTCGACGACATGATCGGTATTTTCGACATGGCAACCCTGCTTCAGGATGTATATGTATCAGCCACATACACCAACAAGTTTGTGGTTGCCACCGACGAGAACTCTATTGCCGACAAGCTCTATGCCGGACCTGCTGACTCGGTACGCGTGGTGGTTCAGGACAAGACCCACGAGGGATACAAGATTGCAAGGGTTACCGTAAACGGACAGCCCGTAAAGGTGGAAAACTACATTGCAAGCCTCTTCATGGGTGACTACATGAGCGACATAAGCGTGAAGGTGGACTACGAGCTCCGCGACTACGAGCTTGCCGTTCAGGATGTTAAGGTAAATGCCGACGGATACTGCGCCAACAAGGATGTCAGGATAAGGTTCTCATCTTCTGATATGTCGCTCGATTACAAGATCAGGTTCAGCCAGGAGGCCCGCGCAGCCGGTTTCGAGGATATCGACTACACCGCCGTTACATCGCACGAGTGGCAGGAGATTGTGATTCCGGTGCCTGAGGCTGTGGATTATGGCATATTTGTTGGATACATCTCCGTAAGGGACCGTTTCGGAAAGGAGAGCCACGATTTCGAGTTTAAGTTCGCTATCAACTACTCTTCCGACCTTATCCGCAACATGCTCTCCGACATGGTTTATGTGGACAACAGCGCGCATGAGTTTGCCGGATATCAGTGGATAAAGAATGACGTGGAGATCATGGGCGCCAACAAGCAGTACTACATCGACGCTCCAGTGCTCTACGGCAACTACGGCCTGATAGTAACCATGAACAATGGCGAGAAGCGCCGCGTATGCGACCTGGCCATCAACAACGTGGTTACCAAGACCATAGACCGCACCATTACGGTATATCCAAATCCTGCACACAGCTACGAGGATGTTACCGTATCTCTCAACGACTTCCTCGACGAGGATCTCTTGGATGCCGAGATGATTATCTACAGCCAGAACGGTACTGTGATGCAGAAGATAAGCAAGCCCGGCGCCATCAACACCCTCAACCTGCCTGCCGGAGTATACAGCGGCGTGCTGGTGTTCGGTGTTCAGAAGATGACTTTCAAATTCGTTGTAACTGAATAATGACTATGAGAAAGGTTTTTTTGATAATATCAATGCTGTGCCTCGGTATGATGGCCGGGGCCCAGCGTTTTGCCCCATACAGGCAGTATGTTACCTTCAATGCCGGAATAGGGCTTAACGGCTACGGATATTCGCTGGCCGACGAGGGCTCCAAGGACATCAACGGCGGCATGATGCTGCGCCTGGGATATCATTACGTGAAGCGCGACTGCGGTTTCTGGGCGGGGCTGATGCTTCAGTCCTTCAACCACAACACCGTCATCAGCCACACGCAGGAGATTCCCAAGGCCGTAAACCAGGATGGCGCATACTTCACCCACCTCACCAGGTTCAACGATCTGGAGGAGAACAACCGACAGCTGCTGTTCTCAATACCCGTGGAGTTCAATTACAGAATATACATGGGGGAGGGCATGAAGCTGATACTCGGCGTGGGTCCCGTGGTGAATTTCTCGATGAGGAACCGTTTCCGCGTAACCTCAGGCAGCCTTAAGACTATGATGCTGTATCCCGAGTATGGCGATATGCTGGTGGACGACGAGGCGCATCAGCACCATCTGTACACCACATCGGGATTCAACGGCAAATACAAGCTTAAGACTGCTCCCGGAATGATTTTCGACGCCACGATACTGTATCCGCTGGAGAAGAATTTCGAGCTTAACGTGGGTTTCTACGGCACGGTGATGTCGTCGCAGCTGGGCAAGTGTCATGAATATGTATATGATCCCGACTGCATGCAGAGCGATGCCTACACCAACCCCGTATACAACGGCGTGTTCGATTCCAAGGCCGTGGACAAGCTCAGCCCATTCTCTATGGGCGTTACCGTGGGCCTGTATTATTACATTTCGTTCAAGGACAAGAAATCGTCATCGGGCGGCTCCGGCTCCAACTAACAAAAAAAAGCAAGACAGGCACCAGCGCCTGTCTTGCTTTTTTTATTATATATCGGGATTGATGCCGTTGTGGCGATTATTTGCCTGCAAAGCCCTTGGCCACGTTCAGGATGTTGAGCACGTCGGTGAGGTTTGATTTCTGCTCGGCGTTGTACTGCTGTCCGTTGCTGCCCGAGAGCATGTCCTTGATGATGCCGGCCTTTGATGTTATCTGACCCAGGATGTCGCCTATGCCGCCGCCCTGCTGCTGGCTCTCGCTGCCTGCTGCCTGCTTGGAGAGTGTGGCGCCTGCCGCTGCTGATGCCAGTCCGCCAAGGATGCTGCCGAGGCCGCCGCCCTGCTGCTGTTTCTGCTGTGATGCGCCTGCTGCCGCGCTGGCCAGTCCGCCCAGGATGCTGCCCAAACCGCCGCCCTGCTGCTGGCTCTCGTTGCCTGACGACTTGGAGAGTGTGGCGCCTGCGGCTGCTGTGGCCAGTCCGCCCAGGATGCTGCCCAGTCCGCCGCCTTGCTGCTGGCTGCTCTGCTGCTGCGATCCTGCCGCCATGCCTGCCAATCCGCCAAGGATGCTGCCAAGGCCGCCGGCCTGCTGTCCGCCGTTGTTGCCGCCCAAAAGTCCGCCGGCCATGCCGAGGATGCTGCTGAGGTCGAAGCCTGAGTTCTGAACCGAGGTTGAGGGGTTCTTGATTACCATATCTGAAAGCGAGAGTACCTGCTTCAAAATTGACATTATATCCATAGTGTTTTTCTTTTTAAGGTTTTATTGTTAAACAAATAAGTGTTTTTTATCATGCCCTAAACTTAAACACTTTTTCCGTTTCTGCAAAATTTTGATGGAACTTTTTTCGTCAAATAATGTGAATTCCACTAATCGAAAGTTTCGCACAGATATCACAGATGACACAGATTATATTATTTTTATAGATAATATCAGATAATTAAAAATAAAAAACTGTGAAAATCAGTGTCATCCGTGTCATCTGTGCGATAAAAAAATCATCTAACCTGCGTCTAAATATTCTTCATTGCCAGAAAAGCGCAGACGGCCACGCCTGCGGTCTCGGTCCTCAGGCGGCTGTTTCCCAGCGAAGTGGGCAGGAAACCTTTGCTGAGGGCCATTGCAATCTCCTTGTCGCTGAAATCGCCCTCGGGGCCTATCAGGCAGGTTACGGCCTCGCCCCTGTCCACGTTGCTGCCCAGAAACACCTTCTCCTGGGGCTCGCAGTGGGCTATCAGGCGCTTGCCGCTGCCGCAATCCTCCACAAAGCTGGCAAAAGGCGTTATCTCGTTTATCACCGGCACCATGGCGTTTCCGCTCTGCTTGGCGGCCGATATGGCGATCTTCATCAGGCGGTCGGCCTTCAGTATCTTGCGCTCGCTGTGGTCGCATAGCAGGGGGGTTATCTCGTCTATGCCGAACTCCACGGCCTTCTCCACAAACCATTCCAGGCGGTCGATGTTTTTTGTGGGGGCTATGGCCACGTGGCATCGGTATTGCCGCTGCTGCTCCGCCTCCAGAATCTCGGTAATTGTGGCGGCGCATTCGCTCTTGCCGCATAGGGTAAGCTCGGCGTTGTACATACCTCCGGCGCCGTCTATTATCGTTATTGCCTGTCCTGGGCGCAGCCTCAGCACTCTGGAGCAGTGCGCGCTCTCGTCCTCGGGCAGATACACCTGCTGGCCCGCCTTTGCGTTGCGGGCCTCGGGTGCGTAGAATATGTGTGAGTTTTCCTTTATGGTCATGTTTCTTCTGCTTTATTCGTCTATGTAGTCGGGCTCCTCGTCGTCGTCGTCGCTGCCGTTCTGGCTTGGTGCGGGCTGGCTGTTGTCTGAGGCCGGGGCGTTGTCCTGAGTGGCTGGCATGTCGTCCTCGGGAGTGCTGTCCTGCTCCAATACAAAGTCGCTGTCGTCGCCCTCGCTCTCTGCCGGCTCGTTGCCGCCGTTGCTGTCGGTTTTTGGAGTGCTGATGCCGCCGTTTTCTATTATGTTGCCGTTCTCGTCCAGCTCGGGAGCCTCAGGCTCTATGTCCTCGTTCACCTTGGCGCGCTCGCTCTCGTCGGGCAGTGCGGGGCTGCCGTCGTTGGCAAACGATCTCAGGAAACGGCTCTTGTTTTCCACGGCGCCTATCACGTACTGATACTCCAGCTTGTCGATTTTCTTTACGCGCTCCTTCTCCTTGGTGGCGATAATCTTCTCGTTGAACTCGTCGTTCGACGACAGGCAGTACATGAATCCGGCGTTGTAGTTGAAGTAGTACCACTTGGTGCTTGTTGGCTGCAGGAATATGGTTATCTGGTCGCCGCGGCGCCTGTTGTGCACTATCTGAACCTTTCCGTTCATGTATTTGTTTACCGGGGTTCCGTTTATGAACGCCACGCCTATCTCTCCGCTCGATTTAAAAGATGTGGAGGCCGAATCCCAGTACATCTGCATGTCGGCCAATACTATTGGCACCTGCAGGCTGTGCGGTATCTTGCCCACCTCGCCGGTAAGCGCGTAGTCGTCCAGCATCTTGTGTACGGTGTCGCCCACTATAAACTGAAGCCTCTTCTTTATCTTGGCCGAGTTCAGGGTTACGGGCCTCAGGTTGTAGCATTCGTTTATGTCGTCGGTCATCATCTTCATCACATCGTTCTTTATGTGGAAGTCGAGGGCCAGCATGTTGTTGAACGAGAACTGGTTGGCATCGCGCTTGTAGTATATCTCGCCCTTGGTTGTCAGTTTCAGCGGGGCCAGGTTGGCGTTGGTCTGTATGTCGCCCTCGCCATACATGTCGCAGAGGTTCTTGTAGAGCACGGCGTAGTTCTCCGGCTGCTCCTCGTTGTTTAGCCTTCGCCTTGGGGCCACGCGGAACTCACGCTTCTCCTCGTTGTAGGTGAGGCCCTTGCCGGTGTGGAACACGGCGCTGTCTTTCACGTTCCATTTGTGGCCCATGAATATGGGGTATATCTTCAGCGAGTCCTCGTTGAAGTAGAAACCGGTGTAGAGTCTCCTCTTGTTCTGGTCGATAACCTTCTCGGAAATAGGGAACACCACGTTGTCGGGGTTTATGTTGCCCTCAAACTTGAAAGGCTGCACGGTGCTGTCGCAGGTCTGCTTTATGAACGAGAAACCGTTGAACTTGATGCCCGGAGTTGTGCCCATGTACGAGTATTTGCCCACAAACATAAACTGCGGACTCAGCATGAACTCCTGTTCCTCCTTTACGCTTCCCAGACCAAACGACACCAGTTTCTTTGGGGCTGATGCTGCTGTATCCAGCTTTATGCGTCGTATCTCCATGGAATCCAGGTCCAGGTAGCTGATGCCCTGGTTGCTTCCGTTATACTCGTATTGTCCGCCCACGGCCTTAAAGTAGTATTTGTCTCTGATGCTTACCGTTGTTCCTATAATCTTGTGGAACAGCGAGTCGCGGCTGGCGGTGATTACGGCGTTGTCGAACTTCGATATCTTTCCGCCCAGAGTTATGTCTATTATT
This sequence comes from Bacteroidales bacterium, assembly GCA_024401025.1. GTDB lineage: Bacteria > Bacteroidota > Bacteroidia > Bacteroidales > UBA3824 > UBA3824. Next base: position 7,269 of record JAKSLV010000089.1, read on the forward strand.
CCCGATGGGTCTATGCGGCTGTCCACCACCACAATCTCGCCCGGCTCGTGCACATGCAGCACGTTCTCCTCGTTGTTGAATGATGAGAAGTAGGCGCCGTAAGTAAGTGTGTCCTTGTGGCTGCTCATAGTTACTCCGCCCCAGAGAGGCTTTATGCCGTTAAGCTCGCGCTTGGCCTTGTTGAAATCGTCCTGAGTGCGCACCACGCGGTCTTTCTGTGTGGATAGCGAGTGTCCAAACTCGTAGGCGTTGGTGCCTATGTTCCATTCGAAGAAGCTTGTGGTCTGGTCGTACTTGTGCTGTGGGAAATGCAGGTTCATGGTGTCGCTGGACGCCACAAACTCGGCCTTCTGGGTGTTGAAGTCGGTGCTTATGTCGTACTTGTCGGTGTAGAAGAAGCCTTCCTTGTCGCCGGGATGCTGGCTGTCGAAATTGCAGAACGTGGCTCTCTTGGCCATGTAGGTGCTGTTCTTGAGGGTGAACATCTCGGAGAAGGTTCCTGTGCCGTAGTAGAGCAGCTCGCCGTTTCCGAACATACCCTTGGGCGTAAGGTCTATGCTTCCGTTAAAGTTTACACTCTTGCCGTACAGGGCAATGGCGGTATCGCGCGATATTGATGAGAACTTGTCCTCATGTGGTTTCCAGAGCAGCTGGCATTTTGGCGATTCCATGTCGGGATATTCCTCCTGAACGCCCGGATGCTGGCCTATCTGGCTCTTGTTTACGGGTTTTATCACCATCGAGTTGCAGTCGCCAAACACCAGGTCGGGATAGAACTGGAACTGGTCGGCCTTGGCTGTGGCTGTCAGGTAATGGATCTCGCCGTCTCCCATGAGGCCCTGCGAGTTCAGGGTTACCTTGTTGAAATATTTGGCCTTGCCGTTGTATAGCTCGTAGCCCTCGGGCGGCGCCTCAAGCTCGAAACCCATCGACTGGTCTTCCTGAACGGTGAGTGTTACATCCAGGTCGGGGAAGATGTTGGATACAAATTTACCCTTGGCGTGCACGCCGTTCATGCTCAGGAAGTTCATACTGTCCAGGTCGAACGGATACACCTCCATGTAGAACTTGCTTCGGTCGTAGTCGCCCGATATCAGGTTGTCGTAATATACGTGCGATGTGTCGCGGGTCACCAGCTTGGGAAGACCGGTGTTTTCCTTGTTGCCCGATTTGTTGTTGTACTCGTCTATCATCAGGGTTCCGGTTATGTTCTCGAAAACCGATTTCACCGAGTCTATCTTCTCTCGCTTTGTGGCCTCGTCGTAGTTTACGGTAAGCATCGACATCGAGTCGCTCTCAGGGATGTTTATCACAAACTTGTCGTAGTCAAACTGGAATCTCTTTCCGTAGAAGTCGGTGAGTCCGGCCTCTATTTTTCCCGAGATGTCCATGTCGAGGCCCTCGTGGATCACTATTGGCTGGTTTGGCTTCACCTTCACCATACGGGCCTTGCTTATCATGAACTCGTCGGGATAGAAGATGGTGAGGTCCTTGTTGTTGAGGTTTATCGTGGCCTCCACCTCCTCGCCCTGGGGACGTGATTTTATGTCCTTGTTTTTGTCTTCTGCTACCTTGGTCTTTATGAAGATGGCGTCGTAGTCACGCTTTTTGGCGTGGTTGGCGTTGTAGTTGTAGGTTTTCTGTTTAATGGTGGCTATGCGTGTGTAGGGGTTGTAGTCCACGTATCCGTTAAACGACATCTGCAGCAGCAGCTGATGCACCTGAACCTCCGACAGCGACTGCTGGTTGATTTCGTAGAAGTATCTCTGGAGGTCCTTGACCGAGAATTCCTTGCAGCATACCGATTCCTCGCACTTTACAAGGCTCACCAGCGGATGGGTTCTGTCGAGGGCCATCATCTGGTTGTAGAGTTCCTCGTCGTAGAAATACTCTGATTCGAATGTGGCGTATTTCCTCTTGGCGGCGCCTCTAGTAAGCAGGTAGAGCGTGGTGTCGTTGTGCTGCCACTGTATCTCGTTTATGTCGATTGATAGGTTGTGGAAGTTGTCGTTGTAGTAGGCGTTTTCCATACCCGTGTTTCCCTTAAAGAGGGTGAGCTTCTCGGTCTCGGAGTTGTATTTCACCTTCAGGCCGGGGTGTGTTATGGTTTTGTCTTTGGTAAGGTATATGGTTACCTTGGCCTCCTGAGCCTCCAGCTTGTTGAGGCCGAACACGATGGCCTGAGCCTCAGCCTTTATGAGAGGCTCGTCCTTGTATTTGAATACGAGGGCCGCCCACTGCGACGAGTCTACCGACTGACCGTTGAACAGCACTCCGTTTTGCGCGTATCCGCCCACGTAGTCGATGTCCTTGGCCAGGTTCTTTATTTCTATGTTGGAATCCTTGCTCTTGAATTTGGGGTATCTTGCCTTCTCGCCTGTGGAGTTTAGCACCACCTTGTCGTTGTAGTCGCCCTTGATAGGCTTGCTGAAGTATTTCTTGTTGTAGAAGTCCACGTTGTGGGCCACCACCTCGCCGCCCTTTGTATCAATCTCGTAGGCGCCCAGCTCGGCGTAGATGCTGTCGGCGGATAGGTTTCCTCTCTGCCAGTCCACCTTTCCGTTCTTTCCCTTCCATGTGTGGCTCTTGAAACAGAACTCGCCTGATGTTCCGTATATCGCCAGTGTGGAGTCGGAGTTTTGCTTACACCTCAGGTCGCCCTTGTCGAAGGTTACGAATATTGTGTTCTCGCCTTCCTCGTCGGGCTTGATGTTTATCTTGAAGCTGTTGTTGTTCATATACCAGACCTTGGTTTTCTCGTTGCCGGCTATGTAGTTTTGCTCCAGGAGGTTGGTTGTAAACATCGTTACCTCGGTGATTCTGGTCATGGAAGTGGTGCGCTCGCCCACCATTCCGTTAAGGAACTGTGCCCAGGAATCAAACTGGTCCACCTTTCCGCTGTTCCAGAATCCGTTTACCGCCCTTATCAGGTAGTACATGTGGGGGTTGGTGCTGGCGCGTTTCTTTATGAAGCCGTTCATTATCTCCACAATCTTGGTTCTGTAGTTGTCGGATATGGTTTTGGTTCTCAGCTTCTCCAGGAATGTCATTACGTCTTTCTTGTATTGTTCGTTCTTGGAAGATTTCACACCCATGTATTCCTCCAGCACCTTTGGCAGCTCGTCGGAATCGGGCATTGTTACGTTGGTCTGGGCTTTCAGCCAGGCAGGCATCAGCAAGATCCAAGCCATCAGCAAAAATCGTGTTATGGTTGTCTTCATATTGTTATGAGTATATTGATTTTACGGCGTCAAAGATAATAAAAAAAAGCCAAAACACAGCACAAAAAAAGCAGGCCCGCATGCATTTTTGCATACAGGCCTGCATCAGTAGGGTTTTCCGCGGTCTGCGTAAGTATCAGCCCCTCGGAAAAATTTTTCTGATATTAGCGAGCGTCGATGATGCCCTTGAAGTCAGCAGCCTTCAAAGAAGCGCCGCCGATGAGGCCACCGTCGATGTCTGGCTTGCCGAAGAGCTCTGGAGCGTTGCTAGCCTTGCATGAGCCACCGTAGAGGATGGTGGTGTCGTCGGCTACCTGTGCGCCGTATACGTCGGCTACGCAAGAGCGGATGTAGGCGTGGATCTCCTGAGCCTGGTCAGCAGTAGCGGTCTTGCCGGTACCGATAGCCCAGATTGGCTCGTAAGCGATGATGATGTTCTTCCACTGCTCGGCTGAGAGGTGGAATACTGAACCTGCGAGCTCAGCCTTTACAACCTCGTTCTGCTTGTTGGCCTCGCGCTCTGCGAGAGACTCGCCGATGCAGAAGATTACCTGAAGACCGTTGGCGAGAGCAAGCTCTACCTTCTCCTTGAGGATCTCTGGAGTCTCCT
>JAKSLV010000009.1 GCA_024401025.1 Bacteroidales bacterium
CTCCGTATGGTATTTGTCTTATCTTCTGTTCCATAGCGACTGATGATTTTATATTATACTCCGCAAATATAGGAAAAAAAATCAGAATTCCGCCACTACTCGCTTATCTTTATCTTCAATCCCTAATCAGCCACTCCGTGGATGAAAAAAAATACTGCATCAGAGGCGGGAGAAAATAAGCGATGAGTCGTTGCCTCCGAAACCGAAACTGTTTGTCATTACGCTTCTTAGGAATTTCTCCTTGTTTTCTGTCAAGGGGATAAGGCCTGTCTCAGGAATTGGATTGCTGAAATTCAGCGACTTGGGGAGGAAATCGTTCATCAGGCACATCACAGAGATTACTGCCTCCACTCCTCCTGCGGCGCTTGTGGTGTGGCCTGTGAAGGCTTTTGTAGAGGAGAAGTCAGGAACAGAATTAGCGCCGAAAACACGCTTGAGGGCCACGCTCTCGGTGAGGTCGTTGTTGGGAGTTCCCGTACCGTGGGCGTTTACATAATCTATCTCGCAAGGCTTCAACTCAGCCATTTCAAGAGCCTTTGTCATAGCAAGATAAGGGCCTTCTCCATTCTCGGAAGTGGCAGTCTGGTGGAAGGCGTCGCAGGCATTGCCGTAGCCCGTAAGTTCGCAGAGGATTTCGGCACGACGACGTTTGGCGGATATCTCGCTCTCAAGGACAATGTAGCCCGCGCCCTCGCCGAGGTTGAGGCCCGAACGGCTGTCGTCGAAAGGCCGGCACAACTGCTTGTCGAGAATCATCAGCGAATTGAAACCGTTGAAATGGTAACTCGAAAGGCTCTCGCATCCGCCGGCAACCACAATATCGTAGCGACCGCTCTTGATGAGTTCCGCGCCAAAGATTATCGCGTTTGCTCCCGATGAGCAAGCCGTGCTTATACTTGTGGCAAATGAGAAAAGTCCCAGTTTATCAGCAATATACTGGGTGCTGTCGCCAATATCGTGGGGATAGAGATAGCGGTTTTTGGAGTCGTTGTTCACAAAATCGTCGTAAAACTGCTCCATCCTATCCATACCGCCAACGGTGGTTCCCGATATGAAAGCCATATTTCCGCCCGTGGTCTTGCTGAGTCGGGCGCTGTTGACGGCCTCCCTCGCGGCGACAAGGCCCATCAAAGGAGTGCGTACAAGCGGAGAGTTACGGTTAACCTGCGCAAAGTCAGCAAGTTGCTCGTAACTCATCTTTATTTCGCCACAGGGCAAATCGGTATGCATAGTCTTCAAGTATCGGAGCGTGGAAATTCCCGACTCCCCTCGCTTGAGACCAGCAAACGTCTGATCGGCATTATCACCGATTGCATTAATAGTTCCTATGCCCGTAACGAAAACTTTCATTGTCAATTAATTATCTATGGATTAATTTTCGCACAGATGACACAGATAACACAGATTTTTTTCAGTGGGAATCTGCGTAATCTGTGTCATCTGTGCGATTTCTTACTTTGTTCTGTTGGCGGAGATATACTCAGCCATTACCTTTACAGAAACAAAAATCTTCTTGCCCTCCGAGGCGTCCTTCAACTTGATACCGTAGTTCTTTTCCATAAGCACGATAAGTTCAAGTGCGTCGATAGAGTCGAGACCGAGACCAGTGCCGAAAAGTGGCTCATCGGCATTGATATCCTCTGGCTTGAGGTCGTCAAGATTCAGTGTCTCAATAATTTCGTTCTTTAATTGAAGTATCAGTTCTTCCATTTTGTATTGCGATTTTTATGATTATACTTATTTATTTCGCACTGATGACACAGATAACACAGATTATTCACTGATAAAAAAATCAGTGTCATCAGTGTCATCTGTGCGAATTATTCATTATCCATTAGAAAACGAGTTTTCTCATATCCTCGATAGCCTCCACGGTGAAAGGTATCCAGGTGTTGTAGAGACTGTCGCGGGTTACGAGGAACATCAGCGCCTTTACGCCTTCGTCGGTCTCGTCTATCCAGCCCGTCATCACGTATTTGTTTTGCTGGAGGCTGTCGCTTATGATATCCACAATCCGCTGAGTATCAAAATCCTCCATCACATAAAACGACGACTCGCCGTAGAATTTCTGACGGATACAGATCTCGCCTGTTACGATATTTGGCAATGTATAGACAAAGAGCGCCGGCGACGGGTAGAAATTCTCGGGATCCTTTATCGTGTTCTCAAAATTCTTGTCGGTTGTAAGCGACGACACCCTGTTGAACAGAATCACGCCACAGTCCTTGCGCTCAAAATTCTCATCAAGTTCGTCCACCAACAATTCCGAGGCCAGGAACCCAGCCTTGCTCAGATTGTCCATCTTGAAAAACTTTGGATAACTAAACTCACACAAACGGTAAATGGCCGTAAGGAAGTTGTTTTCAGCAAGTTCTTTATCAGGAACATTATATCTGTAACCGCCCTTTCCGAAGATATTGCGCTTCTCGTTGATATATGCGAAATCGTAAATAAAAGCCATTTTCTAAACCTCCTTTTTGAAAAGCGCGGCGGCGTTGCTTCCGCCGAAACCGCTGATGAGTTTCACAAAATATTGCTTGTCGGTAGCAAGATTCTCGCTCGTTGGATTTATCTGCTTCGACGTTCCAAGGTTCTCGAATCCGAGGGTTCTGATTACGGTGTTGTCCATAATCGAGTGTTTGGCGATGATAGCCTCCAAGACTCCCGCGGCGCCAAGAGTGTGACCGTAATAGCCCTTGAAAGCGTTTACGGGTTTGTCGTTGAGTTCCATTCTATCTATCGCAATCGACTCCATCTCGTCGTTGAAGGCGGTGGCAGTGCCGTGAGTGCTCACGAATGCAATTTGCGATTTATCAAAGTCTTGCAATATGTCAGTTAAAGCATTGAATGCACCTTCCGCAGTACGCGAGGGACCACTGATATGGTTGGCATCGTTGCGGATAGATCCTCTCAGGAACTTGAGATTTCCCGAGCCGTCCACAGCCCTGCGCAAAACCACGGTTGCTGAGGCCTCGCCGAGATTCAGACCCTTGCGGTCCTTGTCGAAAGGCTTGCAAGGATCGGCCGATAAGGCTTTCAGACATCCGAAACCTGATACCACAAACCTTGAAAGCACATCAGCACCCGTAACCACGGCGTAATCTATGCGTCCGCTCTCAATGGCTCTGCTCGCGGCGATAATGGCGCAGATTCCTGAGATACAGGCATTTGAGACCACCGTGCATTTGTTTGGATTCCCGAAGAATTGGGCAATCTTGTCGGCGGTGTTCCATAAATAAAGTCGTGGATCGTCGAAAAGGTTCTGGTCAAGGAGTTCCACATTTCCCTTGGTGGTAGATAGATAGAAACCTACACGGGGATTCTTGGGGTCGATTCCCAACGCGTCTATCGCCTTCTTGGCCGAGGTAAGCGCCGACTTCTCAAGGCGGGTGTATTCTGTCGGACAGAGCCCAGTAACTTTCTGAAACTCAGCATCCAGCAAATCGCCATCCATACGGGAGCACGATACCTGACGGCCAACATCAAAGATATTGTCGTAGGTCCTGATACCCGACTTCCCCTGCTTCACGTTCAGATAATTCTCCTCGCTCGTAAAGCCAAGTGGCGAAATTATATTGTCTGATAAAATCTCTATCATAATACATTTTATTAGAACACAGATTTTTTTTTAAACATCAGCGTTCCATTTATTCTTTTATTCCTTATTCGTTTATTCTTTTATTGTCCTGAAAAACTCAAAGAAATTGAACCACTGAGTAGGATATTCCATCACCATACTCTCCAGGATTCTCACGTACTCTCGGGCCATAGCCTCAGCGCGTTTCTTGGAGTTCAGCGATTCCATTTCCTTGTCTATCTGTATCTTACGGACAATAATCCGATATTTTCGGGTGCTTAGTTTATAGACGAAAACACCAATTACGGGCACATTCCTGATAGCGGCTATCGAGAACGGCCCCACAGGAAAATCAGCCTCAGCGCCTCCAAACTTGCAGGTGACGCACTTACTGCTTCCAAAAATCCTGTCGGCAGGCATCGTGATGATATTTCCATCCTGAAGCGCCTGATTCATAGCGAAGAGGTGGCTCATATCGTCGGTAACAGGCACCATCTCGACATTGTTAGAGGCAAACTGCGCAAACCTTTTCTGCTGAAGCACAGCACTTTCGCCACCAAACACCAATGCGAAAATCTTCTTGACATCCTGCCTGAGAAGGTATCCGCAAATCTCGAAATTTCCCGTATGAGAGCCAGCCATCATAAAACCCTCGTCGGATTTCACGAGATCATTGAAAATCTCCACGCCATCGCACTCCACCTGAAACTTGTCTTTCTGACCCGAGAAAATCGAGAACCTGTCGAGCATCACCTTGCCGAAAGTGTTGTAGTTTTTCCAGGTCGCAAACAGTGATTTCCACCATCCGTAGCCGTGTACATCCCTGAAATAGTGCATAATAGCGCGTCGGCTCTTGTATCCGAAAAGCATATAGAAAGGAATGGCGATATACATAAAAAAGTATCCGACCCTTACGTCGCAATGACGGAACAGCCAGAAGAGCGACCTCTGACCAAAACTACCGCCACCCGTAACACCTTTCCACTTCTCGGAGGTTGTGTTTGCCATCGCTATTCAGTTTTAGTTTGAATATGATTGCAGAACTCGCTGAAAGTCACGAGTTTCTTTACCTCCTCAGAATTCAGTTTGAACCCGAAAACGTCCTCCACAATCACCACAATATCCACGAAATCCAGACTGTCGATACCAAGATCCTCCTTCAGCCTGGCCTCAGGCACAATCTTTTCCTCCTCAATCTCGAACTCGTCCACCAAAAATCGTTTTACCTTATCGGTAACCTCGTTTATATCCATATCTATCTGTTTATCGTTTTTTTTAAAGCACACAAAATGCAGAAGACAAAATTAAAAACATTTTGATAAAAAACGAAAAAAAGTTTGTTGGTAGAAAAAAATATAATATTTCCAAAAAAAATTGTGGTGAGAAAGGGGATTAAGTTCAGAAAAATATATTACTTTTGCAAAAACTCCCTCATAAAAGTGAAATCCGGGAAAATGTTTAATAAGATTGATATTAACAAACATCGAATTTTCAAGAAGCGACAAAGCGAAGCCTTAACAAAAACACCATTATGTTACAAAATAGAATTTTATAAGTATAATTAATACGATCCTTTACCTCTCAGCATCCCAAACTAATCACGCTCACAAAAATCATCAACAACATTTCAAACATCATAATCTCAACCTCAACCTACCACGGAACAATACATAAGGCCAATCCGATTTCCGACAGCAAGAAAAAGGCATTCGTGTATCCCAATGGCGTGGTGGACAAGGTTGTGCTTAATTGGTATTTGTAGAGGAAGTTAAGAAATATTTCGGGAAATATACATAACAAAAAGAAAACTAAACGAATAAAAAAAAAGCCCCACATAACTGAGGCTTCTTTTTTTGTATGACCATTTGTCATACAAACAACAATTATTATTCATTACAATAAATAATAATTGGATAACATCGTGAACCTACAACAGTAGAAACATTTTTACAACGCAAATTTAATGTATAAAAACAATATTTACAAATTTTCATCATAAAAATTATTGCATTTTTTTAATTTCTTATCGATATCTTGCTTACATTCAATTAACTTTAACTCACGCACAATACAAGACAAGTCTAAACGAATAGCGTCAATGCGATTTTGAACAACTATTCTACGGTCAAGTTTATCATCAGGAATCCTTTTCAATTGACTCTCTTTTGACCTTAATAACTTATTTATATCCTTTTTCTTATCTCTTAATGCTTTAATATAATTTTCATCCATACATCCATTTGACAATTTTGGAGTTAACCACTGATCCTTTTTATACAAATAATGAGCATAATCAATAAACTTAAACAATTGCTCAAAAGAATTCATTAAATCCCTTGAATCAATAGTTTCAGTATAAACTTCTTCTCTTTCCAAAGACGAATGACTACCTCTATTTACACTTTTTATAAATTTAACTATTTGATTTCTAACATCATCATCATTAATTCGGTGATTGATATTATCCAACAAATGTCTTAATGACAAACCACTATCATATCCAACAAATTTGCAATAAGTTTCCAGAATACGTCGCAAAAGATTGGGCAACACAACTCGCAACGAATTATCAGGATAATCATCAATTTGTTCCAAATAATCAAACAATAAATTCCACGAGAGAGAGTAGTCATCCTTGAAATTGGAAATACTCTTGATAGGAGTTGCACAAGTACAGTATTGTCCTTGAATATTTAATTGTTTTGTTAAACAATATATGCCAACTCCTTTTGAATTCTTAAGGAAAAATTCAAATTCCTTGAAAAAGAACGAATTATGAGTCAAAAGAATAATTTGTTCAACAAATACACTCCTATGTAATTTCATTATCAAATTAATAACCAACAAAATCACATTCGAATCCATACTTGTAACGGGATCGTCAATAACCAAAACCTTCTTTTTCCCATCAACAGAATTGAGTCCAATACACTTATGATAAAACAAAAGGAAACCTAAGAAGTGACGTTCTCCTTCACTAAGAGATGCCATACCGTCATCTAGTATCCCATTTACACAATTAACCCTAGCAAGGGAAAATTCTAATTTATCATTATCATCACGAAAATGTACACCAACCTCCATATCAATAAAGCCATTAGCCTTAAGAGTTTTATTGATATCAACAACAACTTTATTGTATGGTTCTTGAACTATCAATTTTAATCCATTAAGTTTTTTCCTAAGTTCATCACAAATTTTCACAAGACAAGAATTCAATAATTGATATTTTGCACCATCCCCAATACCGGCCAATAAAGAATCCAATTCCTTAATATGAATTTCATTGCCGATACACTTCCAGAGATAATATGGGAAAGCATATTTATAAAAATCCAACAAATCAACATTTTTCAAGTTAAGTAACAATTTATTATTCAATTCGACAAAGTCTCTATCAAAAACAACGTTACTATCTTCATCATCACAAGAATCAAATTCAGCAAACAACTCTCCATAAGTTTCGAAAATATTATCAACACTAACAGTACTCAATTCAGAGTTTTGACCTAAACTAAAAAACTTCTTATCCAAATCAAATAATACAGCATCAATGCCTTGTAGATATAGTAAATCAGACTGATCGTCGACATTAATGTTCTTCATTTCTTCAACTTTGGAATAAGCAAGGCTTTCAGAATAATCTTTCCGAATCAAATCCTCGATAGAACTTAATGTAACCTTCAACGACTCATACCTAATTTTATTCCTTACTAAAGAATCAAAATCACTAGATGAATCAACACTATAAAACGCATCCGTCATTGAACGCAAATAATTATCGTCATACAACAGGAAATCCTCATTTTCTTTATTCTCCCATTGTATGTTATCTCTACAAGTGGTATCATTTATAACCTTAGCAATAGTAGACTTACCCGTTCCATTAGTTCCATATATCAAATTGAATTTACGGAACCCATCAAATGTAACACCCGTAGAGTCGTATGTGGATCTATTTTGTATGATTAATTTCTTTATCATAATATACTCAATATATAATTACTTGGCATTGTAAATAATAACACCAAGCCTATCGATACAATCAACACTCAACAAATAATCTTTTGCTACCTTATTCAAAACAGGAACCAAACACCTATTTTGCAGTTTAGAATACAAAACATATTCTAATTGGTCATAATAACCTTCTTGGGTAAGAGGGTTATCACTAATACCAGTTAATGAAATCTGCCCGTATGAGTCATACATTCTTTCACACTCCTGATATATACGAATTAACAAATCAGCAATATGATTTACAAATGATTTCATATTGGTCATTTGTCTAGCCTTTGACAATTGTGACACAACAATGACTTTACCATCGAAAATCAATGTTTGATTGACATTAACAGACGACACCATCTTGCGAACAAATAATTTGTTGAACTCTTCTACAAACACATTCCTCTTGTCGAACTCAGAGAACACATCATTATCTGTCAAAAAAAGTTTTGAATACAATCCAAAATCAACAAAGGCGCAAAGATTATCAACCAACCTCATCACCTTTTTAACACCCTTGCAAAAGTAAGTCTTCTCATAATCAAGGTATTGAGGGCGGACTATCCAAACCTCAATTTGGTGCGCACTATCGTTCGTGATAATTGACGACAAATTAATAATAAAATCACCATCATTTTCAGAATGCAAAGAGACGTCAAATTTAGGATGATTAAACCTTTGATTAAATCGACTCACCATTTTCTCCAAAGATTTACCATCATAAACGAATTTGGGACTATTTGGATTTTCTATATATGTACATTCCATAGAATATTGGTTCTTAGAAAACCGTGTTTCCTCAAATCCCTTCTTATTATCCAAGGCCTCTCGATAATAAACTTTCAGATTCGGCATCAAACGTATTAAATCTATGCTATCCTTTTTCCATACATCAGCCAAGATCTTTTGATTAGCCTGATTGTAATTATATAAAATTTTGAATTTAACAGCCTTGCAATCCTCCATCAAACATTTTTCAAAAGAATCGTCAAATGGTAAAAATCTGATAGTATAGCAACGTCGATCAATCTCATTCTCAAAATCTTCAATTGTATCAAAAGACAATCCATCAATTCCTTCCAAATCAATATTCATCATCTTTTGTTTGGCATAATATTTCAAAACCGCTAAATAGAACTCAACGAAAGACTCACCAACAACCTTTTTTCTTGCTACATTAAGAGATTTGTAATCCCTCAACATTTTTTTCACAGAAAATGGATCTTTTGTATCCCTAATACATTTACTAATCTCAGTTTGCATATCGGAAACAAATCTATTACCTATCTTATCGAAACTTATACGCTTCAAATCATTGAAAGTAACAGACTCAAGCACTAATCCACTACTAAGTCCAGGTTCTGAATTAGATTTAGCAAACACTAAGTTACGAAAAATATTAGTGTTGATTTTATTGTTTTCTATGGCATAAAGATACAAATCGCTAACAACTTTAACCATAAAGAAAAAATGAGTATTTTGTTGCCTTTTGAATTCGATCATATTTATCTCATTCAACTCTGACTTCAATCTACCCAGCAAAGAGGCAATTTTTCTATATTCCAGATTAAGAAGATCCCAACGGATTGATTTTCCACGAGAAAAGCCATTAAAAAACAATTCAATTTGCTTCTTAATATTCCCTTGCCTTTGCATAGATTTTGCCCTACGGGTTATGTCCAAATCAAGTCTTTTCAATTCAGAATCGACTTTTGATTTCTCGTCCATTAAAAATTTTATGCGGTCATACAAATTGCAAACACATAAATCGTGATACAATTCCACTTCTTTTGCGTCCTCATAACAATGGTTATACAGAGCATCCCAAAATCTGTTTTTCTGTTCGTTTCTCCATTTTTTCACCTTTAAACAAACATTTTCTAAATTGTCAAATTGAGAAATGCCAATTGACTTCCTAAAAAATTCAATTGTAGGATAGTTAACTAATCTAATAGGTTCAGACAAACGTTTTTCCACACTCTCTTTCAATTGTTCTATATTATTGTCTGTATCAGACAAAGAAACATAGTTCAATGATCCACTATATAATTCAACACCCTTGCTGTAATAAGGGAATAAAAATTTAGACAGAGAGTTCATCAATCTTTTAATCTCAATTGATTTAGTAATCAACGATTTAATTGAATCATTCACTTCCAAATCATTCGTCAATTTAAGATTATTGATAAAACTATCAAAAAACTCAAAGCAAGATCTATGAAACAAAATACTAATCTCTTGAGCATACTTTCCCCAAGAATCACTTTGAGCAGTAATCAATTCCTTTAAATTGATAATAATACCTTTGATTTGTTTCTTCCACGTAGAATCAAATTCATACCTGATAAAAGGATAGTTAATAATCCTAAAAATATTAGAATCAACATTGGAACACTTCAGATTAAAATTAGTTCGCATATAAGTCCTCAACCAAGCCTTTTTGACCATAAAAACAGACTTCCACGAGCAATCAGATTCATCATTTCCCAATATATCAAATTGTCCATCGCTTAAATGAACCATCTTAAAAAAAGCATTCACGACATCAATTAACATATCAGTTAAAGAAGCAAGATCCTTGAAAATATCGGAGCACACCTCTTCTGACTTGCTTTCTTCAAAACAAGGAACTAACTTAAAACGAACCTTCTTAGTTACCTGAAATTTATTACTATCCATAATAATGAAACAATTGAACGATACAATAAGCAAGAAACAAATGTTCTCCTGCCCAAAATATATGCGAAGATATATAAAATACTAATAAATAGAAAACTTTTCTCCCAAAAACTTGAAATAATCCCAATCACACAAAACATACAGAACCAACCTTCAAAAATCAGAATAAGTGGTCACTTTCCACCCCTCAAAAATCAGAATAAGTATCTAATTTCACCCCTCAAAAATTGGAATAAGTGGTAAAATTTTTGTAAATAATTAAAAATTAGTATATTTGCAAAAAAATCAAAACAGATATGCTCAATAGAAAAATTGCAAAATATATCGAGGATTTCTTCAAGAAAGAAGAGAGGAAAATCCTATTGGTGAATGGGGCCAGACAAATTGGCAAATCATTCATTATAAGGCACGTATGCAATAAGATATTCAAAAACTATGTGGAGATCAACTTAAAAGAGGACAGCGAGGGCAACAGAATATTCGAATCGGTGCGCTCTACCGACGATCTATACATACAGTTGAGCAACTATTCAAACAAACCTTTGGGAAATTTTGACGACACCATAATTTTCCTGGATGAAATACAGAGTTATCCCCATCTGCTCACTATGCTCAAATTCCTGAGTCAGGAACGACGATACAGGTTTGTGGCCAGCGGATCACAACTTGGCATCGCACTATCCCAAACGCCATCCGTCCCTATAGGAAGCGTGGAGATAGTACAAATGTATCCGCTTGATTTTGAAGAATTTCTGTGGGCTAACAATACAAGTAGAGAATGGATAGAAATGGTAAGGAAGCATTACGAGACTGCTACTCCGCTCGATGAGAACTATCACAACATCCTACTGAAAAGATTCAAATATTACCTTCTTGTGGGTGGTCTGCCAGAGGCTGTCAACAACTTCCTGAAAGACCGCAACATAATAAACGTGAGAGCCTCTCATAAGTCGATACACGAACTCTACAGGATAGACGCATCGCAATATGATGATGAGCACAAACTTAAAATAAGGAAAATCTATGATCTGATACCGTCTAACCTTGAAAACAAAGCCAAACGCATAGTTTACAAGGACATAGAGAACAAAACAGGCAAGCATTTCGCCGACTACGCCAACGAGTTTGAATATCTATCCAACTCAGGTGTGGCCTTGGATATTACTGCCATCAGCAATCCAAAATTTCCCCTCGTAGAATCAGAACAGAAAAAACTTGTGAAACTGTACTTGAACGACGTAGGACTGCTCACCAATCTGCTTTACGGGCAGAATGTCAACGCCATTCTCCAAGACATCAGCAACATAAACTTGGGCACAGTGTACGAATCTGTAGTAGCGCAGGAACTAAGTGCGCACGGATACAAACTTCACTATTACGATAACAAGCAAAACGGTGAGGTGGATTTTCTTATAGATGACTACAACAGCCTGCAGGTATTGCCATTAGAAATCAAATCTGGCAAAGACTACAAGAAACACACTGCCCTCAACAAGTTTATGTCTGTTAAAGATTACAATATTAAAAAGACTATAGTGCTGTCGAACGAAAGGGAAATATCAACCAACAACGGAATCACCTATATGCCAATATATTTCATAATGTTTTTCCAAAACGGAATGCAGAGAAAAGAGGACACTATATTGCCGGAATTGGAGGTGGTATAATTTCCTCTCTCTTACTCCTTCCATCTCCTCACGGCCAGCACAGCATTGGTTCCGCCGAAGCCGAATGAGTTTGATAGGAAAGTATCTATGCCACAATCGATTGCGGAGGTTGGGATATTTAGTTTTGCGGAATCCTCGTCGGGAGTCTCGAAATTTATGTTAGGGGCAATGAAACCATCACGCATCATAAGGAGGGAATAGACAACCTCGCTTGCTCCGGCCATCCAACACTCGTGACCCGTCATCGATTTGGTGCTGGAAACGTATGGACATTTGTCGCCGAATACAGAATTAATCGCCTTGGCCTCAGCGCTGTCGCCGAGAGGTGTCGAGGTTGCGTGGGCATTTATGTAATCTACGTCAGAGGGGCTGATGCCTGCCTGTTTCATCGCGTTCAGCATAGCCTTTTCGGTTCCTGATGCGCCCGGTTTCTGAATCTTTCCTCCGTTGCTCGATACGCCGTAGCCAATCACCTCGCCGAGAATCGTGGCCCCGCGGCGCTTGGCGTGTTCCAACTCCTCAAGTATCAGAGTGGCAGCGCCTCCCGACGGCACAAGACCGTCACGGTTGCGGTCGAACGGGCGCGATGCCTTGGTTGGGGCATCCATCCTGCTCGAGAATGCGCCGATGGCGTCGAAACTCAAAACAGAATACTTATTCACCTCCTGGGCGCCTCCGCAAACTATCAAATCCTGCAATCCGCTGCGTATCAGCGACGTAGCCACTCCAATGGAATGAGTGCCGCTGCTGCACGCCGCGCTTACGGTAAAGTTTACGCCGGTGAGTCCGAAAATGGAGCTAAGGTTCATCGAGACCGTGGAATTCATCGATTGAAAAACCGCCGAAGAGCCTATCAGTTGAGTGTCGTGCTTCTCGTTCATTACCTGGAGCGACTTTACGATTCCCTCCGACGAGCAATCATTTCCAAAGATTATACCTACCTCGTTTTCAGCAAAATAATCCTTATCAAGTTTAGCATTGCTCAAAGCCTCAGTAGTAGACAAAAAAGCATATTCGGCCTCCTGCGATAGACAAATCCTCGACCGCCTGTCCAGTTTTCCCTTCAGGTCGGGCACGGGCAACATTCCCGAAAGCCCCGACTTGTAGCCAAAATCAAGACGCTCCTGAAAAATTCCTATTCCCGACTTGCCGGCATATAGTGAATCTCTCACGGTATCAATGTCTTGCCCGATACAGGAATAAATTCCCATACCGGTTATAACTACACGTCGGTCACTCATCTATATTAGTTTTGCGGCTGCGGCTGTCCACCGTTGTTTTGTGGAGGCTGCTGATTGCCATTGTTGTTGCCATTATTTTTTGGCTGACGCTGCTGTCCATCCGCATTTCCGTTGTTGCGGGGGCGGTTGTTGCGGGGCCTGTTGTTCTGATTGTTGCGGTTCTCCCTGCGAGGCTGCTGAGCCTGCTGAGGCTGTTGTGCCTGGGCGTTTCCGGCATTAGGCTGCTGAGGCTGTGCTCCATCCTGGGCCTGAGGCTGAGGCTGATTCTGACGCTTCTGCTGATTGCCGTTGTTGCCGTTCTGCTTGTTGCCGTTCTTCTTTTTCTTGCGCTTGGCCTTGTCGAAACGTGTTATAGAATCGCTGCCAACTGCATTCTGATAGTCGCTGTCGGGATCTTTTACAACAGCAGTATCAGGAGCATTATTCTTATCGTTAACGAGCAGAGTATCAGGCTTGATGCCCTGCTTATTGAGAGCGATGATTTCCTTTACACGGTCGATAGGCACCACGTGGATATTGGCCGACGAGTTCTGGTCGTAGCTGTACCACATCACACGCTTGAATATATCGGTCTTCTGATGATAAGCGGTTCCATCCATAGTCTCAAGCGGCTGACGCACATTCGGGAAGTCCTTCTGAGCATCTATGTAAGCATCAAGCTCGTAGTTGAGACAGCACTTCAGCTTACCACACTGACCTGCAAGTTTCTGAGGATTAAGCGAGAGTTCCTGATGCCGCGCCGAATTGGTGGTAACCGACACGAAATTGGTAATCCAGGTGGTACAGCAAAGTTCACGTCCGCAGGGACCGATACCGCCAATACGTCCGGCCTCCTGACGCGCGCCAATCTGTTTCATCTCGATGCGGATCTTGAACTCATCGGCCATAATCTTGATAAGCTCACGGAAATCCACACGCTCATCGGCTATGTAATAGAAAATGGCCTTTGTGCCGTCGCCCTGAAACTCCACATCGCCAATCTTCATATTAAGGCGCAGAGAATCAGCAATCTGACGGCTGCGGAGCATCACTGAGTCCTCGCGGGCAATCACCTGCTTCCACTTCTCAACATCGCTCTGCTTGGCCTTGCGGTATATCTTCTTGAACTCCGACTGAGGGTTTACCTTGGCCTTGCGGAGCTGGAAACTGATAAGCGGGCCCTTAACGGAAACCACGCCAATATCGTGACCCGGCGACGCCTCCACGGCCACCATATCGCCAACCTCCAGCTCCAGATTGTTTACATTGCGGTAGAAACCCTTGCGGGTGTTCTTGAACCTCACCTCCACAATGTCGTTGTATGAGTTTGGAGCCTGAGGAATATCATCAAGCCAGTCATGTACATCAAGCTTGTTGCAACTGTCGGTTTTCTGACAAGTGGCGCAACCCTCCTGATTGATCTCACGGCTGGTAATCTTGATGCCAGAGCATCCACGCTGTATGTTTTTATAATCGTCTAATTCTTCCATTTTGTAAATTAATATATATGTAGAATTATCCCGAAAACGGAATAATGATAATGCGCCATTTTAAGCAAATGCAAAGATAATCAATTTTTGGGAAAAGAAAGGAAAAAAGTGAAAAAAGATTACCTCACAACCTTCTCAATCTTGCAAGTATGCACCTTGCTTTCCTTATCGTAGTTGACGCCTACGAAAAGGAGATCGCCTTGAAAATATTTAAGGACTTCATCGTATTTTCTATCCTTGATTTGAGAGATTGCCAAACCCTTTGAACCATTCACCTTCAGTTCTATGATAATTGCGGGAACGTTTGGAACGTGCGGTATCAGCGCAATATCGGCAAAACCTTCACCAGAAGGCAATTCCTGAATTACGTAGTATTTGGCTGGCGCAGTGTAATATGCAATCACCATTGCATTCTGAAACGCCGACTCGTTGTTGTATTTTAGTGGATGGCAAATGCTCCTGTGCGCATCATTGAGAGCTTGGGCCACATATTCTTCATCGCAAGCAATGGTGCGTCTCAGCAATTCCTCAGCCTGTGCCACCCTATCGCCTATGGCCTTGAAATTGGACGCCTTCCTCATTGCAGAACCCCATTCCTTGCGAACCTCATAGTTAGGAACAAAACAAGATTCCGTGTCGGCGTTGTATCCCAAATATCCAATGTGGATCAGGTATGTGAAAACGTCGTCCTTGCTAGTGAAATCGGTCATCGTGTTCAGGTATGTAGAAACATCAACGTGAACTTCCTCATTCGACAGCATTTTTACAATATCGTCGTATATGCCGTCAAAATTGAGATTTACATAATCCGATACTGCCTCGTAACTACCTGTTTTGCCCCAGTGAGATTCAAAAACCTTGCTGGATATTGCCTTAACAACAGATTTGGGAGCAAAAATCTCAATACCATTTACAATATATCCATCGTACCAACGCTTGCATTTATCAAAATCCACATTGAATTTCCTGCACAAATCCTCAGTCTCATCGTAGGTAATACCGGCAAATTCGGCCAGCTCTGCCGAATTAAGGAAAGAATACTCATCAAACTCGTTCATCTTGCTCTGAATAGTATCACGCACAATGGGCAGAATTCCTGTAAGATAGGCAATCTCAATTGCAGGACGGATTGCACTGTTCTTGAAAAGGCTTTCGAGAAACGAGAGATAACTTGTGATGATTTTATCAGGAGCCTTTCGCCTAATAAGGACGTCGTATTCGTCCATAATGAAGATGAATTTTTCTCCTATCTGATTGTAAATTATCTGTATGGCCTCGTTGATTTTTTCAGCATTAGACAAGTCCACGGAAGGGAACTCCATTCTGAGCTCACCAATTACAGCATTGCGTATTGTGCTGAATATATCAGCCTCAGGCTCATCTTCACGGAAAAAGCCATTGAGGTCAAGATAAATTACGTTGTGCTTATTCAAGTGCTTTCCGAACGAATCGGCTTGGCAAATTTTGAGGGATGAGAAAAGTTCCTTGGAATCGCAACCCTTTGAATAATAAGCCACAAGCATACCTGCCGCAATGGATTTTCCAAAACGGCGCGGACGCGACACACAAAGGTATTTTTCCAAGGTACTGATCTTGGAATTCACCTTCTCTATCAACATTGATTTATCAACGTAGATTGTGCTGTTGACCACCTCTGCAAAATAGTCATTATTTGGGTTCACGTATATCGACATTTCTCTTTCTATTTTTTGCAAAGATAATAAAATAATGGCATTTGCAAATCTTTTCTCACCCTCTCTTCATCCTCAACTGTCCGCTCAATTTTATCGCCAGATCCGTGAACACAAGTTTGCCATACGCGTTGCGCTCGATATTCCTGTAGGCATCGGCAAAGAGTTCTGATATCTGCGAGATATTGCCAGCGTGGATAAACTGGGCAAATTTCTCGGCAAACTTTAGTTCACCGGGTGTAAGTTTCACCAAATCACGGGAAACGCTACTCAGCATAAAGCACTCACGTATCATTCGCTGACAGTAATCGAAAAAGCGTTTCTGTTTCTCACGGCCAAGTTTCGAGAGGCTGTCGCTGAGCTTGATAATCTGATCGTACTTAAGCGAGAAACTCTCACGCATAAGGGTTGTGAAAAGCTCAAACTCGGGAGTCTCCACCACGCCAGATTCGAACTGTTTCATCGCTGATACGGCCTCCAAATAATTGCCGTCAGCTAACATCGCCGAGTTTTCCAACTTAATGGCATCGGCGTTTGGGAACTCCACACGGAGCGATTCCACAATGTTGTCGATATCGGGACGGTTGATTTTCACCAACTGAGTCCTTGAGCGGATTGTGGTGAGGATAGCCTCCTCATTTTCAGCCACAAGTACAAAAAGAGTCTTGGCAGGCGGCTCCTCAATCATTTTCAGAAGCTTGTTGGCGCAAGTCTCGTTCATCTTCTCCGCCATCCAGATTATCATTATCTTGTATTCGCTCTCGAAGGTCTTCAGGTTGAGTTTCCGGATAATCTCCTGACTCTCCTGAGCGAATATTGAGCCCTGAGCATTCTCGCTGCCGATGAAATCGTACCAGTCGTCGAGGCGGTGATAATTGCGCTTCAGCACAAAATTTCGCCACTCGGTGAGGTAATTGTCGGAGACTGGCTTGGAGTTGTTCTTGCTGGTAACAACTGGATAAACAAAATGCAAGTCAGGATGAATAAGTTTCTGATACTTCTGACATTGCGGACACACACCGCAACTATCACTTTCAGTTCTGTGCTGACAGGTAACATACTGGGCGTAGGCTATCGCGAGAGCCAGTTTTCCACTGCCCTCGGGTCCAAGGAAAAGCTGCGCGTGACTTATGCGGTTTTCCTTGACGGTCTGTATCAGAAATTTCTTTGTAGCCTCGTGGCCTGGTATGTCCTTGAACTGCATTTGCTTTATAATTACAAATTACGAGTTACGAATTACGAATCCGCTCCTCTTATAATCCACAAAGATAAAAAATTTCGCACAGATAACACTGATTACACAGAGATTTTGAAAAAAAATCTGTGTATGCTGTGCTTCTGTGCGAAATACTAAATATACAATCCCAAAGCACTGATTTAAATTACTGTGCCTTATCTAACATCTCTTTAGTAAATGTAAAAGTATAGCGTCGATGATCTTTAGCAAATACAGTACCTACATAGCTCTTTGCACTGCACATATTAAAAGGATCATCTAAATCGCCCTCTCGATAACACTTGTACATACACCCCTTGGGGAATGTAACAAAAATAGAGTCATAATAATAACCTGAAGGCAATGCTATCTTAACATTACCATTTTTACTACTCTGCATAAATGTACTATCCTTAAAAACTAAATGATAAGTATCAACTGAATAGTAATCTATCTCAATAGGCGACACCCCAGTGGCATTAACATACTCTATTTCATAAAGCCAAGTTCTAGGATCGTCAACTTCAACACTGTCCTCACCATCATCACAAGACACAAAAGCACTAACGATCCCAATCAGCAAAAAGCTTATCAATATATTTTTCATAATTAATAAGAATACTTTTAAAATTTAGAATTAAAAACAATAATATTTTCGGAACAAAAGTATGAAAAAAAATTATATTTTACCAAACAAAAAAAAAGCCTCTTAAATAAAATAATTAAGAGGCTTCTATAATTTAAATATAAATAATCTGAAGTTTAGTACTTAAACGAGCTTCCGGTCAGGAACTCCCTAAGGATAGATGTAGGTGGAATCTCGTTATCTGGGAACTCCTTGAAGTAGCTGAGGAACTTGATAAGTCGCTGAGCCTCCGAATATTCCGGCGAACGCTCCTGAACATTCTTCAATACTGGCTCGGCGTATTTCTTTATTACACCAAGCTCGTAAGGAAGCGCAGAGTTGAACATAACATCAGCCTCCTCCTGGAATGGGAAGATGTTCCTATCCTCGCCGCGGCGAACATCGGGCCAGCGCTTGATTGTCTGCTCGGCCGAATAGTTTCTGTACTGAAAATCTCTAATTATGCGACGAAGAAGTCGGTTGTCGGTAGAAGGAATGCGGTTATGACTGTCAACGCCAATCTGAGTGAGCGCCGATACGTAGATCTTGAATTTTCTGTCGGCAGGAATCATCTGACTCATTGTAGGATTAAGTCCGTGGATACCCTCCACAACGAAAACGGTATCCTCGTCGGCGGTCATAAAGTTGCCGTTGTACTCACGCTTGCCTGTTGTGAAGTTGTAGATAGGCATCTCCACCTTCTTGCCATTCATCATATCGAGCATATCCTTATTAAACTGCTCATAGTCAACAGCCTCAAGAGCCTCAAAGTCGTAATCGCCCTTCTCGTCGCGCGGTGTGTTCTCGCGGTCCACGAAATAGTTGTCGAGCGAGATCTGCACAGGCTTCAGGCCGGCCACCCTCAGCTGAACGCAAAGACGCATAGAGGTTGTGGTCTTTCCCGACGACGAAGGTCCTGCTATGAGCACCAGCTTGATATTTCCCGACTGCTTGATTCTCTCGGCAATCTGCGCTATCTTCTTTTCCTGAAGCGCCTCAGCCACCTTTATCACATCGCTGGCCTCGCCGGATTTCACCGACTCGTTTAGCGAATCCACGGTGGCAATGCCCATCAGCTTCACCCAGGCCTTGTGCTCGCGGAACACGTCGAAAAGTTTTGGCTGAAGCTCCAAAGGACCTATCTCAACATTCTTGTAGTCAGTAGGATACCTCAGAAGCATGCCGTCATAATAAGGCACAAGGTCAAACACGTTCACCATGCCTGTGCTTGGCAAAAGGTAGCTGATATAGTAGTCGTGGTATCCGTCGAGCGAATATACCGACGAGAAAAACCTGCTTCTGGTCTTGAACATGTTGATTCTCTCGGGCATACCCTGCTTCTCGAAAACCTCAGCCACCTGCTCCGAAGGAATCTCCTTGCGCTCAAACTCGTGGTCGGCGGCCACAATCTTTATCATCTCTTTCTTGATGGCGGCCACCAAATCTTCAGTAGGCTTAATATCCTCGCCATCAGCGTTCTTGAGCTCGCAATAGAAACCTTTGCTTATACTGTGGTCCACGTGCACGCGCAGCTTGCTGTCCACATCGTTTACGGCCTTGGCCAGTATGAAACACAGCGATCGCTGATACATCTTCTGTCCGTCGATGCTCTCAATGGTGAAAAACTCCACCACCTTGGGCTTGTTGATGGTGTAATCCAGCTCCTTTACGGCGTTGTTCACCTTGGCGCCCACGATGGCCTTATCAAGCGTAATCTCCTGGTCATCAGCAATCTCCTGAAGCGTAACTCCGGTATTGTACTGCTTGGTGACTCCGGTGTTCACGCAAAATATCTCAACAGTCTTTGTACTCATAATATTAGGTGTTTTATGATAAATTTAATCGATTTCAAATATAAAGAAAAGAGATTGTAAAAACAAATTTTTTTTATATTTTTGCGCTGATATGGAAACTCCCGTCGTAATATTCGCCTACAACAGGCCCGCGCACGTGCAGCGCCTCATGAAAAGTCTCTTGCTGAATCCCGAGGCAAAGGACTGTCCGCTATATGTGTTCATAGATGGAGCCAAGAATCCCGACGACACCAAACCCAAGGAGGTGATGATGTCGCTGGAAGGGTCCAAGAATTTTTCCAGTGCCAACATCATCAAGCGCGAGCGCAACATCGGCCTTGCCCAAAACATCATACAAGGGCTCAACGAGGTTTTCGAGCTATACGACAGAGCCATCGTATTGGAGGACGACCTTATAGCAACGCCTCATTTCCTTAGGTTCATGATATCGGCCCTGGGCCACTACGAGCACACAAACGCCTGGAGCATAGCCGGATACACGCCTCCAGTATCATTGCCCGGAAACTACCCCTACACCACCTACCCCATAATGCGCAACTGCTCATGGGGATGGGCCACATGGCGCAACCGCTGGCAGATGGTGGATTGGGAAGTATCAGATTTCAAGGATTTTATATCTGATGCTGCCCAGAGAAAGGCCTTCGACCTATCCGGCAGCGACCTATCGGCAATGCTTCTGAAACAGCAGACCGGCGAGATTGGCTCGTGGTCCATAAGATTCTGTTATTCAGGGTTCAAGCATCAGATGCCCACAATATATCCCGTACAATCTTTCATAATAAACGGCGGCGCGGATGGCAGCGGAAGCAACGTATCAGCCACCCACAAATACGACACCAACATATTTGAAGAACTGGGCGAGATAAAGTTCTGCAACAACCTTGATATCAACCCATTGATTCTGGAATCGTTTCGCAAGACATACAACTGTTCCCTGATACGGCGGATAATAAACTGGTGGAAAAGAAAAAGATACATCGCCCTTTAAAGACGGACCACGGTACGCCTCTACCGAATACCGGGGAACTTTATTGAGCCTGCACCTTTTTGGTAGGCTTGCTGTTATGGAATTTCCAGCGCTGCGAATAATACTCTATACCCTTGTCGTCCAGACGCTTGCGCAGTTTCTTGCACATAGGGTAAAACTGCCATACAGATACACCGGCGGCCACCAGCGCGCATATCACGCACACCAGTATGTCGATGGATACATCCAGGAACTGATGCGTGGCTATAACGCCAAACCACTTCAGCAACTGGCGCAATCCATTCATTATCACTATCCTGAGCGGCGATTTTGTGATGAGGAACGTAACGGCCTTGCGCACCACGAAACCTACGCCCGATTTCACCTTGGATTGCAGGCTGTCGCGCGATCCCAGCATCACGTCGGTTTGCAGCCATAGCAGGAAAAGGCCGTTTTTGTAATCTATCTTCTTGCCGTCGCGGAGGTCGTTGTAGCCGTAGAGATACAGCATCTGCTGCTGAACCACAAACACGAAAAACTGAAACTGTATAAAATCCAGCACGGCCAGCGGAAGGGATATCCAAAGATTAGTGGGCAGCGTGGCCAGGAATGTAAACAGCGATGTGGCCAGGCAGCACAAAATGGCAAGACGCCGGCAACGCCTGTTGACGTACTCCTTGTCGGGAAGTCCGCTCTGACGGTTGAGAAACCTCTCCCTGTCCACATTTTGGAATGGGATAAGGAAAAGTTTAATAGTCAAATCGTTGTATATTTTTAGTATCTTCTTGATCACGGCAGGCCGCTATTAATAATTACTGACGCAATTATAAGCAATAAAAATCAAAATTGCAAATAAAAAAAGTAAGCCTCAGCCCTAAAAAACAGAATGTATATAAAAAGAAAAACCCCGCCATGAAGGCGAGGTCTGTTATATTTAGTAGCGGGGACAGGACTCGAACCTGTGACCTTTGGGTTATGAGCCCAACGAGCTACCTACTGCTCCACCCCGCAATGTTAGTTCTAAAATGCGTTTGTCATTTCCTTTAATGACGATGCAAAGGTAAGGACTATTTTCAGAACATCCAAATTTTTCCACGTTTTTTTTTACGAAATTGCATTTTATTAACATAAACTGGCCATACGTTAATTTTTTGTTTAGTTTTTGCTTTTGCATTGGGATTATTTTAGGTTATTGAGTAATTTTGCAAACGGAAAAAACAGTAATGAAAACAGAAAAAGCAAACACGAGAAATGTCATACTTCAACTACACCACACAGAAAAGGAAGAAGCCATCCATAATAAAATGGGCCATCTATGCAGTAGTATTGCTGGGGGCTATATTCCTGTTTATCCCGAGATTCCTTACATATAAGGCGTCGCAGATACTAGAAAAAGAGATTCCGGCCAGCAAGCAGACCGCCGACAGCCTGCCAAGCAAAAGTGTCTTCGTGGCCTACAACTACCTTAAGGTAGCCAAATTCTTCCCCCTGGGCGAAGACAGCGCCAACGAGGGACATCAGAGGATACTCAACTACTATTTCCCGCTCTTCAAGGAAGACTACAACAAGCTTAAGTTTGCCTGCGTGGATAATGCCATAAACGAGCTCAGGAAGCAGGACCCATCTGCCAACGCCGATTCCATAAACATAAAGGCGCTGTCCACCGAGTGGAGAAAATATCCCGACAACGAGGCTCTGGAGGAGTTCCGCCAAAACTGGGACACCTACCACAAGAATTTTGCGCACTCGCTAAAGGATTACCCAAGATTCATCGACCCAAAGCACCTGTAATAAACTAAAACTAAATTTATCACACATACCAAAATGAAAAGAATACTTTTTGCAATCGCCCTGCTGGCAGGCACATTATCGGCCAGCGCACAGACCGACGAGACAGCCAAGGACATACAGGCCCTGGCCAAGGACTCCAAGAAAACAGTTGAGGTAGACAGCGCCAAAGCCTGGAAATTCAGCGGAATGTTGTCGCTTACAGCCACTCAGACAGGCCTCAAGAACTGGGCTGCCGGCGGCGACCAGCAGGTAGGCCTCAACAGCCTTGCCAACTTCAACGCCAACTACGCCAAGGGCAAGCACTCATGGCAGAACACAGTACTGGGCCAGTACGGCATGCTCCGCGTGGAGGAGCAGGATTTCCGCAAAACCGACGACAAGCTCCAGTTTGCTTCCAAGTACGGATACGCCCTCAGCAAGAAATGGTATTACTCTTGCATCTTCGACTACAAGTCGCAGTTCAGCAACGGCTACAAGTACAACGACGACGACAACACCAAGACCCTTACATCGGCATGGTGGTCGCCTCTGTACCTTACATACACCATCGGTTTCGACTATCAGCCCAACGAAAACTTCACCCTCTACCTATCGCCTCTCTGTGGCAAATCCACCATCGTAACCGACGACGAGCTCTCGGCTCAGGGCGCATACGGTGTTGAGAAGGGCGACCACTCACGCTCCGAGTTCGGTTGGTACATGAGAGCCAACTTCAACCACAATATTACAGATTACGCCAACCTCAGCACCAACCTCACACTCTTCTCCAACTACAGAGACGGTTTTGTGGACGAGGTTGATATCGACTGGAACCTCCTGCTTACATTCCAGATCAACAAGTGGCTGGCATTCAGCTTTACATCCGAGCTCATCTACGACGAGGATATCACCATCAAGGAGAAAGACACCGACATCACACACAACTCTCTTGTACAGTTCAAGGAGGTGCTCGGCGCAGGTCTCACATTCAAGTTCTAAAGTATCAGAGGCCTGATGCTTACATAAAAAAAGGCGTGGACGGCTCACCCAAGAAGCCATCCACGCCTTTCTCTTTTTGTTTACGTTTGCTGATTAGTTTTTCAAAAGTATCTGATACGTGTCCTGATCGGCGTATGTAACCAGCTCGCTGCTCTGCTTGTTCTTTATCTGAACCTCCCACCATCCGGCCCTGGGATTCTGCTTGCAGTAGCACACAAGTGATGCAAAACCATCCTGATTGATATCCTCGGGCTTCAGGCTAACCACTTTGGTGGACATAAGCATCTTTCTGGTACTCATGTAATAATACCACTTTACCTCGTAATCTGCTCCATCGGGATACACATCAGCCATATCCTTGGCCTTGAAGAGGCACTCTATGCTTATCTGGCTTGCCGTCTTGGCAGAAGCCTGTCCCGGAAGGGCGGCCGCATTGGTGGACATCGGGCTCAAGACCACGCCATCGTCCTTGGCCTCGCTTATGGTAACATTATCGTTGCCGTTTTTCCATATCACCTGCACGGGAGCAGGATCGGGCCTCTGCGCCGACACAAGTACCGAAACTTGCAATGCCACAATCAGCAACAATATGCGATTAATAAGTCTCATCACAATAATGTTTTTTATTAAAAAATCATATTATCATATACAAAAACTTTCAGCAAAATCTGTTCCACTCGTAATGTCTGGCAATGCGTATTGATGCATTTTGCAATAAGAAAAAAAATGTTGTTTTTTTATTAGGGTATTGAAGGAATTCTGTG
Organism: Bacteroidales bacterium; assembly: GCA_024401025.1. GTDB lineage: Bacteria > Bacteroidota > Bacteroidia > Bacteroidales > UBA3824 > UBA3824. Next base: position 24,488 of record JAKSLV010000009.1, read on the forward strand.
TTAATAATGTATAAAAAGCACAAAATTAAATAACTTAAAAAAAACTACAATTATGAATAGCACTACAAATCAGACAGTAGAGTTCATCGAGAAGAACGCAGCCGAAATGGCAGAGAATGTAAATCTGGCAGAAACCATAGCCACACTTGCCATGGATTCGGCAGATTATTGGTTATAGTGGGCATATTTGCCGGAAGTATTTTTCACATCACACCAAACACAAACAACGCAGATATTCCGCCGCCTGACGGGATACCTGCGTTGTCTGTATTATGATGGTAGGCATCAGCACACGCCTATTATAATATAAGCATTGCGTCGCCGTAATCGCCAAACATGTATTTCTTCTTTACAGCCTCGTTGTAGGCCTCCATCAGGAAATCGAAACCCACAAAAGCCGCTGTAGACATCAGCATTGTGGAATAAGGCTGGTGGAAGTTGGTAACAAGCGAGTTGGGCACGCTAAACTCGTATGGAGGGAATATGAACTTGTTGGTCCATCCGTCGTAAGGCTTAAGAGTGCCTGTGGCCGATACCGAGCTCTCGAGAGTGCGCAGTGTGGTGATGCCCACGGCGCACACGCGCTTCTCCTCGGCCTTGGCCTTGTTTACTATGTTGGCGCAGTTCTCGTCGATGAGGATCTGCTCGCTGTCCATCTTGTGCTTGGTAAGGTCTTCCACATCCACGCTCCTCAGGTGGCCCAGACCCATGTGGAGAGTGATCTCGGCAAAGTTCACACCCACAATCTCCAGCCTCTTCAGGAGGTTCTTGTTGAAGTGGAAACCGGCAGCCGGACCGGCCACAGCGCCCTCATACTTGGCGTAGATGGTCTGATAGCGCTCCTGGTCGATAGGCTCCACGGGGCGGTGGATATATTTTGGCAGCGGGGTCTCTCCCAGCCCATAAAGAAGTTTCTTGAAATCATCGTACTGGCCATCGAAGAGGAACCTCAGCGTGCGTCCCCTGGAAGTGGTGTTGTCGATAACCTCGGCCACAAGACTGTCGTCATCGCCGAAATAGAGCTTGTTTCCGATACGGATTTTCCTAGCCGGATCCACCAGCACATCCCAGAAACGCATCTCCTTGTTGAGTTCCCTCAGCAGAAACACCTCAATCTTAGCCCCCGTCTTTTCCTTGTTGCCATACAATCTGGCCGGAATCACCTTGGTATTGTTGAAAACCATCACATCGCCGTCGTCGAAACACTTGGCAATGTCCACAAACTGCTTGTGCTCAATGGTGTGGTTTTTCCTGTTGAGAACCATCAGCTTGCAGTCGTCGCGGTATTCCGACGGATTCTGCGCGATGAGTTTCTCAGGCAGATCGAATTTAAATTTAGATAGCTTCATCTAATAATTACAACTATTTAGTTGGTGAAATAATACAATTATTGCAATACTGCAAAGTTAATAAAAATTATTCAATTCCCTGCAAGGATTTTTCAAAATTTTCTATCGAAATTGCATTTTCCACCCTGATGTCGCCTATACGTGTCCTGCGCAGGCCCGCCAGATGTCCTCCCACGCCCAGCCTCTGCCCCAGGTCGTGCGCCAGCGAGCGTATGTAGGTGCCCTTGCTGCAATGCACCCTCAGCTTAAACTCCTTGGTCTGGTCGTCGTACTCGGTCACCTCCAGGTCCATAATCTCTATCACCTGAGGCCGCATCTTCACCTCGTCGCCGCGGCCCTCGTGCGCTGCCACAAAAGCGCGCTCGCCGTTTATCTTCTTGGCCGAATACACCGGCGGATACTGAGTCTGCTGCCCCAGGAAAGTCTTCAGGCACTCGTTTATCTTCTCCAGGCTGATGCCCTGCACATCCACGAAATTCTCCGGCTCGGTCTCCAGATCGTAGCTCGGCGTAGTGGAGCCCAGGCGCACGGTGGCTATGTACTCCTTGTCGTGGTCCTGATACGTGGTTATCTCCTTGGTCTTGCGTCCGGTGCACACTATCAGCACGCCCGTGGCCAGAGGGTCCAGCGTGCCGGCGTGGCCCACCTTTATCTTCCTGAGGCCGCGGTAATGACGTATCAGATACCTCACCTTGTTCACCATATCAAACGACGTCCACCTCAGCGGCTTGTCGAAAACCACCACCTGGCCAATCTGGAACGGATCCAGCGGCTCCTGATGCTGCGTATTTTGCTTGTTCTGATCCAAAATGCTGTGTTTTATTAAAAATTTTCCAAAAAAATGAGAGAGTAAAGGTAATAATTTAATTAATAATTTTTACCTTTGACGTTGGAAAATTTTCATAAAAAAAAGAATAAAGATGAATTTACCGGAAAACGTGGTCTGCACCAAGAATGCCGACCAGGAGCTAAAGAACATACTTGACCAGCACAAGGGAAAAGTATTCGTGCTGGCCGACGAGCATACCGAGGCCCTCTGCCTGCCCCTGCTGCCATCCCTTGCCGAAAAGGGAGCAATAGTGGTGCGCATACAGAGCGGCGAGGAAAACAAGAACCTGAACACCCTGCAGCAGATATGGATGCAGATGGGCGACAACGGCGGCGACCGCAAGAGCCTTTTCGTAAACCTGGGCGGTGGCGTAATAGGTGATATGGGCGGACTTGCGGCTTCACTCTTCAAGCGCGGCATCAGGTTCGTAAACGTGCCCACCACCCTGCTGGCGCAGGTGGACGCATCGTGCGGAGGAAAGCTGGCCGTAGACTTCAACAACCTGAAAAACGAGATTGGCCTTTTCCGCAATCCCGACAAGGTGATAATAAGCCCCGAGTTCCTGAAGTCGCTGCCAATGGAGCAGATAGTATCAGGAATGGCCGAGATGATAAAGCACGCCGTGCTCTACAGCGAGGAATACCTCGACCAGATATCAGAGTTCGACCCCAAGAAGCCCGACTACGACCTTCTGGCCAGCCTGGTGGAGACATCAGTGAGGATAAAGAACGATTTTGCCGGCAAGGACCCCACCGAGAAAGGCATCCGCAAGATGCTGAACCTGGGCCACACGATAGGCCACGCCGTAGAATCGTACTCGTTTACCACCAGCACACCGCTGCTCCACGGCGAGGCGGTGGCAATAGGCATCGTGAGCGAGCTGTTCCTCAGCAACAAGATACTCCATTTCCCCGTACAGAAAATGATGAGGATCACCAACCTGATAGCCAGCACATACAAGCCATACAAGATAAAGTACGAGACCTACGACGAGCTGATAGCGCTGATGACCCACGACAAGAAAAACACCGACGGAATGATAAACTTCTCGCTGATGAGCGATTACGGACAGTTCCAGATCGACCAGCACTGCACCAAGGACGACATCTACCAGTCGCTATCGTTCTACAATCAGATGAACCTATAACAAAACACTTTGCAAAAAATGATAGTAATAACAGGCGCGGCAGGTTTCATAGCATCAGTGATAGCCGCCAGACTAAACAAGGACAACTACAACGACCTGATCCTGGTGGACGATTTCTCGCGTCAGGACAGAGAACGCAACTATAGCGAACTGCAATACAATCAGCTGGTTGACAGGGACCACTTTATGCAATGGTTTGACGACAACCACAGCCAGGTGGAGTTTGTGATCCACATGGGAGCCAGAAGCGCCACCACAGAGTTCGACTACTCGGTATTGGAGAAGCTGAACCTCCAGTATACCAAGGACATCTGGACACGCTGCGCGAAATACGGCATAGGACTGATATACGCATCATCGGCCGCCACATACGGCGACGGAGAGCTGGGCTACGACGACAACCACGAGCTGCCGTATCAGCTGAAACCTCTCAACCCATACGGAGTATCCAAAAACGAGTTCGACAAGTGGGCCCTCCAGCAGGAGAAGCAGCCGTATTTCTGGGCCGGACTCAAGTTCTTCAACGTATACGGACCCAACGAATACCACAAGGGCAGCATGGCATCGGTGATACTGCACGCCTACAAGCAGATAACCGAGACCGGCGGCATGAAGCTCTTCCGCAGCCACAAGGAAGGCATCGCCGACGGACACCAGAGCCGCGATTTCGTGTATGTGAAAGACATAGCCGAGGTGATAATGTACCTGATGGAAAACCGCAAGGGATGCGGACTCTACAACGTGGGCACAGGCAAGGCCAGAACCTTCCTGGACCTCGTGAAGGCCACATTCAAGGCCATGGGCAAGCCCGAGAACATCTCCTTCATAGATACTCCGCTAAAGATCCGCGACAAGTATCAGTACTTTACCCAGGCCAACATACAGAAGCTTAGAGACATAGGATACAACAGGCCTATGACCGAGCTTGAAGACGGAGTATCAGACTACGTGAAAAACTACATAACAGGAAACAAGATTTATAACGGCAAAAACTAACGCAACATGTTTATCGACAATACACCATCCACATCCAAGTGGACCCTGGCCGAGGTGCTTACATTCACAATATCAGTGGCCCTGATGCTCTGGGCTTATCTGGAGCGCAGCGATTACACCCTGAGCAAGATATCGATCTGCGGAATGTCGGTATTCCAGCTGGCCAACATACTGGCATACATTGGATTGGCCGCCTCGGTGCTGATGCTGCTGATAAACCCATCGTACGTATATTACAACGACGAGGGCAAAAACATCGTGATACGCACATGCTCGGCTTTCCCGCTATTCAGAAACTACAGGGAATTCCCTTTCCCAAAAAGCAGCCTGGTAAGCTACAACTACACCGAATCCATCTTCGGATGGAAGAAGGTGATAGACATCACAGTTTCGGGACTGGACCCAAACACCAAGCAGCCCAAGGAGATGACCATAGAGGGCATCAACGTATCAGCCCTGAAGAAAGACAACATCGACAAGCTGAAAAAGGCGCTCGACAAGATACTCGAGAAATAAAATCCAGAGGCCAAGGTAACTAATAGGCATTATATTTGCAAAACAAGTATGCAAACGTAACATACAGAAAAACATACGTGAAATGAACAGAATAAGCCATATATTAATTACCGCAATACTGGTTGCGGCAGCATGGATGCCAGCATCGGCACAGTTGCTGACAGAGGAGCAGCTGCGCTCCGAGAAAGTCTACACCTCCACCGCAGAGGCCGACAAGCAGGCCGAAAAGGTAAGGATATTGGACCTCAGCAACCAGAACCTTACATCGGCCGGAAACCTCGACAAGTACACCAACCTCCAGGTGCTGTACCTGCAGGGCAACAGGCTTACACAGCTGCCCGAATCGGTATACAAGCTAAAGAACCTGGAGCAGATATACGCCGACAACAACCAGATAGCCCTGGTGTGGGACGAGATAAAGGACATGCCAAACCTGAGGGTGCTTACCCTGGGATCCAACGAGATATCGGCCATCCCCGACGGCGTGATGAGGATAGAGAAACTCCAATACCTCGACCTCAGCGACAACAACATCGTGCAGGTGCCGGCCAACATCATGAGCCTGCAAAACCTGCTGGAGCTCGACCTCTCCAACAACTCGATATCGAGGCTGCCAGAAGAGATTTCTATGCTCTACAACCTTAACGTGCTGCTGCTATCGGGCAACAAGATTTCGGCCCTGCCACAGAGCATCGACAAGCTAAGCCACCTGAGCGTATTATCATTAGACGACAATCCGCTAGGCAAGGTGCCGCTCCAGATATGCGGAATGATAACTCTGCGCACCCTGTCGATGAACAAGTGCGGGCTAACACAGTTTCCGCCCCAGCTGTGCAACCTGGTAAACCTGCGCACCCTGATACTCAGCAACAACAACATAGGCGGAGGCCAAAACCCAATACCGCCCCAGATAGGCAAGCTGCTGTATCTCGAGAACCTGAGCCTGAACAACAACCCCGGCATCAGGGCACTGCCAGAGGCTATGCAGGAGCTGCTGAACCTTACATCGATAGGCCTGGACGGATGCTCGATACAGATGCTTCCAAGCTGGGTGCAGAGCGACAAGATTCTCAACTACTAAAACTGATGAAAATATTATTTTGATTGTTTGGAAAAAAAGACTTATATTTGGAAAACGAAAAACAACAATATATGTTTGAGGAGCGCGACATACACGAACTTATAAGGGCACTGAGGGATTGCGGAAACTACGATTTCAGCAATTACTCACTCAAATCCTTTATGCGCCGCGTGGAGAAACTGCTGTACGACAACAAGATGGATATCTATGCATTAACCAATGCTATAAAGATAGACCGCGTGTTTCTGGAGCAGGTGGTGAGAGACATCACCGTAAACACCACCGAGATATTCCGCGACCCCTCGGTATGGCAGGCCATGAAATACAGGCTGCTGCCCAAGCTCCACAGCCAGAAGGAGATAAACATCTGGCACGCCGGATGCAGCATAGGCATGGAGGTGTATTCGATGGAGATAATGCTCTACGAGGCCGGCCTGCTCGACAAGACAAACATATACGCCACCGACATCAACACCGACGTGCTGAAAACCGCCGAGAACGGAACATACAGCCTGCGCAACGTAAAGGAATACCTCGACAACTACAACAAGGCACTGTGCGTGAATCCCTACAACTTTGAGGAGAGGGGCACAACGCCAATAAGCAAATACGTCGACATGGACGAGCGCCATGACGTGATGCGCATGAAGCCATACCTGCTCAACAAGGCCACGTTCAAGAAGCACAACCTCGTAAGCGACCCCAACCCGTTCGGCATCAAGTACGACATAATACTGTGCCGGAACGTGCTGATATACTTCAACCAGACTCTCCAGAGCAAGATATTCGGCGATTTCTGGAACAGCCTGGTGGACGACGGCACCCTGGTGCTAGGCATACACGAGAGCATCCTGGGCCCATGGGCCGGCAAATACGAGAAAAAAGGACTTATGTACTCTAAAAAGCAACTGTAGACACAATGGATGAACTGTTTACCATATCCGACGAGGAATACATGCGAATAGCGGCCACGCTGCGCACTCTGCGCAACATCGACCTGTCGTACTATCAGCCCGTAATCACCAAGCACAGGTTTGCGAGGTTTGCCAAGGCTCACGGATATACCAGCACATCCATGCTGATAGAGAAACTCCAGTACGACAAGAAGATAGCCGACATGCTGATAGACGGGATAAAGGTGCAGACCACCGAGATGTTCCGTGATCCGCAGACATGGATAGAGCTGGAAAACATCCTGAGGGACAAGCTTAATCAGGAGAGCATCATAAAGATATGGATTCCTGATATCTGCGGCGACGACGAGCTAAACTCCATGCTGGTGGCCCTTAGCCGATGCAAGATGCTCCACAAGGCTATGGTGTACGCCACATCGGTAAACCAGGGATGCATATCCAACGCGCAGAAGGGCGAGATAGACTGCAAGAAATACGAGGCCAGCGATGCCAACTTCAAGAGGATGAACGCCGAGAACAACCTGCAGAGCTACGTAACCAACTGCGACAAGTCGTACAGATTCTCGCCACAGCTGCTGGAGAAGGCCATCTTCATAAAGCAGAGCGTGCTAAGCGATCCTCCGCCCGACAATGGGTTTAATCTGATTCTGTTCAGAAACAGGACGCTCTACTACACGCAGATGGCGCAGAAAAGGCTGATAGAATCGCTCACCAAGAGCCTCCTTACCGGCGGATACCTGGTAATGGGCGTTGGCGAGAGCATCAGCGGACTGGAACAGGCGGCCCAGTATACACAGGTATCCAAGACGGAAAAGATTTTCCGCAAAAAATATTAACTAACAGTAAACACCAAACACCACAATGCTGAATGTAGTAATAGGCGGATCGGCAGGCAGTTTCCAAACTGTAACCAACATACTGGCCAGCCTCCCAAAGACATTCCCGTTTCCGATGTTTCTGTGTCTTCACAGGCTCAAGTACGTGAGAACCGGATTTGTGGAGGCGCTGGAGCTGAAGTCCTCGTTGCCGATACACGAGCCTCAGGACAAGACCCCGATACTGCCGGGCCATGTGTACCTGGCGCCTGCCAATTACCACATGTACATAGATCCCGGCAACACGATATCGCTGTCCACCGAGGAGGTTGTAAACCATTCCAGACCGTCTATCGACATCACATTTGCATCGGCGGCCCAGGCTTTCGGCAGCAAGTGCGTGGGTGTGCTGCTATCGGGCGCCAACAAGGACGGCGCGCTGGGCATAAAACTCATGAAAGACATGGGAGGCACTGTGATAGTGCAGTCGCCCGACGAGTGTCAGGTAAAGACCATGACAATGGCCGCTATCAAGATCACCGACGTCGACTTCGTTTTCCAGAGCCAACAGATAATAAACTATTTGCAAAATCTTAAAGAATAAAAAAAATGAAACCAGTGGAGAAGTACAAGAAACAGATAACGCTGATAACGATAGCATACAGTGTGGTAGCGCTGGGCATATTGGGCTTTGCATACATAAAGCCCAACACCATATCCACAGCCATGGTGGCCGCAATACTGGCGGCATGCACCATCATCACCACTATTACGATATACTCCATAATGAAGGAACTATTCTCGCGCGCCACAAGCAACAGCGACGATTTCAGCATGATGTCGGAGGAGGAGCGCAAGGAAGAGGAGGAGAAAAAACGAATCCAGATGGAGAAAATCCAGAGCCAGGCCCGCGCCGAGCAGGAGAAGAAGATGATAGCCGAAAAGGTGGCAGAGATAGCATCGCCACTCGACGAGGAGGTTTTCCCCGAAAACTACTTCGACCAGCTGCTGATAAACCTCTCCAAGACCCTCAACATCGTGCAGGGCGTGGCATACACCATCAACCGCATGGAGGGCAAATACGAGATAAAATCCACCTACGCATACTACACCACCGATACAAGCCGCAAATTCGAGATTGGCGAGGGCATCACGGGACAGGTGGCCAAGGACCAGAAGATCCTGATGCTGGACACCATACCCGAAAACTACATCCACATAGTATCGGGCCTGGGCAACAGCTCGCCAAAGATACTCATCGTAATACCCGTGGTATACGACGACGAGACCATCTCGCTGCTGGAGCTGGCATCATTCGAGAAGCCTACAATGAACATGAAGGAATTCTTCTCTCAATTCAACAACAAGATATCAGCCAAAGTATCAGACCTACTTAAGTAAATGAAACGAGCAGCAATAATAGTGGCGGGCGGCAAGGGCCTAAGGATGGGCGCGCAGCTGCCGAAACAGTTTCTGTCTGTGGCCGGCATCCCCATACTGTGCCGCACAATACAGAAATTCCTGCAATACGACCCCGAGATAAAGATCTTTCTGGCCCTCCCACAGATACACATGGGGCTTTGGGCTCAGCTCTCGCTGCCATACATAAGCCCTGATGCCTACACCATGGTGGAGGGCGGCGCAGAGAGGTTCCACTCTGTAAAAAACGCTTTAGATAAGATACCGCAAGATGTTGACCTGATAGCAGTTCACGATGGCGTACGTCCTCTGGTGAGCGTAAGAACCATAGCGGCCGCCTTTACAGAGGCCACGCTTAAGGGCAACGCCATTCCATGCATAGCGCCGCCCGAATCAATAAGGGTAGCATCAGGAAACGGCGAAAACCACGCCATAGACCGCAGCACCGTAAAACTGATACAGACGCCTCAGGTTTTTGAGGCCGGCATACTGAGGAAGGCATACTGCCTGCCGTACACACCGGCTTTCACCGACGACGCCAGCGTGGTGGAGACATCAGGAGAAAAGATAAACCTGATAGACGGCGACCGCGAGAACATAAAAATAACCACCATAGAGGACCTGAAATACGCCGAGTACATACTCAGCCAGGACACCAAGCAATAGACACGTCATGACTGCATACGAGCTAATAAAGAAGGCATACCTGATACCGGTGTATTTCTACAGGGCCTGCATATCGCCCCTGCTGCCGCCGGCATGCAGACACACGCCCACTTGCTCGCAATACTGCATACAGGCCATAATGACGCACGGCATTTTGATAGGATCGGCGCTTACGGCGTTCAGGATTGCAAGATGCCAGCCTTTCGGCACACACGGCCACGACCCCGTTCCCGAGAAAGGCAAGGCTTGGGAATATTTTAAATCTTTCTTCCAGAAGAAAGCTGACAACGAAAACACACCTAACACCAACATATAATAAAAATGGAACTAGAATCTCCTCTTAAGGAGCAATACGGCAAAGACAAGCTGTCGATACTGGAGGCTCAGCGCGCAGCCCAGGCGATAGCATTTGGCCCTATAAGTTTCCAGGCTTCCAGAATGATGTGGAAACTTGGAATCTTTGAGGCCTTGAACAACAATCCCAAAGGAATGGACCTAAAGGCAATAGCCTCAGCTACAAGCCTTTCTCTATACGCTGTTAAAGTACTGGTGGAAGCTTCGCTATCCATAGGCACCGTGATACTGAAGGATGGAAAATTCTTCCTTACAAAAACCGGCTGGTATATCCTTACCGACAGGATGACTCAGGTGAACATGGATTTCACCAATGATGTCAACTACAAGGGATTCTACGACATAGAGGCGTGCCTCAGGAACGGCAAGCCCGAAGGTCTTAAGGCTCTAGGCAACTGGCCCACAGTATACGAGGGACTCTCAGAGCTGGAGCCCGAGGTTCAGAAAAGCTGGTTCGCTTTCGACCACTTCTATTCCGACAGCTCGTTCAAGGAGGCTTTGGACATCCTCTTCAAGCGCAATCCCAAGCGAATACTGGATGTGGGCGGAAATACAGGCCGCTTCGCACTGCGCTGCACGGATTACAACAAGGATGTGGAGGTTACTGTAATGGACCTTCCGCAGCAGATTGGCATGCTGAAGAAGAATGTGGCCGATTCGGAGAATGTGTCACGCATAAAGACTTATCCCGCCAACGTACTCAGCGATACAGCATACCCCGAGGGCTATGACGCCGTATGGATGAGCCAGTTTCTCGACTGTTTCAGCGAGGAGCAGATTCTGCACATCACATCTGCCGCCAAGCAGGCCCTGAAGCCGGGTGCCAAGCTCTATATCATGGAGACTTTCTGGGACCGTCAGAAATACGAGGCCGCATCGTACTGTCTTACAATGACATCGCTCTACTTTACCGTGATAGCAAACGGCAACAGCAAGATGTATCACAGCGCCGATATGATAGAGGTGCTTAAGAATGCCGGCTACAAGATCACCAACATCTACGACGATTTGTCCTTCGGTCACTCGATACTGGAGTGCGAGGTTGAAAAATAGTAATACAAAAAAAGACGCGCTGTAGAGCGCGTCTTTTTTTATTCCTCATCCTTTGTCTCGGACTTAGGCTTCTTCATAATGGCATATACCTCGAAACCGAAACCAAGAAGCACCACGATAGGTGCGAGAGTGATTCTTGTGAAGCTGAAGATAGACTCGTCGAAGACGTTTGGATCGTCGGAGCCGCCACCAGCCATCAGAATAAAACCAAGAATTATGATTCCCAAGCCAATGAGAACCAATTTGTAATTCTCCTTCGAGAATGCGAAGGACGAATTGGAATTTTCTGTATTATTGTTTTCCATGATTAGAAAGTTAGTTTACGTTATTTATTTAGTATTTCGGTCATCATAGATTCAAAAACATCAGGTTCAAGCAAGTGCTTTACTGTCAACAAAGACGTCATACTCACTCCCAGGAATCCATGAAGACCTATATTTTGACCTGTCCAATAAACATTAGTGGTTAGGGACAATCTCTGAGAGAATTTTTTCTCAGAAAGGCCATAAGCACTTCCCTCTGCTGTGCCGGTATAATCCTTATACGTCAAAGGAGTAGATTCCCAAACACAATTCCAATCTATGCAATCCTTGATATCAGGCATATAACGCTCCACAACATCAAGGAGCTGATTTGTCTTGCTACGTTTAAAATCATCATATTCCTTTCCGCGCTTCATAGGCTCTGTACCATCAAACTTAGCTACATCGCTCCAAAGCATCGGTGTGAGAATATCGATATTATCAACATAATCACCTTCCTTGGGCACAGCAAAACTTACAAGCACAGCTGATGGCTTGTTATCAGCTGCCTGCCAAGCTTCTCCCCAAACATCAGAGCTTTCATGAATATAAATATTTCTATTCTGATATTTCAATGTATTGGGTTTAATGGCCAAGTTAGCAGTAAACATACCGAAACTATTGTCACCCTTGGCTTGAGTCTTGTACTGGAAGGATCTCAAAACCTTGGTCCCAGAAATCATAGGAATAAAAGAGGCCGGATGAATATTGGAAATAACTGCTTCTGCAACCTCAATAATAGAACGAACGCCTGATTTGCTCTCGTATTCTACAGTCCTTACAATGCCATCACCTTCATCATTCAGTTTGGTTACCTTTGCATCAAGAAGAACACGATTCTCTTTACTGAAAGACTTGATACTATCTACCAAAGAATCAGCGATCTGCATTCCTCCTCCACACAACCTGTATGCACTCTTAATGAAGGACGCATTAATCTGAAGGAAATGATAAAGTGGCAACTTTTCGTTGAGAGGCATTTTGGGAGATGTACCAGAAAGAACATTAATCAAATCCTCGTCGGAAAATGTTTCCCTAAGATATGGAAGAGCCTTCCTCACGAATGGAGAATTAGGATCCATCATTTCCTGAGGAGTCTTGTTCAAACTGTCAAAAATATTATCGCCAATTTCTTTAAGATCGGCCACATACTTCTCCAAATTTGCTTTTTGATGAGGGAAATATTCAACCATTTGATTCAAGAAAGCATCATAACCATTCTTGAACTTATACGATTTACCCTTGTAGATTACCTCATCGAAACAATCCTCATCCATCTTTTTCCAGGGCAAATCCATAAGACCGAAATACTTGAAAATACGGTTCAATGGCTGTCCCTCGTCCAATCCGCCTACGTAATGGAAACCGGTATCGAATTTATGACCCTTGCGCTCAAATGTCTGAAGACAGCCGCCCAAGTATTGTTTGTTCTTCTCCAATACAATAACCTTCTTGCCGGCTTTTGCGAGAATGTAAGCACATTCCAAGCCACCAAGACCAGCGCCGATAATCGCTACATCGTACTTTTCCATATACTCAATTATTAGAAATTATGCGGATTATGATAAAATTTTATCAAGAAAGTCTGTCAACCAATGTTCCTGAGAGGGTCATGTATGTAACATCCTCGTGGAAGATAGTGGCAGAAAGCTTGTAAGGGTCGGCGGCGTCGAACTGCACCTTAACGTTAAGCTTAGGCGAGCCGTCGGGAGTTACCATAGAGGTAAGGCGGCAGCGGTCGATATCCTTCAATGTAAAAGCCTTGCCCTGAGCATCCTCGGCACACTCCTTTATCATCTGAATATTGCAGACTCCGGGAGTGATAGGCTTCTCGGGGAAATGACCCTTGTATACATCATGGTTAGGATTCATAGAAATGGCGTATACTACAGAGCCGTCGTCCTGAACCTGCTTGCCGTCTATGGTGTAAAAGTCTTTTACCAACATGATAATAAATGAATATTTTTTAATGTTTCTTGGCTGATGCGATATTCCAGCGCTTTTTCCACTCGGCATAGAACTCGGGATTGCTGGTCTCGAACACGCCGCTCCTAGATACAAAGAGCTGAGTAGTTTCGGCCTCCACAATCACCGCGCCGTCGCTGGGTCTGGTAATCAGATACTTGAAAACCATCTTGGCCGATCTGGCTGGAATATATGTGATAGTAATGGACAGGCGGTCGCTGATGCGTGCCGAATTGCGATATTGCAGGTGCATATCCACCACAGGAGCCACATATCCGCTGTTGAAGATGTGGAGATACTCGAATCCGAACTTGGCGCCAAACCTCTCGCGGGCGTCCTCCATGTATTTCACGTAGTTGCCGTGCCATACCATCTGGATGCCGTCTAGGTCATAAAAGGGAACCTGAAACTCGTAAGTTAAGCTGAGCACCTCAGGCACATTGCTGCTGGAAGTATCGGTCATTATTACTTGTCCATGAAAATTTTAATCTTGCAAGTGGCCGCCTCCACACCGTTGATGGTGGTTACGGCATTCATCAGGGTGATGTTCATAGCCTGGCTCTGCACTGAGAGGCTGGAGCGGAGGCTGTCTCCCACATGGGCAGGTGTCTTGAGAGCAAACTTCTTGATTTCGGCGATATAGCCAAGCACGATGGGGCGCTTGTTGATCCAGTCGTTGTAGCCGGCAAAAGTTGCGGCGCTCTGGGCTATATGTTCAATCATGCCGGACTCAGAAAACAATTTGCCGTCAACAAACAAGTTGTCAGCGGCAATTGTAAGTCCTGTCTCAACGGAAGTCTCGGTGCACTGGTAGAGGGCATCCACCATGAGCATAGGCTCGCGCTGAGGAATAAAAGTCTTTATCTCATCACCTGAATACATTACAGATGCTGACATAAGCTGGAATTAAGCGTTAAGTTTGTCGAATACGAAATCGTAAAGATTTGCGAAAGTCTTAACCTGGCCAACATTCTGACCCTTGATTTCAACACCGAATTCCTCCTCTACGAGAGCGATCATATCAACGAGTGAGAGGCTGTCGAGCTCGAGAGTCTCCTTGATGTTGGCATCAGGAGTGATTGAGCTTTCCTCTACCTCGAATTCGCCTGCGAGAACCGAGTTCATTTTTGCGATGAGTTCGTTCTTTTCCATTCTAATAATCTGTTTTTATATGTTATACAAATTGTTTTGATGCAAATTTCAGCATTTTTTTTGTGCCTAGCAAAAAAATGGTGTAAAAAAAATGCTAATAATATCTAAAATTAGGAAATTACATTTTCCTAATTAGAAAAACCACCCCACAATCTCACGACTGGAGGGTGGAAAAAAAATAATAAATATTTATGGAAACAAAATACTTATTTAGAGATTCCTTACAATGATAGTGGAATTGGTGCCACCAAAACCAAACGAGTTGCTAAGGAATGTATCGAAGTGTGTAGCCACCCTCTCGCCCGGGATGTTGAGAGCTGGAAGCTCTGGATCGGGGGTGTTGAAGTTGAGGTTGGCAGCCACAAAGTCGTTCTTCATCATAAGAGTAGAGTAGATAACCTCGCTTGCGCCGGCCATCCACATCTCGTGACCAGTCTGCGACTTGGTGGAAGTAACGTAAGGCTTGTGGGCACCGAGAATCTGGTCGATGGCCTTGGCCTCGTTCATATCGCCGATGTGGGTAGATGTAGCGTGGGCATTTACGTATCCAATCTCGTTTACATTAAGGCCGTGGCTCTCCTTGGCATGGAGGAGCGCATACTCGAGCGACTTGGCTGGGCCGGCCACGTTGGGAGAAGAGATATGGTCGCCGTTGCTGGAGAATCCCCAAGACACAATCTCGGCAATGATGGGAGCGCCACGCTTTACTGCGTGCTCGTATTCCTCGATGATTACAGTGGCAGCGCCGCCGCCAGGCACAAGACCGTCGCGGTCCTTGTCGAATGGGCGCGATGCGGCTGTAGGATCGCTCTCACGTACCGAGAAAGCGCTGATGCCGTCGAAAGAGCCTACTGCGTATGGGTTAACCTCCTGAGCGCCACCGCATACCACGATGTTCTGGAGGCCGTTCTTGATGAGAAGGGCTCCAAGGCCGATGGCATGGCTGGAAGAAGCGCAGGCGCCTGATACTGTAAGGTTGATGCCCTTGAGGTGGAATATGCAGCCAAGGTTCATTGTTACGGTAGAGTTCATCGACTGGAAGATACCGCCCGAACCAATCAAGGTAGTATTCTTCTTGCGGAACATAGTCTCTACAGACTTATATACAGGCTCTGCTGTGGAATCATTGCCGTATAGGAGACCTATCTCGTGAGCGTCGATATAGTCTTGGTCGAGCTTGGCCTGCTTCAGCGCGTCGGCTGTGGCGGCGTAGGCATATTTTGCTGGCTCTGGCATAAATACACGCTGACCTCTGGAGAGCTGACCCTTCAAGTCAGGCACTTCAAGCTTTGATGTAAGGCCAGAACGGAAGCCCAAATCCTTTCTTTCCTGGTCCAGAACAATTCCGGACACACCATTATAGAGAGAGTCTCTTACTTCGTCGAGAGTCTTTCCGAGGCAGGAATAGATACCCATTCCTGTGATAACTACTCTTTTTTCCATGTATTT
The DNA here is from genome assembly GCA_024401025.1 of Bacteroidales bacterium. GTDB lineage: Bacteria > Bacteroidota > Bacteroidia > Bacteroidales > UBA3824 > UBA3824. The sequence goes on from JAKSLV010000009.1 coordinate 40,495, forward strand.
TTATTTAATATATTATCAAGTTTATCAAAAAGTTTATTCTTAACATCCACGGCAGCCTTCAGGGCCTTGTCCTTAAGGTTCCTGAACCTCAGGTGCCGTCTCAGATCCATATACATCATCCTGTATCCCCAGGCAAAGAGTCCCAGCAGAGGCAGGCACAACGTGTGTATTGCGGCATACAGCCAGCTGTAGAGGCATCCCTCCGTCACAAACACGGCCGTATACGTAATTGGAATCACCACCAGGGCGTTCAGCGCAAACCTTACGCCGCCAATGAACATTGCACCGTGGCTGTCGCCGGCCTTCAGCTTGTTGGTTATGGGCGTAGGCGCAAACAGCAGTATCAGGTTTGGCACCAGGCCGGCCAGCATTATCGGGAATCCTGATACCAGGCCCAAAATCCGGAGCGCTATCTGTCCGCCGCCAAGCTGTTTCTGATACATCACCTTGCCGATCCTTTGCTCTCCGCAGGCGGCCTTCAGCATCAGGGCATCCTTGTAGATGGAATCCCTGAGGCTCTCGTCCTCAGATACAGCCTGCATCAGCTCCTTTACAAAAGCCTTGTCGGACATCAGCTTGTCGGGCAGATTGTCGGGGTTGCCGCCGCAATCGCCGCAATACTTCATGCCGTAGGTCTCGCGCAGATAATCGATGGCCTCGTAGTTGTCCAGATCGGTGATGTTCAGCATCATATCGTCTATCTGACTGCGCACCAAGGCGTTGAGGTTTCGCTGCACGGTACGTGGCTTGGTCTGATACTGCTCGTAATACGGCATCAGCGATATGGGCTTTCCAAATTTCACCAGCATCTGCTCGCGGAAGTGGAAATAGTCGCTGTAGTGGTTTATCATCGGCAGTATCTGTATGTCGGTCTTGAAATCCGACTTCTTGGCGGCGTCGAACGCCATCCTCAGATATCCTTGCGAAAACTCTCCCAGCCATCTCTTGTCCTGATTGACAGCCTCAGGGAAAATCATCACCGAACCGCCTTCCAGAATCCTCTCGCCAGCCTCGGCAAACACGTCGAAGTTTTTGCCCAGAGCATCAGCGCCATCCATACCCAGGCGGAAGGCCGGCAGCAGATACCACGACCTTAGCAAACCGCCCACAAAACGCTTCTGGAAGAGGTCGGCCCTGGTGAAAATGCTCACCGGCCTGTCCGTCATCGAAAACTCCACGGCAAGAGCGTCGTTGAGTGCGTTCTGGTGATTGGATGCCACAATAAGAGGCGTTCCCTTGGGAGGAACGTTCTCCTTGCCCAGCAAGTAGATGCGCTTGTAATAGACAAGGTCGTGCCAAAAGCGCACGTAGGCTCTCGACAGACGGAAGAAAATCTCTCCAAATATGTTTCGCTTCTTACTTTCTTGCATATCAATCCACCGCGCAAGCGGGAAATTAAGATTTTGTAAAGATACAATAGTTTTTTATTTCTTGCAACAGAAATTTTGCAGCAAATTCAATCGCTTGAGCAATCTCTGCACCGCAAACCTTCCTGTAACGAGTGCGTTTGGCAGTCCGCCCGGAGTCTGAAGCCACTGTCCGGCCAGCACGAAATTGTCGATTCCGTCCACGGCTCCCAGATGCACCTCCTTCTTCACCCACGGAGTCTGCACGAAACCCATGAACGCGCCCTTGTAGGCACCGGTGAAACGGTTGAACGACTTTGGTGTAACAACCTCCACCACCTGAAGTTTTCCGGCCAGCTTGGGATAATGTTTCTCCACGCGGGCCATCACCTCGGCAGCAATGCGCTGTTTCTCAGCCTTGTAGGCCTCGCGGTCGCTGTTGTAGAGATTCTCCCAGAAGTCGTACTGATCGTCGTACTGAACGATAAGAATCTCCAGGATGCCCTTGCCCTCGGGCGCAAAACCCGGCTGATCGGCAAAGTTGTTGGCTATCACCACCTTTACATCACGTCCGGCCACCTTGTAGGGCTCGCAGTTGAAGATTTCCATCGTAGGCATGTCGTCAGTGGCAACATCAGAGGCCAAATAGACATTAACGTCGCTGAAAACCGGGAACTTCTTGTTGTCGGAGAAACATGTCCTGAAATGATTGTCCATGTATTTTTCTCCGATAAGCTTGTATGCCACTGATATGTCGGTGGCGCAGATGATGTTCTCGGCATCAACAGAGGTGCCGTCCTCAAAACTTATCGACTTGCAGCGAGTGCCGTCGATATTGATAGATATCGCCTTCTTTTTAGTTGCAATTTTGCCACCAAGCTGAAGGTATCTGTCACGCATTTTCAATGTGATGCTGTCGCTGCCTCCCAGAGGAAGGTCGGCGTTGCCTGCGGCAAACATAGCATACATATAGAACGTGGATATCGCGAAATAGGTTTCAGGCACATAATTGTATATGAGCTGGCGTATAGCCGGGCTTTTGAACTTCATGGCCAGATCGCCTATCGTGAGTTTTCCGTATTTGGCGGCCACGGGAATGGCCTTGCGCATTTTCCACAGCAGTTTCATATTGTCCCAGAACCCCATCTGCTCCTTAGGCTTAAGGGATGGCAGCTCTATGGCCTGGAAATTTCTGATAGCCTTTACGAGGGCCTTTATCTCCTTGGCGTCCTCGGGCGACACGCTCAGCAGCTCGGCCTCCATCTTGTCGAGATTGCGGTAGGCGTGCACCTTGGTGCCGTCATAATCGGCCTGCAGGAAATAGTCGTGCTTTATCATGGGGCACCCCTCTCCTACCACGCCTACATCCTGCCACACCTCGTAGATCTCCTTGCTTGGAGAAGTTCCCGTCATCCAGTGCACGCAGTTGTCGATATGGAAACCCTTGCGCTTCCACGAGGTGCATTGTCCGCCAATGATGGTGTGCCCCTCGAAGATCTCGCTCTCCATACCGCTAAGCTGGGCGTATATTCCGGCGGCCAGTCCTGATACTCCACCGCCTATGATAGATACCTTTGTCATGTAAAGTCTCGTAAAAAATATGAAAATTCGCTTTGCAAAGTTAATCAGATTTTCTTAATATCTATGCAAAAAACAAGGCGCAATGCAAAAATATTTTGCAGTGCGCCTTGCAATATTGCATTTTTTCAGCAAAAATCAGCATCCTGATGCAGGATAAAAGGCTTTGCTACTTGCTGTTCTTGGAATTCTTCAGCAGCCAGATGTTGCTGCTTGCAATGCCGCGGTTGATTGTTTTGCGGTAAACATCCACTACCTCCTGAGCGCTGTCGCTGCCCACAAATACCACGCGGTAGAGGTCAGATCCGTCCACATGGAGGATGTCGCTGGCTCCCAGACGCTGCTTCTCCTGAGTGGCCTTGGCCTTGTCCTTGAACGAACCGCCCACCAGGTAATACTTCTTGTACTTGGAACCGAGGTCCTGAGGCGACACATTTGCGAAACCTGCTCCGGCCAGAATCTGGAGGTCAGGATCAGTTGCAGGCTGATTCTGCTGATTCTGCTGATTCTGCTGAGGCTGCTGAGGCTTGCTGTCAGCCTTGGCGTCGGTCTTGCTGCCATTGTCGGGGGTAACGTCCAGTACAGGAGAGTTGTCGTCGGCAGATGGCTTGCTGGTGGCTGGTTTCTCGTTGGTGGCCACTATGTTGGTGTCTGATGTTCCCAGAATCTTGTCCTTGAACACCACGAAGAGGATTGCCAGGATTGCCACTATCGGGAGAATCACAATCAGCCACTTCAGCAGACTGCTCTTCTTCTTTGGCTCCTTGTCGGTCTTGGTGGTGGTAGTGGTGGTAACGGTCTTGGTGGTGGATGTCTTTGTGGTGGAAGATGTCTTTGGCTGAGCCTTTACATCCGCTGCGGCCGATTTGGAAATCTTTCCGCCGTTCTGAGTGGCGGCTGCGGCCACTACCCTAGCACCGGCCTCCACTGGCTCTATCTCCTCGGTGTCGAGGCCATAGTTGTCGATGGAGAGCTTGGATGTAACGGGCTTAAGCACTGGGTTGCCCTTGTCGTCGGCAGATATCACGCCCACCTCGTCGATGGATACGGTGGCCTTGTCGGCCAGCTTGTTCTTTACTGTGGAGATAAAGGCGGCCACCATGGGCTGAACCTCAGACTCGGATATGCCTATCTTGGCCAATGCTGATGCCAGCTTTCCATCCGGATCCTCAGTCTTGGTGGTATCCAGCGATACCGACTTTGTAGGCGGATGTATCACGCCGGTTTTCTCGTCGAGCTGGGCCGACTGATATGTGGTCTCGAAGGTTCCGAATCCGGGAACCGTTATCTTGTCCTCCCTGATGAGGATATCTTTCAGTAATGTTGATAAATTTGCCATGTCTGTTTATGTATTTTCTGATGCTACTTAATCAAATAATGTGCAAATGTACAAAAAAAAATCAGTCAGCCTTACAATTTGGAATGTTTTTTTTATCTTTGATGCCGATTTGCAACTACAAAAGTCACATTATTAAAAACATAAAGCTTTATGAAAAAGATACTTGTAACCGGCGGCACCGGCTTCATAGGCAGCCACACCACAGTGGAACTGCAGCAGAAGGGCTACGAAGTGATAATACTGGACAATCTTAGCAACTCTCAGGAGGATGTGATAGACAATATAACCAAGATAACCGGGGTGCGTCCCACTTTCGGCAAGATAGACGTGGCCGACAGAACCCAGCTTTTCGATTTTCTGGCCAAGCATCAGGGCATCGAGAGCATAATCCACTTTGCAGCCAGCAAGGCCGTGGGCGAGAGCGTGAAGGAGCCACTGAAGTATTACCGCAACAACGTGAACGGCGTAATCAACATCCTGGAGGCCATGAAGGAGTTCGGCATCAGCAACCTGGTGTTCTCATCCTCATGCACAGTGTACGGACAGCCCGAGGTTTTGCCCGTAACAGAGCAGAGCCCGATACAGCCCGCCCTCTCGCCATACGGCAACACAAAGCAGATAAACGAGGAGATCATCAGGGACTTCATAAAGGTGAACCCCGAGCTCCACGCCATCTGCCTGAGATACTTCAACCCCGTGGGCGCGCATCCATCGTCGCTGATTGGTGAGCTGCCATTGGGCGTGCCTGCCAACCTGATACCATTCATCACACAGACAGCAGCCGGCATCAGGGAATGCCTGAGCATTTTCGGAAACGACTACGACACCCCCGACGGCACCTGCATCCGCGACTACATCGACATCGTGGACCTGGCCAACGCTCACATTGCAGCCATAAACCGCATGGAGCAGGGCAAGCAGAAAACCGGCGTGGAATTCTTCAACATCGGCACAGGCAACGGCCTGTCGGTGCTTGAGCTCGTGAAGACTTTCGAGGAGGCCACAGGACAGAAGCTGAACTACAAGATAGTGGGCCGACGCGAGGGCGACATAGAGAAGGTGTGGGCCGACACATCGGTGGCCAACAACGAGCTGGGCTGGAAAGCCGTGGTGCCAATAAGCCAGACTATGCTGAACGCCTGGAACTGGCAGAAGAAAATCAGCAACATAAAATAAAAGAATGAATGAATAAAGGAATCAATCATTTAATCTTTTATTCATTTATTTTTCTTTCATTCTTTTATTGTTTTTATATACCTTTGCCGAAAATTTTATATTTGAGAATAAGCAATGGAAATTTTCTATGAAATAGAGCCCCTGAAGAAGAGACTCGCAGCACTTCGCCGTCAGGGCAAGAAGATAGGCTTTGTGGCCACCATGGGCGCGCTCCACAAGGGACACGCCTCTCTCGTGGAGATATCCAACCGCGAGAACGACATAACAGCGGTAAGCGTTTTCGTGAATCCAACCCAGTTCAACAACAAGGAGGACTTGGAGAAGTATCCGCGCACACTGGATGCCGACGTAAAGCTTCTGGAGGAATACGAGGCCGACATACTCTTTGCCCCATCGGTAGACGAGATGTATCCCGAAGAGGACACCCGCCAGTTTGAGATAGGCCCCGTGGCCGAGGTGATGGAGGGCAAGTTCCGTCCGGGTCACTTCAACGGAGTATGCCAGGTGGTAAGCAAGCTGTTCAACATCATGGCGCCCGACCACGCGTATTTCGGCCAGAAAGACTACCAGCAGATAGCAGTGCTGAAGGCCATGGTGAACAAATACATGCCCGAGATGAAGGGCAAGATAGTATCGTGCCCCATAAAGCGCGCCGACGACGGCCTGGCCCTCAGCAGCCGCAACCAGCACCTGAGCGAGGAGCAGAGAGCATCAGCCCTGATAATTTCCAAGACCCTGTTTGGAGCCAAGGAGATGAGCGACAAGGGCGCTACTCAGAAGGAGATTACCGACTACATAAAAAAACAGATAGCCAGCGACGCCAACCTATGCCTGGAATACGTGGAGATAGCCGACAAGGACACTCTACAGCCTATCCCGGGCGACAAGCCGGCAAACGCGGTAATCTGCATTACTGTGTATGACGGCAAGACAAGACTCATCGACAACATCCTCCTTTAATATTAGACATGAATATAGAAGTACTTAAATCCAAGATCCACCGCGTATCAGTAACTCAGGCCAACCTGGAATACATCGGCTCCATCACCATAGACGAGGAGCTGATGGAGGCCGCCAACATCATAGAGAACGAGAAGGTTCAGGTGGTGAACATAAACAACGGCGAGCGCCTGGAGACCTACGTGATAAAGGGCGAGCGCGGCAGCGGATGCGTATGCCTGAACGGACCGGCAGCACGCAAGGTAGTGGTGGGCGATATTGTGATAATAATATCGTATGCTACGATGGATTTTGAGGAGGCAAAGTCTTTTAAGCCATGGGTGATTTTCCCTGATACCAGAACCAACAAATTGATAAAGTAGCAAATGGCCACTAAACTGGAGATAGTAAAGAGCAAGATTTTCGCTTCGGCAGAAGATCCCGGCTACCTGCGCCTCATCAACGGATGGCGCATACACAGCGATGTGATAGTATTCACCAACGGATGTTTCGACATCCTGCACCGCGGTCATGTGGAATACCTTGCTGAGGCTGCTCAGCTAGGCCACAGGCTGATAGTGGGCCTCAACAGCGATGCATCGGTAAAGCGCCTGAAGGGCGACACCCGTCCCGTAAACGACTGGATGGCCCGCGCCGAGGTGTTGGCATCGCTGCAATGGGTGGATGCCGTGGTAGGTTTCGACGAGGACACTCCAAAGAACCTCATAGAGTGCACCTGTCCCAACATCCTGGCCAAGGGCGGCGACTACAAGGCCGAGCAGGTGGTGGGCTACGATTTCGTGAAGGCCCACGGCGGCCAAACCGTAATCATCAACTTTGTGGACGGATACTCCACCACAAAGATCCTGGAGAAGATATAAAAAAAATGAGGCTGTCCCAAAAGCGAGACAGCCTCTTTTATTTTATGCAGCATTTTCAACA
>JAKSLV010000090.1 GCA_024401025.1 Bacteroidales bacterium
CACGCATTCCAAGCACCTCACTTGTAACGATTTCGGGATAGTGCTCATCAAAGTATCTTATCTCGGTCTCGTAGTCAGGGTTTGCTGATACCAGGCTGTCGATGAACTCAGCCACGGGAACATTCTCGCAGTCCATAGCGTTCTGCACTGTGGGATTGTTGATCATACTGATAAACTTCTCACAGCGCTGAGTATCAGGAATATAATTATAAAAGAATGCGTTGAAATCATAATCAACGAGCACCTTTCCAAAATCGAGAATCAGGTTCTTTATCATAGTTTTATGGGGTTTGATTGATAATGCAAAGATACAGAAATGAAAAGTTATTTCAAAATGGAGTATAATAAAAAGCGTATGTGTTTTGTAAACTAACAATGATTCCCCCCTTTCCGAAAAATAATCTCCTTCGCCCGCTCATTCTTTTATAATTCCTTATTAATATTCTCTTGCAAATACAGAATTTAGCAAAATATCCCAAAGAAATTGATTTGCTTGGTGAATAATTCCAAGGATTGTAATTTTGCAGTGTGATAAATCAGAAAACTGTTATACAAATATGAGTAAGAATATTCAAGAAAATCATCCCTGTTTTGGACAGCACCCGGCTAATGTGGGGCGTATTCATTTGCCGGTGAGTCCTGGTTGCAATATCGGGTGCCGGTTTTGCTCCAGGGTGATTTCGGACACAGAGAACAGGCCGGGCGTTACCTCCAAGGTGATTACTCCCGAGGAGAGTATCGATATTCTCCGCAAGGCTCTCAAGATTTGTCCCGAAATCACGGTGGCGGGTATTGCGGGTCCGGGCGACACGCTGGCTACGCCTTACGCCCTTCAGACTTTCAAGTTGATTAAGAAGGAGTTTCCGAATCTTGTCAAATGTATGAGCACCAACGGTTTGCTCCTGAACGAGAAGGCCGATGAGGTGATAGAATCAGGCATAGATTCACTTACAGTGACCGTTAACGCCATTGACCCCGAGGTTGAGGCAAAACTTAACAAGTTTGTCTATTACCACGGCAAGAGATACGACGCTCTTGAGGGTGCGAAAATCTTGATTGAGAATCAGTTGGCCGGTATCAAGAAGATTACTGACGCTGGTATCACCGTAAAGGTGAACACGGTTTTGGTGCCAAGGATCAACGGCAAACATATTGAGGCTATCGCCAAGAAGATGAAGGAGTTGGGTGTTCAGATTTACAATATCATTCCGCTGATACCTACTGCCGAACTTGCCGACGAGCACGCTCCCTACTGTTTCGAGATCGAGAAGGCCCGCAAGGACGCCGAGAAATATATCAGTTGTTTCCGACACTGCAACCGTTGCCGAGCCGACGCCGTGGGAGTTCCCGGCAAATCCGACTTCGCCGACCAGGTTTATTCACAGAAAATCGAGGTGGAGGAAACCTTCTCGCACGGATAAACATTAAATTGGGGGAACATAAATTATCACGAATTAACATAAATTGTTCATAAATTTTACTCTTAAAGTAATTTATGGGAAAATTCGTGTCAATTTATGATAATTTATGTGAAAAAAAATCGCCGTAGGCGTAAGACGATAATTTTTAATTGTTAATTATTAATTCTTAATTATTTATGGTTCTTCATTACCGTGTGGCGATAGCGTCGAGCAACGGCGACGACGTGGATATGCATTTTGGGCGGGCAGACGATTTCTATATTTACCAGTATCTTGTGGATGAATGGATTTTCGTGGAGAAACGCTCGCTGAATCCCGTTTGCAGAGGTGGTTATCATCTTGAGAGTCAGATGACTGACAATGTTGAGAGATTGACTGATTGTCAGTATGTGGTGGCCTCGAGGATAGGCGCCGGGGCAATTGCCCAACTTCAGGCTAAAAACATAATCCCAATGGCCCTGCCTGGTGATATCCAGGACGCCTTGGACAAAATTTACAGTTATCACGAGATTAAGAGGTTGTTTGAATAGAGGGTTTAGAGTGGAGAGTTTAGGGATGAGAGATTAGAGTTTAGAGATGAGAGAGGAGAGTGCTTCTCTAATGGTTAAACTCTGAACACTAATCTCTAAACACTAATCTCTAAACACTAATCTCTAAACTTTATATCCAATCTCTCATCTCTAATCTTTAATCTCTAATCTAAAAATAAAAAAAATGGCAGAAATCAGACAAATAGCGATTTATGGCAAGGGTGGTATTGGTAAATCTACCACCACTCAGAATCTTACCGCTGGACTCGTGGAGCACGGCAAGAAAGTAATGGTAGTGGGTTGCGACCCAAAGGCTGACTCTACACGTCTTCTTCTTGGCGGTCTGGCCCAGAAGACAGTGCTCGATACTATCCGCGACGAGGGCGAGGACATTGCGCTCGACAGGATTATGCGTACTGGATTTGGCGGTACACGTTGTGTGGAGTCGGGTGGTCCTGAGCCTGGCGTTGGTTGCGCTGGCCGCGGTATCATCACTTCTATAAATATGTTGGAGAATCTTGGCGCCTACACCGACGACCTCGATTATGTGTTCTACGACGTGCTTGGTGACGTGGTGTGCGGTGGTTTCGCAATGCCTATCCGCGAGGGCAAGGCCAAGGAGATTTACATTGTGGCTTCGGGCGAGATGATGGCCCTCTACGCGGCCAACAATATTGCCAAGGGTATCCGCCGATATGCAAAGACTGGCGGTGTGCGTCTGGGCGGAATTATCTGTAACTCAAGAAACTGCGACCGTGAGCACGATCTTCTCCGCGCATTCTCAAAGGAACTTGGCACTCAGTTGCTATACTTTGTTCCCCGCGACAATGTGGTTCAGCGCGCCGAGATCCACAAGAAAACCGTTATCGAATACAATCCTCAGAGCAATCAGGCACAGGAGTACAGAAACCTTGCTCAGGCCGTTATCGAAAACGAAATGTTCACAATCCCAACCCCGATGACTCAGGAGCGCCTCGAGGAAATCCTTATGGAGTTCGGCCTCTTCGACAATATCGAGGACGATTACCACATTTAGTAAATGAATAAAGGAATAAATGAATAAACGAATAAAGCGTTCTCGAATTATTCGTTTATTCATCTGATTTCTATTGAATTATATTATTGCATTCGGTATTTTGAGCAAACATAAATTATCACGAATTAACATAAATTGTTCATAAATTTTTCTCAGAAAAGCAATTTTTGAAAAATTCGTGTCAATTTATGATAATTTATGTCAAAAGATCATCGGTTCCGAAGCGTTTTTTATTCATTAATTCTTTTATTTATTTATTCTTTTATTGTTATGTACAAAATCGCAATAGCGACTTCAGACAATCTTACTGTCAACCAGCATTTTGGGTCGGCGGATAGGTTTGTGGTTTATGAGGCTGAGGGCACTGAGTGGCGCTTGCTGGAGGTGCGGAAGGCGTCGGTATCAGGATCGTCTGACCCCGAAAAAAACTGCACTCCGAAGGCTGACTGCAATGGCGCTGGTTGCGGAAATGGCGAGGGGCACGGAAACTGCCAACATTCCGACTCCGACGCCAAGGTGGATCTGGTGGCCGACTGCCGTGCCGTGGTGGCCGTAAAGATTGGTCGTCCGGTGCTGAAACTCCTTGAGAGAAAGGCTATTTCGGCGTTCGACGTAAGTTGCCCCGTGGAAGAGGCGCTTCAGAAAATCACATTTTATTACAACAAGATTGATTCCCACCAAGGGTGGGGAAAACGATAGCATCAGAGGTAAACCCTAATCTCTAATCTTTCAACTTTCAACTTTAAACTTTCAACTAAAAATACTATGCCAAACATTCATCAATCAATTACAGAACTTGTGGGAAGGACTCCGCTTCTACAACTTAACGGGTATGCCAAGAAGCACGGCCTGGAGGCTGATATTATCGGCAAACTGGAGTATTTTAATCCCAATCAGAGCGTTAAGGACAGGATTGCCCTCGCGATGATAGAGGACGCCGAAGAGTCTGGCCGTCTGAAACCCGGTGATACCGTGGTGGAGACTACCAGCGGAAATACTGGAATCGGCCTGGCCGCAATAGCCGCCGCCAAGGGTTATCCGTTCAGGGTTTATATTCAGGATCAGGTTTCGGAGGAGAGGTTCAAGGTAATAAAGGCTTTTGGAGGCAAAACCATAAAACTTACCGAGGAGCCCACCATTGCCAAGACTCTTGAGGAGACCAACGGCGATTTTGTGGCCGCGATAGAAGCACTGAAAAACAATGTGATAGCCAAGGAAACAGGCGTTGTTTTTGTGGACCAGTGCTCTAATCCCGCCAACCCAGGAGTTCACCGCCGTACCACGGGCCCCGAGATTTGGGAGGATACCGACGGCAAGGTGGATATCTTTGTGGCTTGCGTGGGCACGGGAGGCACTCTGTCGGGAGTGGGACAGTTTCTGAAGTCTCAGAACCCTGATATTAAGATCGTTGGTGTTCAGCCCGGACCCAATTCGTTGCCTTCTGACGAGGTTCCTCAGCCTTCCGAGGAGATTACGGGTGTTCATCCGTTTGTGGGTGTGCCTGATAACGTGATACCTTCTACCCTCGACAGGAATATTTTCGACGAGGTTATCAAGGTGGAGGCTCTTGAAGGTTACAAGTCCGCCCGTGAGGTGGCCAAGAGCGACGGAATTCTGATAGGCGCTTCGTCGGGAGCCGCATTGTTTGCCGCAACTGTATTGGCAAAGCGTCCCGAAAACAAGGGCAAGAAGATTGTGGCAATGTTCCCCGACACCGGCCTCCGCTATCTCTCCACAAATTTGTTTAACGAAGAGGTTGTTTAATTACGAGTTACGAATTACGAATTACGAGGTGCGTCCTCTAATCTCTAATCTCTAATCTCTAAACTCTCATCTCTCATCTTTAAACTTTACACTTTCCACTTTAAACTTTCAAAAAAAATTATGCCAATAAATTTAAATACCTCGAACCTTGCCACCCGTGAGAACAGGATTGGATCCATTACGGGCTACATAGGTTCATTGAAAGACTTGGCTACCAAGACCGAATGCGGAACGCTGAAGGGCTGTTCGCGCTGTTTCTCGCAGTCAAGCACCTGTCTCTCTATGTGCGGACTCTCGCAGTTGGCCGCTATCAGAGACGTGGCAATCATCCACCACGGACCCTCAGGATGTTCTGTTACAAGCAGTTCGTCATATTATATGTCGAGGGTAATGGCCAAGAAACGTGGCGTAACCTCCAGCACCATTTATGTGGGCACCGATATGAACGAGAAGGACACCATTTTTGGATCCACCGAGGCTCTCCGCAAGATTATCCTCGAGGTAAACAAGCGGTATCAGCCCAAGGCAATTTTCGTTTCAAGTAGTTGTGCCACAGGTATTATCGGCGAGGATATCGACAGCATTGTTGAGGAGGTATCAGAGGAGATAGACGTTCCCGTGATTGCCGTACACTGCGAGGGTTTCAAGTCGAGAATCTGGGCCACAGGTTTCGACATATCAGACCACGCGGTGCTTCAGGGAATAGTGAAACCAAGGCGCGAGGGTGTCAGCACCAACAAGATAAATTTCAAGAACTTCTTTGAGAGCGCAAGACCCGAGATTATCGAGATTTTCAAGAATTTCGACCTGGAGCCAACTTTCCTTTACTGCAACAGTACCGTGGAGGAGTTGGAGCACTTGTCGGAAGCCTTGGCAACCACCTGTATATGTGGAACTTTGGGCAACTACCTCGGCAACGCCCTCGAGGAGAAATTCGGTGTGCCATACGTCCGCAGTATCAACCAATGCGGAATCGTGGGTTTCGAGACCTGGCTCCGCGAGATCGGCAAGGTAACCAACCGTTTAGATAAGGTAGAGAAATACATTGAGGAACAGCGCGCTATCTATCTCCCCAAAATTGAGGAGGTTAAGAAGGAACTCCAGGGACTCACCGCCGTGCTCGGAATGGGACCTGGATACACATTCGAGGTTTCGAGAGTGCTCAACGAGTTGGGAATCAAGGTGGTTTGGGCTCTGGCTTGGCACTACGACAAGAAATACGAGAACGGCGACGTGCCTCCCTCTATGAAGTATTTGCTGGACAGCAACATAGATTTTGAAGCCTCAGTGGCCGACCAGCAAAACTACGAGGTGATGAATATCCTAAACAAGTACAAGCCTGATATGTACCTGAGCCGTCACCCGGGCTCCACAGTTTGGGCCATAAAGAACGGAACACCAGCGATTTACGTGGCCGACGAGTATATGATTTTCGGATACAAGCACACGCTGGAATTCGCCAAGACCATAGTGGATACCATAAAGAACCGCAGTTTCGAGAAAAACCTGGCCGCGCGAACCAAACTTCCATACACCAAATGGTGGTACGAGCAAAATGTTGATAAATTCTTAGAGGAGGCAAAATAATGGCAAAGATATTAGACAAGCAAAGATACAAATGCGCATTGGCCGCAATGCAGACCGTTCAGGCAATCGACAGGGCATTGCCTGTGTTGCACTCGGGTCCGGGCTGTGCCCAGAAACTATCGGAATCCACCGGAAGTTCGGGATATTTCTCGCCCAACATTTTCCCCTGCACCAGTATCAACGAGAAAGACGTGGTGTTTGGCGGTGTCAAGAAACTGGAAACCACAATAGAGAACGCCCTCAAGGTGATTGACGCCGACCTCTACGTGGTGCTCACGGGCTGTATTCCTCAGATTGTGGGCGACGACACCGAGGAGGTGGTCTCCAAGTTTGCCGACTCGCCCAAACCCGTAATCTACGCCTCCACGGCAGGTTTCAAGGGCAACAACTACAAGGGTCACGAACAGGTGATAGACGCTATTGTGGAACAATATCTGGAGCCGTCAGATACCAAACAGAAAGGCCTCGTGAATATCTGGGCCGACGTTCCGTATCAGGACCTCTTCTGGCTGGGCAACTACAGGGAACTCTCGAAACTGATTGAGGAACTGGGCCTTACGCCAAACGTGATTTTCGGCTACGGAAACGGAATCAAGAACATAGACCTGATACCCAAGGCCGAGTTCAACCTCTTGGTATCGCCCTGGGTGGGATTGCAGAACGTCAGGAAAATGGAGAAGAAATTCGGAACTCCATTCCTCCACTACCGCACATTGCCCATTGGCGCCACCGAGACCAGCAAGTTTCTCCGCGAGGTGGGCAGTTTTGCAGGCGTGGATTCCGCAAAGGTGGAATCGGTAATCAAGAAACACGAGGATTATTTCTACTACCTGATATCGCGTTACGCCGACCTCTTCCTTGAGAACCGCGTAATCAACAAACAGTTCACCACCGTGGCCGACGCCCAGTACTCGCTGGCTGTCACCAAGTTCCTTGTAAACGACCTCGGCCTTGTGCCGGCGCGTCAGTATGTGGTGGACGACACCCCGAAGGATCAGCGCGAGGCCATTGCCCAGGAGTTCAAGAACCTCAACTACGGCATTCAGGCCGAGGTTTCGTTCGAGACCGACGGCTTCAAGATTCACGAGGAGATCAAGCAACACGACTATCACGGCTATCCGCTGATACTTGGAGGCTACTACGAGAAGGAGGTTACAGAGAGCCTGAAGGGCAACTTCCTGAATATCTCGTGGCCCGTTCAGGACAAGGTGGTCCTCGACGACAGTTACGTAGGCTACACAGGCGGTATCCGTTTAATTGAGGATATCTACACCGTGGCAGTACAGAGGTTTAATTAATTTTTACTCACACAATAGATTTTTTGTCAGGCGTACGGCGGAGGCTGGACGCCTGATTTTTTTTGTGTGTGTTTAGACCTCCTCCTTGAACAAATCATCCATTTTCACTACAGAATCCACTATTCTTGAATGTGAATTTTGCACGAGACCAAATGTTGTTATCAAGGTTAGTTTTATGTTTTTGGGTGTTTTGGTTGAGGTTTCAAAGATTGATTTTTTGTTGCGGAGAGCCTCTTCATATTTGGCGTCGATAGCGAATTCGGCGTTGTAATATTTTGCCTCACAGATATTTATGGTTTTGTCGTCGCGGTCTATCAGGAGGTCGATCTGTGCGCCGTTGTGTAGGTTGTTTTTCTTTACCGACCACGAATTTGCCGACGAGTTAACCCCGATGATACCGAGTTTCTGTTTTATCTGATTGATATGGCTGAGACAAATCCTCTCAAATGCAAGGCCTTGCCATACAACACGGGTCTGAGAGTTGGCACTGTTGGTGTAGAAAGCCTCGTTGTGCCTATCGTTTTTAAGGATATATTTGTAGTAGAAAAGCGTGAAATTGTCTATCAACTGAAACAGTGCGTCTTTTGTCTTCTTGCCGAATGCATAATATTTTCGGACAAACGAGCATTGTTCCAATTCTTCAAGCGCTGAGGCAAATGTCTTGTTGTCAGTCATTTTAGTGATTTCAATAATTTCTTTTCTTGAAAGTCCCGCACGCTTTTCTCCAAGTGCCTTCAGAATAGAGAGGTGAGGAGCCGGGTTCTTGAAAAGCGAATAATACAGCGAGTTGAATTCGTTTCTCAAAGGGCTGTCCTCTCCGAAAAACAATTTATCAACATTCTGAGACATAGAGAATTGTGTGTTAAGATAGTTCCAGTAATATGGGATTCCGCCCATTACCATATAACCCTCTATAATATCGGTCTTTGAGAAATTCAGTCCCTTGGCCTCGCAGAATTTCTCGCACTCGTTCAGGTTGAAAGGTTTCAGCAAAATCTGGCTTGTAAGTCTGTTGTGCAGACCTCCGTGATTGTTGACTATGTTGTTGATAATCCAGTATGTAGCCGATCCGCAGACTATCAGCACAATATCCTGTTCTTTCCTGGCAGAGGCCCACGAATTCCAAAAGTGTTCCAATGCGCTGATAAACTTTGATTTAGGAGTATCGAGCCAGGAGAGTTCGTCGATGAAGACTACTTTCTTTTTGTCGGTGGATTGTTCCAGCAATTCAGCAAGTTTATGGAAAGCCTCTCTCCAGTTTTTCAGCGATTTGCAATCCTTGAGCCCGTATTTTTTTAGTGACGCGCGAAACTCGTCCAACTGGTCTTCCATATCGGAATTGGCAAGTCCAGTATGTTGAAATGTGAAATTCCTGTTGAAAGTCTCCCTGATAAGGAAAGTCTTTCCAACCCTTCTGCGTCCATAAACGGCACAAAACTGTGACTCGTCCTTGTTGATGAGTCCCAAAAGTTTCTCGGTTTCTAACTTGCGTCCTACAATCATATTCTTCAAAAATTTTGATTACGGCGCAAATTTAGTAAAAATAATCCTATAATGTGCGGAAATCTCAATTTTTTTACCACATTTCCGCACTTTATAAGCCAAAAACAGCCTATAATGTGCGGAAATCTCACTTTTTTAACCACATTTCCGCACTTTATAGGTTTGGGAGATTAACTTCCCCCATATTCACTTTTGGAAAAGCGAAAAATAATCTCTCTTCCCCTCACTTTACTCCCTTATTCCTTATAAATATTCTCCCCAACTCCATAATCTTAGCAAAATCCTCCAAAATCCTCAATCTCCTTGGAAGAAATATCTACTCGTCTTACCTTTGCAGTGTGAAAATTAATGAAACAGAAAAAACTATTAAGAAAATGAGTAAGATATATAATTCAATTACAGAGTTGGTGGGACGGACCCCACTTTTGAGGATCAACAATTACCTCAAGGCAAAAAATCTCGAGGCCGATATTTTGGTGAAGATCGAGTATTACAATCCTAACCAGAGCGTTAAGGACCGCGCCGCCCTCGCGATGATAGAGGACGCCGAGCGCAAGGGTCTCCTGAAACCTGGCTACACCATTGTGGAGGCCACAAGCGGTAACACTGGAATCGGTCTGGCAGGAATCGCCGCCGCCAAGGGTTACAAGTTCAGGGTATATATGCCGGGCAACGTGTCTAAGGAGAGATTCCAGGTAGTGGAGGCTCTCGGTGGTGAGGCTCTCGACCTCTTGGGTGTTCCCGAGGTGGCTGAGGTTGCCGAGAAAACCGGTGGCGACGCTATCGCAATGTTCGACGCCCTCGAGAAATACACCTACAAGAATTTCAAGAACGTATATTTTACAGCCCAGGCCAAGAATCAGACCAACCCTGAGGCTCATTTCAATACCACGGGTCCGGAAATCTGGCAGGATACCGACGGCAAGGTGGATATCTTCGTGGGCGGTGTCGGCACAGGAGGCACAGTATCAGGCACAGGCCGTTATCTGAAGTCTCAGAACAAGAATGTGAAGGTGGTGGCCGTTCAGCCGGGATACAATTCCATACCTTCGGCGCAGAACCCCACACCCGAGGAAATCACTGGCATTCATCCATTTGAGGAGATTCCTGTGGAGCAGATTCCGCAGACTCTCGACCGCAATATCTACGACGAGCGTTTCCTTGTGGAGACCAACAACGCCTACAAGGCCACCCGCGAACTCGCACGTTACGAGGGCATATTGGTAGGAGCATCGTCAGGAGCATCCCTCTACGCCGCCACCGAGTTGGCCAAGCGTCCCGAGAACAAGGGCAAGACAATTGTAGCCCTCCTTCCCGACACCGGCCT
>JAKSLV010000091.1 GCA_024401025.1 Bacteroidales bacterium
CGCGAGGTGATGTGCGCCTACAACCGCTACGAGGACAAGCCTTGCTGCACATCCGACCGTCTCTTGGTAGACATTCTCCGCAACAAGTGGGGCTACGACGCCATAGTGCTCACCGACTGCGACGCCATCAACAATTTCTACAACAAGGGTCAGCACGAGACCCACAAGGATCCGCTCTCGGCATCTGTTGACGCTGTTTTGAACGGTACCGACCTCGAGTGTGGAAAGGTTTTCATGGTTCTTACCGAGGCTCTCGAAAAGGGTCTCATCGATGAGAACATTCTCGACTATCACCTCCGCAAAACCCTTCTCGGACGTTTCGAGCTCGGTATGTTCGATCCAGCCGAGAATCTGCCTTGGGCTAATCTCGGTCCTGATGTTATCAGCTGCGAGAAGTTCAACGACCTTGCCACCCAGGCCGCCCGCGAGAGCATGGTGCTCCTCAAGAACAACGGCGTATTGCCTCTCAGCAAGGGCGTTAAGACCATAGCCGTGGTAGGTCCAAATGCCGACGACGTGGAGCTCCTCAACGGAAACTACGGCGGCACCCCAACCGACAACCACAAGCACTCTCTCCTCGAGGGCATCAAGAACGCCGTTCCGGGCGCCAACGTTATCTACAGCAAGGCCTGCACCCTCAACGACGACTACAACACCATCAGCCACATCAAGGACTTCAACGACGGCAAGGGCCTTAAGGTGGAGTTCTGGAACAACAAGGAACTCGCTGGAAATCCTGATGTAACCAACTACTACAACGAGCTCAACTTCTCCACATTCGGAGGCTGGGGCTTTGCACAGGGCATCAGCACCGACAAGATATCAGCCCGCATCACAGGCAAGTACAAGGCCACCTTCACCGGCGATATGAAGTACACCCTCTCTACCGACAACGGCTATATCCTCAAGGTGAACGGTCAGGTGGTGGAGGACGCCAAGCCTGCTCCATTCCGTTTCGGTTTTGGCCGCAAGGTTGAATACAAGTCGTTCCCTGTAAAGAAGGGCAAGACCTACACCATCGAGATAGAATACCGTCGCGGCAACGGCAACTTCGCAATGCTCCGCGGCGATATCTGCGAGCGCAATCTCGTTGACTACACCGACCTCATCAGTCAGGTGAAGGATGCTGATGCCATCATCGTAATCGGCGGCATCTCTGCACAGATGGAGGGCGAGGGCGGCGACAAGGCTGATATCGAGCTCCCAATGGTTCAGCAGCGCCTCGTAAAGGCCATGCACTCTACAGGCAAGCCAGTAGTTATGGTAAATTGCTCGGGCTCGGCTATCGCTTTCGGCAGCATTGAGGACCAGTACGACGCACTCATCCAGGCATGGTATCCAGGTCAGGGCGGTGCCAAGGCTCTCGCTGAGGTTATCTTCGGTGACTACAACCCATCGGGCAAGCTTCCTGTTACTTTCTATGCATCAAACAACGACCTTCCCGACTTCCTCGACTACAGTATGGAGAACCGCACCTACAAGTATTTCAAGGGCAAGCCTCTCTACGCTTTCGGCTACGGAATGTCTTACACCACATTTGCTTACGGAAAGGCCAATATATCAGCCAGCAAGATGAAGAAAGATGGCAAGGTAACAATCTCTATCCCTGTCACCAACACCGGCAAGATGAAGGGCGAGGAAATCGTTCAGGTTTACGTGAAGGCTCTCGATTATGCTGATGCTCCCATCAAGTCGCTCAAGGGCTTCAAGAAGCTCTCCCTCAATCCCGGCGAAACCAAGATTGCAGAGATCACCCTCGATGGCGAGTCGTTCGAGTATTACGACGAATCTATCGACGAGCTCTCAACCAAGGCCGGCCGCTACAAGATTCTCTATGGCTCGTCGTCATTGGATGATGATCTTTGGGGCTTGGATTTCGTAGTGGAGTAATCGATTGCACCCGTAGAGACGCGCTGCCGTGCGTCTATCGAACAAATAGAACAAAAAAATATCCCCGGCTTCAGGAATTGAGGCCGGGGATATTTGTTATATTTTTATCTCTTTCAAAGTTGATAATTCTATAAGATATTTCTTGATTTTCATCTCCAATGGCTTGTCTGGTTTCATCCCTTGTGGAGGCGGTACAAAGTCCTCGTCGGATGGATAAACCTGCTTGTCGTCTTTGTAGGTGTATATGCCTGCGTGGTAGTTTGGTGTATTGTTGGGTTCTTCCTTCACAATAAAATGCAGTCCGTCGGTATCGAAACTTTCCAATTCTGATACATCAAGTTCTGCATAGCCTATGGGCAATTCCAGCTCCGAGCTTATATATTCTACCCAGCCGTCTTTTATTTCTGTTACCGAAAGATACCCTTGGTCCTTTGGGCGTAATCGAAACGATGAAGGGGATATGTTTCCAGTGTTTATATTGTAGCAACCGTGCGACAAGGTTTTTGCTACTTTTTCAACATTATCTATCATTTTGCTACGTTTCTTAAAACACTTACAAAGGAGTTCAGAGAATAATTCTCATAGTCAGAACTTATTGTAAAACCGTTTTTGGTATAATAATATGAAAAGCAATTGTCGCATAGATTTAGCATTGCGTCGGTGTTTTTACCCACAAAATACAGCGAACCATTGTAGTTGGGTTGCAGAATCCAGTTGTTTAATATATAAGACTCGCAGTTGTCGATGATTTCGTTGCAATTTAGGTAAACCTTTTCGTCAATTGGCAAAGAATCCTCGCCGTCCCAGCCAGACTTCAATTCGTGTTTGAATCTGTCCAAGTCGTTTTTCATTGATAGCCGTGCAGGGGATACAAAAGTATCTTCCGCCAAGCAACTCTCCTTGGCCATTGGCATTTTTGAGTTGTTTGTAGTCTCGTCGTCGAAGGTTTTATGTTTCTTTGCGTCTGACATTATTGATGATTTTTTCTCTTTGCAAATTTAGGAATATTTTTGGTGTATTCAAAAATTAGGCGTTAAAAATCTCCTTCATTTTTGCTGCAATCTCGTCCCTTACTCTTCGGAATTCGTTTAGAACCTCTTCCTCCGGGCCGGAGAAGGCGTCAGGATCGTCGAATCCAATATGGAGGCGGTGTGAGACTTTTCCGCTGAAAACTGGGCAATTGTCACGGGCGCCTCCGCAAACTGTTATCACATAGTCCCATTCCTGATTGATGTATCTTTCAACGTGTTTGGGATAGTGAGCGCTGATGTCGATTCCTATCTCCTTCATCACCTTTATGCCCAGGGTATGAACCTCGCTGGCTGGCTGTACGCCCGCCGAATGTACATCGAAATCGGGACGGAGATTTTTCAATATTCCCTGCGCCATCTGGCTCCTGCAACGGTTGCCAGTGCATAGTATCAGAATTCGTGTCATGGTTTGTTGATGTTGCTTATTGCATAAAAAACCTCCGCCGCAGAGCATTTCTACAGCGGAGGTTTGTTTGTGTTGTAGAGACGCACGGCCGTGCGTCTCTACGTGCGTAAGATGCATTTATTTCACCAGTCTTACCTCGTAAATCTCGCCGATCTGCTTGTTTGGCTTGGCGACGAATTTTACGCGGACCTGATTCTTGCCCTGAAGTACTGAGGCTGGGATGTCGTAGGTCTCGGCCTTGAACTCGCTGATGCGGTATTTGCCGGTGTTGTTTACCGAGTATACCAAAACGTCGTCGATCATGATGTCGAACTCGTGGCTCTTCCACTCGCCAACGCCCCAGTATTTTAGGCGGATCTTCAGGTCGCTGAGGCCGTCGGTCTTCATCAGGTAGCTGAAGTAGTGACCGTTAGAAGCGTCGCGCCAGAAACAGTCGTTGGTGTTGCCGGTGTAAGAGTTGTCGGTCTCCATGCGGTGGTCGGTCTCAGGCTGCTGCTCGCCGGGCTGAACCTTGTCAACTGTTCTGTCTTCCAAGTCCTTGCGCTCCTGCTCCTTCTTGGCCAGGTCGGCGAGGTAGTCCTTGTATTTGTTCTCGGAGAGGGCCAGCCAGTAAATCATGTAGCGGCTGTCGTGAATCTCGAAGAATGGCTGAAGCTCGTTGTCGATGGCGTTGATGGTCTTGGTCTCCAGGCGGAAGTGCAGAGGCTTGCCGCTTACAGGCTTCAACTGATTGGCGATGTCGCTGGCATTCTCGTTGATGAGGATTGGGGCCTCGTTGATGGCGAGTTTCTTGCCGCCTGCATACTGACCAAAACGGCTGTCATCGGCGATGAGGCTTGCGAGGTCCTCGGTGCCGGTCTTCATGCCAAGGAGGATTGGTCCGTGCATGATGGCGATGTACTGAGGCTGGTTGGGCAGGTACTGAATGCTGTTGTGCATTGGGAAGTTGATGTCGATCCTGTCGCCCTTCTTCCACTTGCGGCTGATGCTGATGTAAGACGATGGGCCGGTAACGATTTTTACTGGCTGACCGTTTACCTTCACGCTCATCTTGCCGGGAGCCACCCAGTTAGGATATCTCACGTTGATGGTAACCTCAGATTTTGGAGCGGCGTCCACTGTAATCTGGCTGGTCTCCGAGTAAGGGAACTCTGTGGATTGAGTAAGCATCAGGCCCTTCTCCTTCCAGTTTAATGTAGAGGCCACGAAGAGATTGACAAACAGTGTGTTGTCTACATGGGTGTAGATAAACTGGCCGTATTTTCCGTGGTTTTCCATACCTGTGCCCACGCAGCACCACATGGCCATGTTGGGGGCCGAGTAGTTTCTGTAATGGCGTGGACGCGCGGGGGTGAAGTAAACATATCCGCCGTGCTCAGGGTGCTGGCTGGAGAGAATATGGTTGAATGTGGCCAACTCGTAATAATCGGCGTATCTGGCCTCGGGATTTCTGCGGTGGAGATCCTCGGTGAGTTTCAGCATGTTGTTGGTGTTGCAGCTCTCGGGGCCGTCGATGTCGTTGATGAAATCCATGCAGCCCTCGGCCGATGGAAAATGCTCGCGGCGGCTGTTGCCTCCAAATGCGAGCGAACGTGTGTAGGTGACATTCTCCCAGAAATATGAGCCCGCCTCGTGGTAGGTCTCGTCGCCGGAGAGCTCGGCAATTCGCTCAAAACCAATTGCCTTGGGCACCTGAGTATTTGCGTGCATGTTTGTAAGAGCGTCCTGATGCTGACTCATTGGAGTCATGAGGCGCTTGTGGCTGAAACGCTTGGCGCAGTCGAGGTATTTCTGGTTTCCGGTAATGGCGTAGGCATCAGCAATAACCTCGTTCATGCCGCCGTGCTCGTTATTAAGCATGCCTTCCATCTGCTGGTCGCTGAGGTTGGCTGTAAGGTCGCAGGCCCAGTCGCAGAACTGGAGGAAAAGCTCCTTGGCCTTCTCGTTGCCGCAGTAGAGCCAAGCGTCACGCAGGCCGGCGTACATCTTGTGGAGGTTGTAGAACGGAGCCCACGATCCCCAGTAAACGCCGAAGTCGCCCTTCTTGAAGTTTTTCCAGATGTTCTCGCTGTTTGGCATACCGCCCATGTAGCCCTTTCCCCAGTCGGGATGGTTCTTGTTGTTGGCCTCGGCACACTCTGCTATCTCGCTGATAATGTACTCCATGCGGCGGCGGCATTCCTCGTTGCCGGTGGCGGCGTTTATGGCCATGGCTGTCAGGTAATGACCACCCACGTGGCCGTCGAGACCGTCCCAGTTGGGATAAGTCTTGGCCTTGGGCTCCAGACCGGCCTCCTTGCGGTAAGGCGCCATCAGGCGGTCGCAGTCGTATTTCAGAAGTGTCTCGATGTTGAGGTCGCGGGCGTGCTTAAGTACGCCGCTGTTGATAGTTACGTCTCCGAGCGGAAACTCGTTGGGATACAGTTTGTCCTGGGCGTTGGCCATCAGAGCTGCCGACGCCAGAACCAATGTCATAAGTTTTTTCATGTAAAAAAAATTAGTTTTAAAAAGTTTTCGGTCACAAAGTTAGGAAAATAATATTTAGGTTGCAATATTATTTTTTATCTTTGCCAAGAAATCTGTAAAGACGGACCGCGTTCCGTCTCTACCAATCAATAATTAAATTTTTCTCCTATGATTACAACGATTTTTGTTATAGCGGCCATTGTGGTGCTTTTGCTTCTGATTCTGCTTTTCGGCGGCATGATGTGCTATTGCAACCACGACCACACTTTCACCTACGATCTCGATAAATACGCCGGCGTGTATTACTATCCAGAATCCAAGGGTCTGGATTATTTCGTTTTCAACGCCGACAGCACGTATCAGCATTTTTATATAAATGGAGCTGATACTGCTTTTATCAACGGTAAGTGGACCACCGGCCGCGAGAAAACATACGCGTTCTCCATTCCCGAGATTGACTTTTTCTATATCAACGATTTCAAGTGGGAGAGCGGCGAGCTGGATTACGCCCTTGATTCCGTGGCCGCTATCGAGGGCGACACTCTCCATATCGACAACGAGCCTTTCATGATGAAGGCCTACGACTGGAATATGCAAATGGTGGAGCTGCCTATTCAGAATTACCGCAGCCACACAATCGATTTCCTGAGAGTCAGGGACCTGAAAATGGCTGACTCTCTGGGTATAAAAATAAAGGAAGAGGATTTTGTTCCTCTTCCTTCAGAAATTGATTCTATGAGTTTCCGCCGTATGAGAGTGGATTGCAATTAAAATCACCTATCTCACCACCTCAGTAAACTCGGCCTTGCCGCCGTTTGCTACTGTCACATAGATTGTTGATGTGGCCTCGCTGCCGTCGGGATTCTGAGATTTTGCCTTGAAAACGTAGTCTGTGGAGGTCTCGGTCTTACGCATTCCGAACTCAGCAGGTGTGCCGAGAGGAAACTGATAGCCTGAGCAAGCCTCGTTGAAAACGGCAGCCTCAGCCTCCGATACGGCCTGCATCTCTGAATAGGCTGGGAGAGGGGCAATCTCGCCCTTCACGTAGCCCTGCTCTATCAGGAAGCGTTTGATCTCGGCTGGGGCGGCAGAGATTCTTGCTGTGCGGATTCCGAAATACTTGGCTATCTCAGCCTTTGGGAGAGCGGCCTTCAGGTTGCTGATGCTTGTGTTGCCGCCGCTGCCGAATGTCATGAAAGGCACCACCTTCTTGCCCTCCAGTGTCTGGGTCTTCAGATAGCTGGCCATTGGCGAAGCGTAGTTGCCGCCCCAGATTGGATATCCGAGGAAAATAACGTCGTAGTTGGTTGGGTTGGCCTTCACCTCCTTTATCTCGGGAAGCTTGCCGTCCTTCATCTCCTGCTGCCAGCGCTGTATCGTGGCGCCGAAATCGCCGTCGTAGGCCTCAGCGCACTCTATGTACTCGATGTCGGCGCCGGTCTGTTTCTGAATCTCCTCGGCCACGGTTTTTGTGGTTCCTGTCTGCGAGTAGCAGAGTATCAGGGCTTTGGGAGCTGATGCTGCCTCTTCTGATGCTGTCTGATTGCTGGATGATGTGTTGCACGCTGTAAGTGTGCTGGCCGCAAGGGCCATTGCTAAGAATTTCTTCATTTTTGATTTTTGATTTTTAATTATTTCCGTTTCCGATAATCCATTTAAGATCGCCACGGCGGATCTCTATGCGTCGGTTTTTGGTTCGGTTGGCCTCCGATGTGTTTGGCACCAGCGGCTCGCTATACCAGCGGGTCTCGCAGTCGATCTGCTCGGGCTGCACTCCGCGTTTCACGAGCTCGTCCTTGAAAGCCTCAGCCCTCCTCTGACCCAGAGTCTTGTTTTGCTCCTCGGTGCCGATATCGCAGGTGTGGCCCAATACCAGGAACTTAAGGTCGCTGTTTTCCACCATTATCTCGGCAAGGCGCTCTATGCACTTCTCCACGGTCTTGTTGGCTATGTTGAAGCTGTTGAATCCGTAGTTGGAGTTTTTGTTGATGGTGTTGGCCAGGCTGTCGATCTCTTGCATCAGGGCATTGTATCTGCGGTCGGCCTCGGCGCGGCGGGCTTCCTCGGCCTTGCGGGCCTCCTCGGCTTTTCTTGCCTCCTCGGCCAGACGTGCCTCCTCGGCGCGTACCAGTGCTATGGAATCGGCGGCCACCTTGTCGAGCGAATCCTGAATGCGTTTCTGACGCGCTCTCTCCAGCTCCTCAAGCTCGCGCTGTCTCTGAAGCTCCTGCTCATGCTGGATAGAATCGCTTATCTCCTGACGGCGGCGCTGTACGTCGTTGAAATTGCCACGGCCCACGCGCTTGAATTCCATCTGGTCTACTTCCTGAAGCCTGCGTCTCTGACGGTATTCCCTCACCATGAGTCTTGTGGTTTTTCCAAGACGGAAACGCAGTCCTATGTGTGCAGATAATGAGGCGGTTTCGTTTCCGTAAGCATAGTCCGACATCAGTACTCCGTTGTATGTCTGGTTTTTGTAGCCGTCTTGCGACAGGCAGTCGGGATCGTATACGGGGCCCTTTCCGCCAAACTGCCTGTCGGTTTCTACGAAGAAAACGCTTCCTCCTATGCTGAGGTCTATGGCCGGGGTAAGGGCTATCAGTAGGTTGGCCTCAAAGAACGACGAGAACATTGTTGGTATCGTGTAATTGCCGCTCTGCTTGCCTATAGTGGTAATGTTGGGCTTGCCCGTTACGTCATATATCTCAAGGTCGCTCTCGGGATAATAGGCGCGGGTCTCTATGCTGCCCTCGGTGGTGTATTTGGTGCCGGGCATCATGTTTGCCATTACACCGAGGCCCAGCATTACCTTCACGCTTACGCCCCAGTTGTGCTGCCAGTACAATCCCACGGGGATGTCGAGAAAGTAGCCGTTGGTTTTCTCGGCAAAATTGTGGTACAATGTGCGTTGTATGTAGCTGTCGCCATACATATCTATGGCGTTGTACTCTTCTGTACTGAATGATAAAGTATCAGGATTAAGATTAAGCATGCTGGCCTGTACTCCTATGCCCACACCCAGGTTCTTCAGGAAAAACCACTGATAGCCTACCCTCACCTTGGGCGTTATCCTGCTGATTTCTCCGTTGGTGTTCTTGTATGCCGATGTGAATGGTTTGTTCACATAAATGTTTGTATATCTGATGCCTCCGTCCACCCACAGGTATTGTCCCTTGTGGCAGCCGAAATAATACATGATGTCCACTTCCTGGTTGTTGCCGCGCTGGGCGTGTGCTGGCAGCGCCATCCAACAGAGGAGGGCAAGCATCAGCATGTTTATTGTTTTTCTCATCTTCATGTTATTTTACAAATAGTTTGAATGTGGTTTTGGTGTTTCCTGATACGGCAGTTCCGCTGTACGAACCCGATGGCAGAGAGGTCTTTATCTCGCTGCCCACGCCCTGGAATGTGCGTATCAGGGCTCCGGTGCTGCTGTAGATGTACACATTGCAGTTTTCTAGCATGGCGTCGCTGAATCCGTTGAGCTTTATGGAGAACTCCTTGTTGGCCTCTATAGGGTTGGGGTACACGCTGGCGCTGCATCTGATGCTCTTGGATATGTCTACTGGATCTATGTCCTGAGGACAGATTTTTAGACTTACGCCTGATTCTGTGGTAACCTTAACGCTGTACTGGCCACCGTTTTGTGGCAAATCCAGTACCTGCATGAATTGGCGGTTGGCGTTGTTGATCTCGTTGCCATCTGAATCCACCCACTGGAAGTCTGTGAATTCATGTTTACCGTTGTCCACATAGACGATGTCCTCGTAGATTACCTTGATGTAGTCCTTGGGGAAGTTTACGATTACATCTACGTCGATATGGTCTGGGGATCCTGATGCTGGTTCTTCATACTGGAAATCGATAGTGTATTTCTTGATGCCAAACTCAGTTTCGTCGTCAGAGATAGGTATCTCGATTATGTTCTTGTCGCTTTTCCATTCCTGGAAATCGCTGTGGATGCCCATTACTTTATAGCGGTAAGGACGGTCTATTCCATTGAACTTGAGCTCAACCTCGGCAAAATTGCCCGGACAAGTTGACTTTGCAGCCGATTCAGGAGTCTGAGTGATGGGCGCAAGCGATCCGTCAGGAGAATTGGGGTTGTTGGGGTCGGGGTCGGGGTTGGGGTCGGGATCGTCGGGGTCTTCGGGAATGACGGGGTCGTCGGTCTTTATTACCTTCCATCCTTCAGGGATGTAAGATGGTCCGTATTTCACTAAGAGGCTTTGTGGACAAATGAATGTACCGTCGGTTGTTTCAACTCCGTAAACCCAAGAGGCAGTGTTGTTGCCCCAGTCAGTAAAAGATACTTCAATTTCGTTAAGA
>JAKSLV010000092.1 GCA_024401025.1 Bacteroidales bacterium
TCGCCACCTACTGCGGTAAAGCAGAGATAGTTGGGCTCATCGTCGTTGGGAAGATCTTCCAGATACACGATTTCCCAGCCATCAGGGATGTAGTCTCCGTTACGGTCTACGTCAATATTTAGGTTTTGGGGACATACGAAAGTTCCTTTAGGTGCAACGTTGTATAACCAACCTTTGCCGGCCTTGTCGGAGTCGTAGTAATAATCTTTTGTAGAATAATTGGCGTCGTTCCAGTCCGTGAAATGAACTTTAACATATTTAAGACTGCTGCATCCGTTGAACATGCAGCTGTAACATTGGTCGGCTAGATATTCGGCTGGCAGTTCAGGTGCTGTTTCCAAGGATGTACATCCAGCAAACATAGCGTTGCAGCAACCCCAAGATACCCATTGGTTAGGTAATTTTGGAGCTTTGGTTAGATTTATACATCCAGAAAACATACCTTCATAACAGAATGGTGCACTGGCATAGAGAACTGATGGACCTTCTACAAGGGATGTGCAATTTGCGAACATTGCCTCGCAACTAAGTAGGTTCATGTCGGTAGCAGGAATTTCTGGTGCTTTGGTCAAACTTGTACATCCATTAAACATATTATGGTAGCCGTTTTCTGATACGGACATTGCAGGCAGATCTGGAGCTTGAACAAGGCTTGTGCAATCTAAGAAAAGCTTTGTGAAACAGTCTCTTTCTGAAACTTCATTAAGTGTTCCTGTTCCATTGTCCAAAAGGCTCATTACACTTCCGCTGGCTGCAATTTGTCCAGTCATGATAAATCTTGTGTATTGGTCACCATAATAGTCATGGGAGATTTTTCTATTTTCTCCTCTTAAATACACCTTTTGTGAATTGTTAAGAGAATAATATACACCAGATTCCATAGGTTCCCAATTGTTTCTGTCATAGGAGAATTCTATTTCAGGAAAATCGTAGAAGCCATTGTTTTCCATTCCAAACGACGCATCGCCACCTACTGCGGTAAAGCAGAGATAGTTGGGCTCGTTTTGGGCTTGGGCTAGATTGATTAATCCTGAGAGCAGGACCGCAATCAGGGCTGCGAATAATTTTTTCATAATTATTTTTAGTGATTTTGTGTTGATATTTTTAACTTTTGTTCTACGTGTTTGTCTGTGGAACTGAGGTTATTTGTTAATTTCGCTTGCAAATTTAAATATTTTTAACGAAAAAATCAAACAAAAATCGCCATACTGCAAAAAATGCCGTATGGGCGATTGGATTGTTAATTTCTCTAAAAACGAAATTTTTTACCGCATTTTCCGCCAAAACCTATCAAAATTACATACTTTTGGCGGAATATAGGGGGTGATTTTCCGCCAAAACCTATCAAAATTGCATACTTTTGGCGGAATATATGGGGTGATATTCCGCCAAAACCTACCCAAAACGCATACTTTTGGCGGAAAATCCACTATTTTTTGCGGAACATCAGGGCAAAAAGCAAACCTACCGCCAGCGCGTAGGCGGCAAATATCAGCCACGATGTCTGCCAGCCTTCCCATGTTTCCAATGGAGTCTCCCGAAGGTTCACGAAATGGCTCACAACGGCCTGAGCGCCCATCATTCCGAAAATGGAGCCTATGCCGCTGCTCATCATCATATATAGGCCCTGAGCCGACGACCTTATCCCGGGCTCACATTCCTTGTTTACGAACAGCGATCCCGATATGCTGAAGAAGTTGAACGCCACGCCGTATATCAGGCAGCTGAGTATCAGCATCCAGACACCGCTGCCCGGATTGCCAAGGCCGAAGAGCGCAAACCTCAGCCCCCAAGCCACCATGGCTATTATTACCACGTTCTTGAATCCGAATTTCCTGAATGCTATGGGTATCAGCAATATGCAGACGGCCTCCGATATCTGCGACAGCGATATCAGGATGTTGGCGTGCCTTACTCCGAAGGTGTCGGCAAATTCCTCCATGGCGCCAAAGCTGGATACGTAAGTATTTGCAAATCCGTCGCTTATCTTGGTGCATACACCCATGAGCGCGGCAAAGATGAAGAACACCGCCATCTCCCTTCTTTTGAAGAGGCTTAGCGCCTTAAGTCCCAGGCGCTCGGCAAATGTCCTGTTGTCGGTATTTGGGGAAATCTCGCACTTGGGCAGCGATAGTCCGTACAATCCGGCTGAGAGGCTTATCAGTCCGCTCAGCAAAAACTGCATTCCTGATGTCTGATATCCAAGCAGATCCACAATCCACATGCTGGCCACAAAACCCACCGTGCCCAGAGGCCTTATCTTTGGAAAAGTGGCTATCGGGTCCATTCCCGATTTCTCAAGCGCATTGTAGGATACAGAATTGCAAAGCGATAGCGACGGCATGTAGAACATTATGGCTGTCAGGTAAAGAAAATATATCTTTGCCGTGTCTCCTCCTCCAAAGGTTTCGGTGTACAATCCCAACGATGCCATGGCTATGGCGCAGATTATCTGACAGATGCCGTAGAGCCTCTGTGCCTGAATCCACCTATCGGCCACCATGCCCATTAGCGCCGGCATTATCAGCGACACCAATCCTATGCTGCTGAAAAACAGGCCGATGCTTCCGGCCAGCATGTGGCTTGACAGGAACCTGCCCATACTGGGAAGGTACGCTCCCCACGCCGCAAACTGCAGGAAATATAAGAGTCGTAATTTTGGCATTTTTGATTTTTGATTTTTGATTTTCGATTTTTGATTTTTGATTTTGGATGGAACGCGGATTACGCAATCAGTGTCATCTGTGTTCCATATTGCCATATATCAGCCCTCCAACCACAGCCGTTATTGGAGCTGTTAGCACCAGGCCAAGGCTGCCTACTATGGTGTGGAGTATCTCGGCGGAGATGAATGGCGTGTTTACGATGTATTCGAAGGGCATTCCCTTGCTCATGAACGCCATGAAGGCGAATATGAAACCGCCTGAATATGCGAACAATAGGGTAGTGGTGGTGGAGCCTATCACGGGGCGCGCTATCTTGAACCCCGATTTCATGAGCTCCCGGGCCGATAGTCCGGGCATGCGGCTGTGCAGCTCGTCGATGCTGGCTGCAATGTCGGTGGATACGTCCATCAGTGCGCCGCTGGCCGATATGAAAACCGATGCCAGGAATATTCCCGAGAGGTCGAGCTGGAAACCGCTGTATATCAGCGCCTCGCTGTAGTCCTGCACTGTGCCGGGAATCTTGAACCAGTGGCTGCTGATGGTGGCCACCACGGCTGTAAACGCCACTCCGCAGAAACAGCCCGTTAGTGCGGTGAGGCCTTTCCGGCCCACTCCCGATACCAGCAGTATCACCACGGCGGCGGTGGCGAACGATACTCCCAAGCCCAGCGGCACGGGAGCCCAGCCGTCCAGCAGCAGCGGCAGCAGCACCTTCCAGAAGCACAGCGCCGTAAACACAAACGACACTATGGCCTTTACGCCCGTAAAGCCTGCAAAAGCCAGCAGCGCTATTACAAACACTGCCGCCAGTATCAGCTCTATGCCGCTCCTGTAATGGTCTTGTGCCCTGATGCTCAGGATCTTGTCGTGGGCGTGGTCGGTCTTTATCACCGCCAGGGCCATGTCGCCGGGGGCGAATATCTTGTCGATGTTTTTGTGGCCGTTAAGTACGTTCTCGGCCTGGAGAACGTTGCCGTCGAACTGTCCGCCCAGTATCTTTATCTTAAGTTTCTGATTGCCAATGGTAACCACCGATATTGTCTGGAGGCCGCTGTTGTCCACTTCCAACACCTCGGCCTTCTGATAGAAGGTGTCCTCGGTAAGCGACGGGTTTTCGTAGCCGGTGGGCATCAGGGCCATGGCGAGTATCAGCACGCACGATACCGCCACAAATATCAGGTTTCTGCGGCTGATGTTTCCCAATCTCATGTCAGATTATTTCCAGCCCTTCAGCTTCATTATTGTTTTGGGGATGTCGGTGTTGTCGAAATATCCCTCCAGCAGCTGGCTGCCGCATCCTATGGCGTATACGGGCACTGGCAGGGCTGTGTGGGAGAAGCTGGCCCATTCCACGCCGCATTTGTTGTCGAGTATGGTGGTGGCGGTCACGGTTACTGGCTCGTATCCGCCGTAGAATAGCGATCTCTCCTCCTTGGAAATGCTGGCCTGTGCGCCCTCGCGCGAGGTCTGATAAGCCTCCTTCAAGCGCTTGGTCTCGTATGGCGACAGGGCCAGAGGGCCGTCGTTGCCAAGGCCGAAATTGTCCTTAAGTTCCTGAAGCACTGCCTCAAAGCTGTTTTCCTTCACAAACTTGCGCATGTAGGCGCCAAACTCCTCGAATGATCTTTTCTGGTTTTTCATCAGCTCGAAAGCCGATTCGTAGTGAGTGCCTGCAAAGCCGAGAGTAAGGCCGCCGCACTCGTGGTCGCCGGTAAAGATTATCAGGGTCTCGTCGGGGTGCTCGTTGTAGAATCTCAGGGCCACGGCTATTGCCTGGTCCAGGGCTATGGTCTCGTATACGTTTGATACGGCGTCGTTGGCGTGGTCGGTCCAGTCTATCTTGCCGCCCTCGCAGAACAGGAAGAAACCCTTGTCGTCGTTGTAGAGCAGCTCTATGCCCTTCTCCACAAAGTCGCAGAGGGGAATTCGGTCGTTGTCGTCGGCCTGCTCGTTCAGGTCTATGTTGTATGGCAGGCTGTTGCCGTCATGGCACTCGCTGAAGTTTTTGCTTACTGATGCTATGGCCTTTCCGCAACCCGGCTTCAGGGCCTCAAAATCCTTTACGCCCTTTGCCACTGTGTATCCGTTGGCCTCCAGCGAATCCAGATACTGCTCCAGCGTGGTTTCCTTGTAGGTGCCCCATTTCACGAAGCCTCCGCCAAAATAGTCGAAACCGCTCTTCAGCAGCCATTTGCCTATGGTCTCGTAGTTTTCGCGGTCTTCGGTGTGGGCGTAGAAACAGGCCGGTGTGGCGTGGTCGATGCTCACTGATGTCACTATTCCCACCTTCATTCCGGCCTTGTGGGCTTTCTCGGCCACAGATTCCAGATTCTGGGTGCGGTCGCCGTTCATCGATATGGTGTTTATGGTGGTCTTGTGTCCGGTGGCCAGGGCTGTGGCAGCAGCTGCCGAGCATGTTATGAAACGGTTTTCGGCGTTGGTGGTGGCCATGCCGAGGGTGGTGAACTTTCTCAGGTTCAGCTTGTTGTCGGCAGGCAGGTCGTAATAGTCGCAGGTTTCGGTACTGAACTGATTGCGGAATCCGTCGTCACAGATGGCTTTTTCGGCCATCGAGATCTGAGGCTGACTCATACCGTCGCCCACAAAGTAGAATATGTATTTGGGAGCCTTTCCGTTGGCTGAAGCTGCTGTTTCTGATACTTGCCTTTCATGCGAGGAGCCGCTGCAGGAGGCAAGCATCAGGGATACCGCCGCCGCCATGACCATGTTTTTGAATACTAGATTTCTCATTGTGTTTTGTAAAATTTGATTTATGATGCAAAGTTACAAAAAAAATCGAATTAACTTTTTTTATAAAATAAAAAATACACTTTTTGCTTCAAAATCCGTCTATAATGGTGTAAACAGATTTTTTATTAAACCCGGTAAAAACTTAAAAAATATGAAGAACTTGTTTTTTATGGCAGCATTTGCCATCATGATGATGATATCAGCCAGCGCCTCGGCACAGTGGACCGACCTCTTCGGCAGCGGCAACAGCAACCAGAAGGCCGAGCTTTCCACCAACAAGGCAGCCGCCGTAAAGTGGGACATGACCGAGTACGAGTTTGGCGAAATCCCTCAGGACCAGCCCAAGACAGTGGAGTTTACCTTCACCAACACCGGCGACAAGCCCGTGTTCATCACCAACGCCGAGGCATCCTGCGGATGCACCAAGCTGGAATACGTAAAGGCTCCCATCCTGCCCGGCAAAACAGGCAAGATTTCCACAGTGTTTGATGCCAAGGAGGCCGGCGTGTTCAGCAAGTCGGTAACGGTATACCTCTCGCTCGATGCGCCCAACAACGTTTTCGAGCTCAAGTTCAACGGCACAGTTGTAAAGAAGTAAGCTAAATTTTCATCGTCTTCCCTATGAGGAGAATAGTGTTTATTGTAATTGCAGCCTTGCTTGCAAGCCATACGGCCATGTCGCAGAGCGATTATGGGTGGTTTGTGGGCAAGGCTTCGGTTTTGGTGTATCCTGATGCTCCCGGTGCCGCCGCCAGCTACCATTATTACTACAACCACACCAACAGGCTGTCATTCGGCATGGGGGCAGGCCTCAGCTCTCTAAAAGACCGCACCGGCATGGTGGCGCCCATCACCGCGGGCCTAAAGCTGGGCCTCATGGAACGCCGCCGTGCCCTGATGCCGCTGATAGAGGGCAAGGCCGGGTATGCGCCGGGAGCCCTTCCGGGATTCTACGCCGAGGAGCGCATTGGCCTAGAGACCACAAAAATAGCGCGCATCCGTTTCTCGCTCGATATCGGATGCGCGCATATCCATAATTGCGGCGGACGCTTTTTTGTGGCCGCCGGTGTTTTGTTCTAATCTAGAGTACAAACGAGATACCCATCTGACCCCAAGAGATGTTGGTGGTGCTTATCTCCAAGTACACGCTGAAGTTGCCCATGATGTATCTGGCTCCGCCAAAACCGAAACAGTCGAAATCTGTCTTGCTGTCCTTGGGAGTCTTGTCGCCGCTTGGGAGATACTTGCCCTTGCCAGATTCGTGCTTGGCGCCTATGCCAATGCCGGCGTAGGTATCAAGATTGCGCACCCATGTGTAGTGGAGGGCGCCGCGAGTGCCCACTTTCCACTGGCCTACAATGTTTTTCCAGTCGTTGGCCTTGGCCGATCCGCGTCCAAACGATGCGTATCCGCCGCCGCTGATGCAGCTGTTGCCGTTTATCACGTTGGGCAGGAAACCGTAGTCGAGCGCAAAATTGAATGTAGGCACTGTGATGTTGTCATAGTGGTGGTTGTGGCCGTCCCATCCGTGATAGTCGGATGTGCCCACGCCCACGCCAAGATTGATGCCCACTGTGCCCTCGGGGAACGCGCACTGAGCCTTGGCGCTTGCTGATACAGCCATCATGATGATGGCCGCGCAGATGATTGTAAAAAATTTTCTCATATTGTTATCAATTTTGATTTTCGATTTTTGATTTTTGATTTTCGATTTTTGATTTTTGATTTTTGATTTTTGAGGCGCACGTCCGTGCGTCTCTACGGGGACTATTCGTTAAGGTTGTCGGGGTAGCTGCCGGAGCTGCTGCCGAGGTTCATGGCGTTTATGGTGGCCATGTCGGCATCAGAAAGCTCGAAACCATCCACATCCAGGTTGTCTACAAGGCGCTCCTTGCGAGTGGATTTTGGCAGAGGGAGAATTCCTTCCCTGAGGCACCACTGCACGCAAACCTGAGCCACCGACACGCCGTATTTCTGTGCTATGGTCTTCAGGGTTGGGTCGTTGAGCACCATGCCGCGGCCAAGCGGACTCCACGCCTCCACCAGGATGTTGTTCTGCTTGCAGTAATCCACCACATCGCTCTGTGTGTATCCCGGATGATGCTCTATCTGGTTTACCATTGGCTTTATGTTGGCTATAGGCATCAGGGCATCGATATGGTGTTTCCAGAAGTTGCTGAGGCCGATGGCCTTTATCTTGCCCATCTTGTAGAGGTCTTCCATGGCGTGCCATGTCTCGGCGTTTATCTCGGCCCAGTTGTCGTAGTTGTTGTGGGATGCGGGCCAGTGTATCAGATACAGGTCCAGATAATCCACCTGGAGGTCGTTGATGCTCTGCTCAAAAGCATGCAGAGTGCTCTGATATCCACGCTTTGTGCGCCATACCTTGCTGGTAATGAATAGTTTGTCCCTATCTACGCCGCACTGCCTTAGGGCCTTGCCTATGAATGCCTCGTTGCCGTATACTGCGGCTGTATCTATGTGGTTGTAACCCACCTCCACGGCATTCAGTATCGTATCTATTACTGTCTTCTCGTCGGTGTTGTGCCATGTGCCCAGGCCGATGGCCGGTATCTGCACGCCGTTGTTTAGAACGTAGTTTTTCATCTAATGGTATTTCTAATATTTGTATCAAGCGTTTTGCGCTGCAAATGTAATAATAAAAATCTTTGTTTCCATAAGTTTTCGCACAGATAACACAGAAGACACCGCTTTTTTTGCATTTATTATGATTATAGTGGGTTTTATTTGGTTGCTTCGCTAGAAATGATATATAATAATAGTGTGGGAAATCTGTGTGGACAATGTGCCCCGAGCAATAAAATCCGCCGAATTTTGGGCTTGCAAACTTTACAAAATTAAAAACTTAACATTGCAAAATCAGCACTAAAAAAGTTTTCCACAGATTGCGGAAATCGCAAACTGCAAGAGTATCAGCACTAAACGTGAGTTTTCCACAAAAATATAAATCACGTAACTCACACTTGAAAAATGTTGTGTTTTTTTGCACGTTTGCGATTTTTTTTGTATTACTTTGTATAATCAAAGATCATCAAAAAAACTTGATTTTATTTGATAAACTTAAACAATCAACCTTACACTATTATTTAACATTTGGAAAGACATGGAATCGCAAACCATTAAGAATGCTAAAACCAAAGAACCTGAAATGATAGAGACTGTACTTAAAAGAGACGGAAGAGTAGTAGGATTCAACGAAGAGAAGATTGCTGCCGCCATCCGCAAGGCCATGCTGAAGACAGAGGCCGGCGAGGATGAGAAACTTATTAACCGAATCACCAACCGCATTGCCTGCACCGGCAACCGACAGATGAGCGTGGAGGAGATCCAGGACCGCGTGGAGATGGAGCTCATGAAGAGCAGCCGCAAGGACGTGGCCAAGGAATACATCAGCTACCGCCACACCCGCAGCGTGGCTCGTCAGGCCAAGACACGAAACGTGTTCATGGAGATCATCGAGGCCAAGAGCAACGATGTTACCCGCGAGAACGCCAACATGAATGCCGACACCCCTGCCGGCATGATGATGAAGTTTGCCAGCGAGACTACAAAACCATACGTGGACGACATGCTGCTCTCCGAGGAGGCCCGCAATGCCGTGCGCAATGGATACCTCCACGTGCACGACAAGGATTACTATCCCACCAAGTCGCTCACATGCGTGCAGCATCCGCTCGACAAGATTCTCCGCGACGGTTTCTACGCCGGACACGGTGAGAGCCGCCCTGCCAAGAGAATAGAGACCGCCTCGATACTCGGATGCATCTCCATGGAGACATCGCAGAACGAGATGCACGGCGGACAGGCCATCCCTGCTTTCGATTATTACCTTGCGCCATTTGTGCGCACCAGCTATATCGAGGAGGTAAAGATCCTCGAAAACCTCAACGGCGAGGATTACTCAAGCCTCTACAATGCCGAAATCGACGACTTCATCAACAAGCCGCTCGACGGGCTAAAGGGCTTGGAGCGCATGAAGCAGCATGCCATCAACCGCACCGTAAACCGTGTGCATCAGTCTATGGAGGCTTTCATCCACAATATGAACACCATACACTCGCGTGGTGGCAATCAGGTGGTGTTCTCCTCTATAAATTATGGAACTGATACTTCGGCAGAGGGCCGCTGCATCATCCGTGAGCTCCTGATATCTACATACGAGGGCGTGGGCAACAGCTCCACAGCCATTTTCCCAATCCAGATCTGGAAAAAGAAGCGCGGCGTAAACTATCTGCCCGAGGACCGCAACTACGACCTCTATCAGATGGCCTGCAAGGTAACTGCGCGCCGTTTCTTCCCCAACTTCCTCAATATGGACGCCACATTCAACCAGAACGAGAACTGGAAGGCCGACG
>JAKSLV010000093.1 GCA_024401025.1 Bacteroidales bacterium
ATCTCGCCGTCGAAGAGGTTGATTATTCGGTCGGCGTATTGGGCGTCGTGGCGGGAGTGGGTCACCATTATTATCGTGGTGCCTTCCTTGTGGAGCGATCTCAGGAGGTCCATCACCTCCTCGCCGTTTTTGGAGTCGAGGTTTCCTGTGGGCTCGTCGGCGAGTATTATTTTGGGATTTGGCAACACGGCCCGAGCCACTGCCACACGCTGTTGCTGACCTCCCGAGAGTTGGTTGGGGAAGTGCTTGGTGCGGTGCGAGAGGCCCACCTTTTGGATTACGGCCTTTACTCTCTCGGCGCGCTCCTTGGCTGAGATGTTCATATAGAGGAGCGGAAGCTCGATGTTCTCGGTTACGTTGAGTTCGTCGATGAGGTTGAAACTCTGGAACACGAAACCGATAAAGCCCTTGCGGATGTCGGTGCGCTCGTTTTCGCTGAGGGTGCTCACGTCCTTGCCGTTGAGGATGTACTGGCCCTCGCTCGGATTGTCGAGCAGGCCGAGGATGTTGAGGAGTGTGGATTTTCCGCAACCCGATGGTCCCATTATGGCTACAAATTCACCTTGCTTTATATCGAGGTTTACGTTTCTGATGGCCCAGGTCTCGATGTCCTCTGTGCGGAATACTTTCTTGATGTTGTTGAGATGTATCATAATTATTTTTGATTTTTAATTTTTGATTTATGATTATGTTTTTGATTTTCATTATTTTATTTTCTGCATTGGCATTTTCCGGTTATGTTAATAACCGATTTTCGCGCGCCAAAACCGCAATAATGTTATTAAAGCGCATTTTCCAATTGGAAAAAATCACCGCATTTTTAGCGGGATAAGTTTCCCAATTTGAAAATGAGCACTCAATTATTCTTTTCTACCGACTTGAGAGTGCTCGAAAATGGTCAAAAAACAAGTTTTTGACAAAATGCCAATGCCGAAAATAAAATAGAGAAAATCTTTACTATTTAATTTCTTGTTTATGATTCTTATTCCTTCGCGATGATTTCGGAAGGGTTCACCTGCATTATCTGGCGGATGTGGTAGGCCAGGGTGGCTATTATGCATATCAGCGATATGCCTATGCCGATGAAGAACAGGCTGTATGGTGCGTTGATATCCTCTTCTACAATTATTGCTATCGTGAGTAGCGACGACAGCAATACTGCCGGTATCAGGATCCAGATGTACGATTTCACGAACAGCATCGCTATGTCTTTGGCCTTGGCTCCGTTTATCTTGCGGATGGCCATTTCCTTGCGGCGGGCACGGGTGTCGAGCGCGGCGGTGCTGTATATGCCTGATATGCAGAGTATCAGACAGGTGAGCCCGAGTATCCAGAGGCCGGTGAGTGTGGAATGTACGAAATTAACCTGCTCCTCTATGTTCTGGGTGTATGGGAGGGCTATCTCGTCGCTGAGGCCGGGCTCCACTCTTTCGATGCACGATTGTATGGCGTCCATCAGTTGGTCTCGCTGTCCGGGTTGTGATATCAGTATCCATTCCTGGCCTCTGCCCACAAAATCAGGAAGTT
Organism: Bacteroidales bacterium; assembly: GCA_024401025.1. Lineage (GTDB taxonomy): Bacteria > Bacteroidota > Bacteroidia > Bacteroidales > UBA3824 > UBA3824. Next base: position 1,528 of record JAKSLV010000093.1, read on the forward strand.
CGCCTACTACGATTATTTGCGGAACGTAGTATTGGTAGGCTATGGATTTGTAGGTGCCTGATACTTTCAGAGTTTGGATTTCGCTGTGTTCTCTTTCGTTGCCTTCCTCATCCCAGAATCTCTGGGTGTGTTTTACAGAGATTGTGCCGTCGGCGAGCAAGCCCTGAGACTCGCATTTTTCACGGAACTTCTCGCTTAGGATACAGCAATTGTTGTCTGCGAAATCCTGTCTCTGATACTTGCCGTCTATGGTTAGGAAATCTAACTGAGCGACGTCTGACAGATAATATAATTGTGTCCAAGTATTTCTTTGCCCGGCGGTGTCGAGGCCCAAATCGGCTTCTCCAACGCCCGTATTTAAGACCTTGAATGATGATTTCAACTCCGGTTGTTTGCTGATCTCGTCGTAAAGTTCATTGTTGAAATGGTTCTTGATGCTGATGGCGTCGTGATATCCACGGTCTTCCTTCGGGATCTGGTTGCTGTAGTCTTGTTGGAGCCCACTGTATATTATCACTGACGACAGGCTTATCAGCACCATACAGATAAATGTCTGTATTCCAAGCATTATGTTGCGGAATATGTGTGAATTGCTTTTGCGCATCACGGCTGATAGTCCGCTGTTGGAATTGCATATTTTTATCAGCACTATGTAGATGATGGTTCCGCAGGCGGCTATGAGGCCTCCGCATACTATGGCGCTGTAGAATTCCAGTTTGTTTAGTATTTCCAATTCAAATTCACTCTCCGCCTTGGCCACGAATGCCGAATTGCTGAGCATTATGCCAAATATCACTGCCAGCACCGACGACAGGATTATGGTGATGGCGGTCTCGGTGATCAGTGTCAGGAATATCTGGTGTTTCTTGGCGCCGTTTATTACGCGGAGGGCTATCTCCCTCTTGCGCATCCAGAACAGTTGTATCTGCATTCTCAGGAAGCCGATAATGGATGCCAGAAGTATCATATAGCCGATGATATAGAGGACACTTGTCAAACTTATGTAGTCGGTTTGGCCGTTGTTGCATATCTGGTCCACCCAGACCTCGCTTCTTGGTCTGCCAAGCCTTGAGGCTATCTCGTGGGCAAAGGTTTCGTATTCCACGCCTTCCTTCATTACCAGATAGGCGATGCTGGTTTCTATCTCATCATCCCAGGAATAGTGCAGATATTTCTCCGTCATCATAACGTCGCCTACCCTTGGCGTTTTATTATAGAATGTGCTGTTCTCGCAAACGTCCACTATGGTGAATTCCTTTTCGAAGTATTCTATTGTGGCGCCTATTGGGTTTTCATCACCGAAAATCTTCTTGGCGAATTTCTGCGATATCACGGCGTCGTTGTCCTTGAGTGTTGCAATTCTGTCGCCTGTTATTACCGACCTTATGGCAAAGAAATTCAGAAGGTTGGGTTTTATGGCGTCTGGATATTTCTTGGTCTTGTATTGCTGGCCGTTGTGCTTGATTACCATTTGTCCATTGCCGAATGTGTATCCTATTTCGCTGAGGGCCTCGCCCTCCATAGTTTCCAGTCCCTGGAGGTCTTTTATATTGAAGTTCTTGTTTTCTCCAAAGATTGTCACCTTGAAAGTCCTGTCGAAGTATGGCTCGTTGCAGATGCGTGGCTCGTGAACGTTGCTCAGAAACGAGTGCACGGCCGATATGGCTACGATGCCTATGGCTATCGATAGTATGCTTATCACATTCTGAAGTTTGTATTTCAGAAGGTTGCGGAATGCTATTTTGATGTTGTGGAGTATCATAACATTATTGATTTTTAATTTTTGATTATAAATTCCTCTTTGTTTCCCAGTTTTTCGTAACCGGAGATAATCACGCGGTCGCCGGGGTTGAGGCCCGAGAGGATCTCGTATTGTTTCGGGTTCTGACGGCCTATCTCGATGCTTACCTTCTCGGCCCGTGTGCCGTCGGCCGATAGCCTGTATATCCAGTTGCCGAACGTGGTGGCGTAAAAGTCGCCACGGTCTATCAGGATTGCGTTTTCGGTCTGCCCGAGTTCCACCTGTATTGTGTAACTTTTGCCGAGGCGTATGTTCGATGGTTTCTCGCCGGTGAATACAAGGTCGCAGTCAAAGGTCTTGTTCTTTATCTCAGGCACCACCTTGCTGATTCTCAGCGGATAAAGTTGGTCCTGATATTTTATGTTGGCCTGCTGTCCGGTGCTGATGCGGTCGATGTAGTATTCCGACAGCGCCGTGCTTATCTTGAACTCGCTGAGCACCTTGATCTCGCAAACGCTGCTTCCGGCTGATATCTGCTGACCTATCGTGGCGTTCAGGAAACTCAACTGACCTGCCACCGTGGCCCTTACTACGAGGTTTGCGGTGCGTTGGTTGCAACGGTCCAGTTTCTTGTTGTTGGCGGTGCGGTTGGCCTCTATCATATCGCGCTTCAGGATTGTGGCTGTGCTGTCGTGCCTGAGGCTTTCCATCTGCAGTTCGGTGCGTCTGAGTTGATACTGGAAATCCTCTTCTATCACCTCGAGTTCGGCCTTGCTCTTGATTCCCATCTTGAACTCCTCACGGCTCTGCCTCAGTTTTTTCTCGAGGCTGGATATCTGATGCCTGGCGTCGAGGGCCTGCTGACGCAATACTATGCTCTTCTGCTCCATCTCTATCTCCTGCTCGCGGTAGTTGCGCTCGGAGTTTTGCCAGTTGCTCTGCTCGTCCTCCAGTGTGCGGGTCAGGTCGGGATTCATCAGTATCAGGATGGTATCGCCCACACTGAGCATTGCGCCCTCCTCGGCCACTATCCGCTCCACGAAACCGCTCTCGAGGGCGTTTACCTTGATGGTCTGGATGGGTTTCACGATGCCCTCCACGTTTACGTATTCCGTAAAGTGGGCGTCGGATGCTTCCGATATTTTGAATTCCCTGTTGTTTATCATCACGCTCTTGGGGCGGAATGCCAGGGTTGCGGTATATATCAGCACTCCCAAAAATGCCATTCCCGCTATTATGTGCCAAAGGTACTTCCTGTACCAAGGCCTTGGGGTTAGTTGTATGTCCATTTTTTACATTTTTGATTTTTGATTTTCGATTTCTCGCACAGATTACACAGATGACACAGATTTTTAATATAAAAAATAATCTGTGAAAGATCTGTGTAATCAGTGTCATCTGTGCGAAATCACTTCAATCACTTCAACATTTCAGTCACTTGGATCTCTGTGTCGTGTTCGAAATCGTAGCCGGTGATGCTTCTTATTGTGTAGTAGAGCCTCCAGTATTCCGACAGTGTGTTCATATAGTTGTTTCTTGCGTTGTTTTTCTCGTTGATGGCGGAATTAAGGTCGAGTATCGAACTCTGACCCATCATATATAGTTTGGTGGCCACGTTGCTCCGGCTCTCGGCCCTCTTGTTGGTGAGGGATGCCACGTTCACCTTCTTGCCCTGCATATTGAACTGCATCACCAGTTTCTGAATGTTCTGCTCAAAATCCCTCATTCCCTGCTGGGCGCGTGTGGTGGCGGTCTCCAGTTGCGATTCAGCCACCTTCACCCTTCCTTTTCCGCGTCCCCAGTCCAGTATCGGGAGCGCCAGTGTAACGCTTGCCCTCATCTGGTTGTTTGGGTCCTGATACGCTGTCGGGATGTCGGGACCTGTCTGCGAGAGTCCCAGTTGCAGGTAGATGTCGGCCTTGAGTCCTCGGTTTGCCTTGGCGTATGCGAGGTTGCTCTTGCTCTGCATCACCATATTGCTGAATTGCTCGGGGTCGGGGCTGTTTTCTAATGCGAGGCTCAGCGCCTTTTCCATCTCTACCTGAAACTCCGGCACCGAGTCGGGGATGTTGAGTTTTATTGGCGTGGTCTGCGATAGTCCAAGGAACGACCTGAAACTCTGCATCTGGTCTTGCAGGATTATCTCGGCGTCCATCACCCGGGTCTCGTCCTGGAGTTTGTTTATCTCCAACTGAAGCATCTCGTTCTGGCTGATGGTTCCAATCTCGTATCGTCCCTTGGCCATTCTGTATAGAGTGTCTGATGTTGCGAAATTCTCCTTGGCCATCTCCTGCGAGGTTATCGCGCCGGCCAGTGCGAAAAACCTGTTGCAGGTCTGCGCTGATATCAGTTCCAGGGTCTCGGCGTATTCCTTCTTGGCGGCGCTGAATCTCACCGGCTCTATCCGCTTGTCCCATTTCAGGGCGTTGTATCCGAAGAGGCTTTGCTGATATCCCACAAGTAGCGGTTGCGCGCTGTATGATGTGGTGTTGTTTCTGAGGTCGTCGAGCCGGCTGAGGTTGCTCTTCACGAAGAAACTTCCGCCTGTCAGCGCCAGGTTCTGCGTCAGTTGCATCGAGATGTCGGCCCCGAACAAATCCTGTTTTATGAAAGCCTCGCTTCCGTCCTGCATCGTTATCTTGTTGATCTCCTTGTTGAGGTAAGGCGACGAACTTACGGATAGCGACGGCAGGTAGTTGGCGCGGAACGATCTGTATTGCCAGTATTCCGCCAGGAAGTTGCTCCGTGCCTGCTGGGCCTCGGGCGATTGTTCCTGCGCCATCAGTATGGCCGATCCGAGATCGAGAACCAGGGTGTCGCCCGTCTGCTGAGCCTGCGCCCCCACCGCCGATGCCGTAATCATCACCGCCACTGATATGTTTCTGATATAGTTTTTCATTTTTTCTTAGTGGTTTTTGCTAACAGTGATGTCAATCAGCGTGCCAAATGTGTAAGTGATTGAGGGAGCGGAGATTAGGGTTGAGAGTGTAGAGCGGAAAGTGTGCGAAATCGCACAGTGCGCACAGTGGAAACGTGCGAAATCGCACGGTGGGCACAAAAAAAACAGGTCGCTGATGTACGGATTTTGTACATTAGCGACCTGTTTTTGTCTAAATATTTTTCTTCATAAATGTTGTTACTTTGCCATAGTATTGTCCCTCCAGAACTTCTGGAGTAGAATGTTGAATATCGTTTAAAGGTCCCATTTTGCTGGTCCAAAATCCGTTTTCCAATTGACGGCAGGCGTGCGTGCATTCTTTGTCTTTTTGATAAAGGGCTATTTTTACGAATCCATCTTCATAATTGCCGTTGTCGCAAATCTCGAATCCATAATGATTGAAACATTCAATGAAACTCTCTATGGTTTTGTCGCGTTTCACATTTTCAGGCCATAGATACTCTTCGTCGAATTCATCGTAATTTGAAGGATCTATGATATTGCCATCTTCGTCTTCAACTACTGGCCAAAGTCTGTTTGATGAAATTCCGACCGCCCAGGCTATGCAATTGTAATCGTAAGTCCAAGGACTTGTTATTTTGAAATTTTTGTCGTCCTTCAGTTTAGGAAAATAGTCTATTAGTATCCGAGTTTCTCTATCCATAATTTGCAAGCTTCCGAAATTGATACTTTCTTTTCTGAAATTCTTTGATTGTAAATAAGATTCAAGGCTTTTACCAAATCAGATGGCATTTCTTTTATTTTCTCGATTATAAAGGGAACGACAGGTTCTCCCAAATTGACAATCTCTTTGAAATTATTGTTTTCTACAAATTTGTTAGGATTCGAGAAAATGCAAGTTTCTTCAAACCATTTCTGGTAAAGAGATTCGAATTTGTCTTTAAGTGAAATGTCTTTTTTGTATGCAATGTTCATATTCTCAACAAGCATACGCTTAAAATCACTGTTTAGGGAATAAAACAATGACATACAAGCATCTACAACTTGCGACTGGTTGTTATGAATTCTGGTTGCTAACATAAAATTACCTTTTATTTCAGTGCAAAATTACAATGTTTTTTCAAAATTCAGTAATTTGGCCAAAAATTTTTCGGTAATTTGGCTAAAAATTTTTCAGTAATTTGGACGAAAATTTTTCGGTAATTTGGCCATTTTTAGGGCATTGAACCTCGGAAACGTGATTTTTTGACCCTTCTCAACCCTCGAAAACGTGATTTTTTTGGGGGTAAATTTGCTCGAAAACGTGATTTTTGTTTGTATTTTCCTGAAAATTAATGTGATAGATTTTACGTGAGTTCGATGAATTGTCATCTTGCGCCTGCGGCGAAGATTTATCAACAAAAATTACCAAAAATTACCCAAAATTTTTCAAAAATTACTTTTCTGAAGAGAATTTTTGATTAATTCTTGATAAATTTTTGATAATTTTTGTTCACCACCAAACGCCGAAGGCGACAATACAATTTTGCCGAACTGACGTTAATTTTTCACCATCCCATCACAATCCTAAATGTTGTTCCTTCCTCGCTTGACGAGGCGGATATTGTGCCGCCGTGGAGGGAGATTATCTGTTTGCAGAGGCTGAGGCCGATGCCTGAGCCGCCGGTCTTGGTGGTGAAGAAGGGCACGAAAATCCTGTCCATCACCTCGGGGAGGATGCCCTTGCCGTTGTCGGAGACGGAGATGCTTACCTCACGTTTCTGTTTGTTGAGTCGGGTGGAGATTGTGATTACGGGCTCGCGGCCGGTGTCCTCGCAAGCCTCGCAGGCGTTTTTCAGGAGGTTGATTATCACCTGCTCCATCTGGGAGCGGTCGATCTGGATGGTGGTATCAGGATCCTCGATGTCGGTTTTTATGATAGGATTGGCATATAGTTTCAGGATTCCGCAGATGAGGTCGCCGATGGATACGGGAGCGAGTTTGGGCTGAGAGATTTTCTGAAGTTGACGGTAGTTTTCCACAAACTGGAGGAGTCCGCTGCTGCGTCGGTGAATGGCCTTAAGAGCCATCAGAGTGTCGTCGGCATCCAGGCCGCCTTCCTCGCACTGTTCGCGGAGAGTGTCGGCAAGCGATATTATCGGGGTTAGCGAGTTCATAATCTCGTGGGTGAGCACGCGCACGAGTTGCTGCTGGGTCTTGGCCTCGTTTTCCTGAACTATTGTCTGAATGTTCTGAATGTAGAAGAGTTTGTAATAAAATCCCTTGTTGTATAAGTTGCTGAAATTCACGGCATAGTTTTTCACGTCCTCGCCCTTGGGCGCAAACGACACTAATCTCTGCTCGCCGGGCTTGCCTTCCTGCAATACCCTGGCGAGTTCCTCCGAGATGCTTACTAAATCGCTTATTTTCTGAAACTTGAAACCGCACAATCCCTCCACCGCCGATTTGTTCATCCAGCATACGTTGTATTGCTCGTCGGTGACTATAAGGATGGAGTCCACGGTGTTCAGCAAGGTCTCAAAATACTGATACTGAGTCTCCTGCTCAAGAGTGGTCTGCCGGAACTCGTTGATTACCGAATTTATCTCCATAGCAAGAGCCTTCTCCTCGCCGCGCAATTTCTCTGTGGAATATTGCAGCGAGAAATCCCTTGTCCTGATGGCCTCTATCATCATCCTGAGCCTCTCATTGCTCTTGCTGTGAAACAAATTCTCAAACATTTTTTTTAATTACGAATTACGAGTTACGAATTACGAATTTTGGATTACGAAATCCGAATTAGAGCATTCGTAATTCGTAATTCGGATTTCGTAATTATATTATATTCCTAACTTTTCTATTTTTCTGTAAAGTGCGTATCTTGTGATTCCGAGTTTTTCGGCGGCCTGGGTAAGGTTGCCGTTGCAGATGGATACGGCGCGGCGTATGGCGTTGCGTTCCAGTTCCTCGAGGTTGAGTATCGGGGAAGTATCAGCCCCCTGATTCTCTTCCTTGCCGTTGGGCGACGGCGATATAGATACGTCGGTTATCGTGTTGCCCTGCATTGTTACCACGGCCCTTTCCATACAGTGCTGAAGCTCGCGCACGTTGCCCGGCCAGCTGTGGGAGAGGAGTTTGCTTTTAGCTGACTCTGAGATCTTTGCGGTGCCCTTGTCGTATTTGTTGGCGTAGATTCCGGCAAAATGCTCGGCAAGGAGGATTATGTCGTTGCCACGCTCCCTAAGTGGCGGAATCTGGAGCTCTATGGTGTTTATCCTGTAGAGGAGGTCCTGACGGAAATTGCCGTCGGCCACCATCTTGGGAAGGTCGGCGTTGGTGGCTGATACTATCCTTACGTCCACCTTCACGGTCTTGGTGGAGCCCACCGCCGAAACCTCGTGTTTCTCTATCATTGTCAGCAGTTTCTGCTGAGCCTTTAGGGTAAGGTTTCCAATCTCGTCGAGAAAAAGCGTGCCGCCGTTGGCCTGCTCCACGCGTCCGGCCTTGGCTGTGCGCGCGTCGGTGAAGGCGCCTTTCTCGTGGCCGAAAAGCTCGCTCTCGAAAAGGTTCTCGGGTATGCATCCGAGGTCGATGCTTCCAAAAGGCTTGGCGTGTCGGGCCGAGAGCGCGTGTATAGCGTG
>JAKSLV010000094.1 GCA_024401025.1 Bacteroidales bacterium
CGGCCACGCGGGGCACGGTGTTTACGCCGTTGGCGCCTATCTCCTTGAAGTTCTGCACTATAGTGCCCAGGTTCTGCGCATAGTATATGCCTATGCCCAGATACTGATACTGGTATATGAAGCAGCGCTCGTATACGTGGCACAGTGGCAGTACTGAGAGCACCTTGTCGTTGTGGTTGAGGCCCAGGATCTCGCAGCTGGCGGTAGCGTTGCTCACAAAGTTGTTGTGTGTAAGCATTGCACCCTTGCTGATTCCGGTGGTGCCCGATGTGTATATTATTGAGCAGAGGTCGCTGGGTGTTACTGATGCCTTCACCTTCTCCAGCTCGTCTCTGTAGGTATCAGCATTCTTGATGCCGAGCTCCAGAACGCTCTTCCAGTTTTCCACGCCCTCTATCACGTTGAAGGAGTATATCCTCTCCAGGCTCTTGATGTTGTCCTTTACTGCGGCCACCCTGTTGTAGGCTGTAATATCAGAGATAAAAGCCATCTTCACCTCGCTGTGGTTCAGGATAAAATCGTAGTCCTTGCTGCTGATGGTGGGGTATACGGGCACGTGCACTGCGCCGCACATGGCTATGGCCATGTCGATGTAGTTCCACTCGGGCCTGTTGTTGGAAACCGAGGCCACCTTGTCGCCCTTCCTGATGCCGAGGCACATGAGACCGTATGCCAGCTTTGTGGCAGTGTCGCGGTATTCCTCGGTGCTTACCATTTTCCATTCGCCATCCACTTTGGATACGAGGCAGTCTTTTCTTGGATACTTCTCACAAGCGTTGTCCAAAAAATCGAAGATTCGTGTAACGTTCATGCTATACTTTAATTCATATTGTTTGAAATCAAGTTTCTGTCATGCAGTGTGATTTTTTATTATCACGCTGCAAAGGTAAATAATTTTTTTCGAATTTTGTTCTCGGTCGAAAAAAAAATTTTTTCTATCTGATGTTATGTGTCTGATGCTTAATGTTTTATTTTTTTAAAATAATTAAATTTTTTTTCGAATTTAATATTTAATCGAAATGAATTAACGGAAAATAAACATAAAAAAGGAAATTTTTCAACATTTTTTGTATGCATACTCTTTTTTATATAAAAAGTATGTGATAAATTTGCAATGCATTCTTAATGGATAATAATCATTCTACATGACTTCGAAACAGAACCGCATAAGTCTCATCGCCAATATTATTGAGAGTGAGACAATTAGATCGCAGCAGGAAATAATAGCCAAGATGGCTAGCAATGGCGTGGAGATTACCCAGGCCAGCCTGTCGAGATATCTGAAAGAGCTTCAGGCCTCCAGGGTGTCGGATGGGCAGGGCGGTTATTCCTACAAACTGCCTTCGTCGAAACGCGAGCAGCTGTCGCTGATACGCGACCAGATACTTAGCGTGGAGTTTGCCGGGCAGAATATGGTGGTGTTCCGCACCGGGGCCGGCTACGCAAACGCCGTAAGCGTACAGATCGACGCCCGGCGCCTTGCCCACGTGGCTGGCACAGTATCAGGCGACGACACCATCCTCATGATTATCCGGGATGGCTACAGCAGGCAGCAGATATATCAGGTCCTGGTTCAGGAATTCCCCTATATAAAAGACAAGATTGTGAATATGTAGAGTTTTCTGATGCTGGGGATGGAGATGAGCTGGGCCGAGTTCCTGAGGCTGTCGACCGATCTTAGGACACTGGCCGCCAGGATGCCTCTGGGATGGGGCCATGTGCAGAACAATGCGGCCGACGACAAAATCGACATGTTCGCGATAGATTCGTACGAGCAGCTGGAGCGGCGTATTGCCTGCCTCGACAACGATGCCCGTAGGTATCTGAGGCGGCGCTGGTATCTCTGGCAGTGCTCGCGCTGCGACGAGTATCTGTTTTACAAGAACCCCAACGTTACCAAAAATCCCAACGGCCGCGACAAGGAATACGACATAGAGATAAACGGCGTGCTGAGGTTTGATGTTAAGGGCACCGTGATACCGAGGCAGATGCGCGGACGGGCCGAGGATGTGATAAGGCAGCCTCAGGAAATGATAGAATTCTTCTACAACAAGCAGAGCCAGGGCCGCAGGTATGATATACAGAACAGGCTTTTTGTGGTGCACCATTCTTTCGTAGATGCCGGACGCGAGCTCTATCTCAGGTGCGCCTGGCAATCCAAGGAGCTTATCTACAGCAATTTCTGCAACAATGTGGATGAAGCGCGGCTGTATGATACGCATGGCGTGAAGGCGGGCGTGATATTTGTGTTGGAGCGGGAGAAAAATGTGGTTTGCAGCCCAAACATAATAAGGTTTTAATCTAAATGGAAAAAGAATATTCGATAAACGAGATAGCTAAGATGATGGGCATGTCGGTGAAGACCGTGCGCCGTTTCGTAGCATCAGAGGAACTGAAAACCAGCAAGAAAGGCTCTTCCTACACCATAACGGAGGAGGATTTCCAGGCTTTTAGGAGATACATCGACGAGGGCGGCCATATAGAGGCCAGGAAGGATGCCGCCAATCCCTTTGCAGGTGTGTCGGGGCTGGATGTCTTTGATGGGAGGGAGCTTTCCGGCACCGAGGTTGTAAACAAGTACAACGACAGGGTTAATCTGGCCGACCTTGCTCCGTATTGGAACAGCGCCAAGCCTTCCAACATGACATTCGTGGATCTTTTCTGCGGGGCCGGCGGACTCAGCAAGGGTTTGGAAATGGCTGGCCTTCAGGGTATATGCGGTTTGGATTGGTTTGATGAGGCCTGTATGACTTACAACAGGAATTTCGACCATCCGTTTGTGAACGGTGACATAAAGGATCCCGCCAACAAGCAGAAATTCTACGACACCGTGCGCAGCCAGCTAAACGGCAGAAACTTGGACATTGTGGCAGGCGGTTTCCCGTGTCAGGGCTTCTCGATGGCCGGCAACCGCATTGTGGACGATCCCAGAAACTCGCTCTACAAGGAGCTTATAGAGATTGTTGAGGAGCTGAAGCCCAATTTCGTGATTTGCGAGAATGTAAAGGGTCTCCGCACGATGCTTGGCGGCCTGGTGGAGAAAAAAATCATAGCCGATTTCAAGGAGATTGGCTACGAGATGAATGTTACAACTCTCTGTGCGGCCGATTATTATACTCCGCAAAAGCGCGAGAGGGTGATTTTCATAGGTAACCGCATCGGAGTTACCAATTATCATCCCAAGCCAATGCTGGAGCCCGAAAACTACATCACCACTGGGCAGTCGATAGCCGACTTGATGAACCATCCTGAGGATCCGGCTTTCAACCACGTGCCTACCAGGCACAAGGAGGATATGGCCAAAAGGATTATGGAAACTCCCGAAGGTCAGAGCCTGTACAAGGGTTACAGCGACGCCTGGAAAAAATGTCCATGGGATGCGCCCTCCTGCACTATAAAGGAGAACCACGGCGGTGTAAACCTTCATCCCAAGCTTCCACGCGTGCTTACGGCCCGAGAGATGGCCCGTTTGCAGTCGTTCCCTGACGATTTCATATTCGAGGGCCCCAAGAACAAGCAGCTGGTTCAGATAGGCAACGCCGTCCCCCCCTTGCTCGGCAAGGCCATAGGATTGTCGTTGCGGTATTCCAATGGCGATTTGGATGAGTAATTTATACAAAAAATCCCGTTGCCACTCGGCAATGGGATTTTTTTGTATGCCACTATTTTGCCAGAATAGCAAAAAAAATGCGATTGCGGCAAAATAAGCCTTAGGACTATTTTGCCGGAATGGGTATTTTTTATAGCTTTGTGGCAGAATAAAAGGCAAGTTTATTATTGAAATAGACAAGCAAAACATTATATATAAGACATTTATCCGCGTAAAAACAAAAAAGCATAGGAAACTGGTTTGTTTGCTTTCCCAAAAATACGTATTTCTCTTAATCCTATTTCTTAAAAAATAATTAAAACTCTCATTGCATACAGATATAGCAAAAATTCTTATCTTTGCACGATTAAATTTATTTGATAACGTTACGAAAATAAATCATAAATGAATAATCCTAAGAAGGCTGAATTGCTTCTCGAAGACGGCACACGCTACAGCGGCTTCTCATTTGGTTATGAGGGTTCTGTGGCTGGAGAAGTAGTTTTCAACACTGCAATGACAGGCTACACCGAAAGCCTCACAGACCCAAGCTACAAGGGTCAAATCCTCGTTTCTACCTATCCGATGATCGGCAACTACGGTATCCCCGGCAACGAGGCCGAGGACAATATGCCTCTGTTCTTCGAGTCGGACCAGATTCACATTCAGGCACTTATAGTAGACGACTACTCTTTTGAGTACTCTCACTGGAATGCCAAGAAGAGCCTCGCCGACTGGCTGAAGGAGCAGAAGGTGCCCGGCATCTACGGCATCGATACCAGAGCCCTCACCAAGCGTCTCCGCGAGAAAGGCTCAATGCTCGGAAAGATCATCATCGACAACGTGGAGCCTGATACCTACGACCCCAACAAGGACAACCTCGTGGCCAAGGTATCCTGCAAGGAGCCAATCACTTACGGCAACGGAAAATACAAGGTGGTTCTCGTGGACTGCGGTGTTAAGAACGCCATTATCCGCAACCTCATCAAGCGCGACGTCACTGTTACCCGCGTTCCTTGGGATTACGATTTTTCTACATTAGACTACGATGGTTTGTTTATCTCTAACGGTCCCGGCGACCCAAAAATGTGTAAGCAAACCATTTCTCATATCCAGAAGGCTCTCCAGGAAGATAGGCCAATCTTCGGCATCTGTCTCGGAAACCAGCTCCTGGCACTCGCAGCAGGTTTCGACACCTACAAGCTCAAGTACGGCCACCGATCACACAACCAGCCAGTACTTATGCACGGCACCGACCGCTGTTTCATCACCAGCCAGAACCACGGTTTCGCCATCGACCTCAAGACCATCGACAACAACTGGATTCCTTTGTTCATCAATGTAAACGACAACACATCAGAGGGCATCAAGCACAAGAGCAAGCCATTCTTCTCATCGCAGTTCCACCCAGAGGCCTGCGGTGGTCCAGTGGATACAGAGTTCCTCTTCGACGATTTTGTTGCTAACATCCAAAAATACACCGGTAAATAATTATACGCTATGGCAAAGAAACTTTGGGACAAAGGATTTGATACCAACGAGTTCGTTACAAAATTCACCGTGGGCAAGGACCGAGAAATGGACCTCTACCTCGCTGAATACGACGTACTTGGCTGTATGGCACACGCCAATATGCTTGCCAAGGTGGGTTTATTGTCAGTGGCTGACAACACTGCGCTTCAGGGCGAACTCAAGAACCTCTACAAGAAGGCTCAGGACGGCCAGTTCGTAATCAACGACGACGTGGAGGACGTGCACTCTCAGATAGAGTTCGAGCTTACAGCCGCCTGTGGCGACCCCGGCAAGAAGATCCACACCGCCCGCTCACGAAACGACCAGGTGGTTACAGCAGTAAGATTATTCACAAGAGCCAAGCTTCAGGCTATCATAGAGTCTGTTAAGTCGCTCTTCGATACATACATAGAACTCTCCAACAAGTACAAGGACGTATTAATGCCTGGCTACACACACCTTCAGATTGCAATGCCAAGCAGTTTCGGAATGTGGTTTGGAGCCTACGCGGAGAGCCTCAGCGACGACCTCTGGGCATTACTCTCGGCCTGGAAGATCAACAACCGCAACCCTCTCGGATCGGCCGCGGGATACGGCTCGTCGTTCCCCATCGACCGTCAGATGACCAGCGACCAGCTCGGCTTCGACAGCCCCGACTACAACTCGGTTTACTGTCAGATGACCCGTGGAAAGGCCGAGACAGCAGTGGCTACCGCATTGGCACAGCTCTCGCAGACCCTCGCCAAGTTCGCCGCCGACTGTTGCCTCTTTATGAGCCAGAACTTCAAGTTCATATCCCTGCCCAAGGAATACACCACGGGCTCGTCGATAATGCCACACAAGGCCAATCCTGACGTTTTCGAGCTTATGCGTGGATACTGCAACAAGATTTCGGTGCTCCCATTCGAGCTCAACAGGATTACAGGAAACCTCACATCAGGCTACTTCCGTGACCTCCAGCTCCTCAAGGAAAGCTACCTGCCAGTATTCGAGCGTATGCAAATGTGCCTCGACTTTATGGAGTTTATCCTCCCAAAGATAAAGCCGGCCGACGACATCCTCAAGAACGAAATGTATCAGCCAATCTTCACCGTGGAGGCCTTGAACGAAATGGTGGTGGCAGGTGTGCCATTCCGCGATTGCTACAAGGAAGTGGGCCATCAGGTAATGGAAGGCAAGTTCCATTGGGACAAGCCTCTCAACCACACCCACATAGGCTCTATCGGCAACCTCTGCAACGACAAGATTTCGGCTTACTTCCAGAGCACATACAAACTCTTCAAGTTCGAGAAAATCGCCGACGCAATAGAGAAATTGACTAAATAATTAATCGCACAGATGACACAGATGACACAGATTTATTTTTATAATAAAAATCTGTGAAAAATCTGTGTGTTCTGTGTAATCTGTGCGAAAACAAAACATAGAAACGTTATGAAATTCAACGATATAAAGAAAGTGCTTCTTCTTGGCTCTGGCGCCTTGAAGATTGGTGAGGCCGGCGAATTCGACTACTCTGGCTCTCAGGCCCTTAAGGCACTCAAGGAGGAAGGCATCGAGACCGTTCTCGTAAACCCAAACATCGCCACAGTGCAGACCTCTGAGAACGTGGCCGACAAGATCTACTTCCTGCCAGTAACTCCCGAGTTTGTGGAGAAGGTAATCGCCAAGGAGCGCCCCGACGGAATACTCCTCTCGTTTGGTGGCCAGACAGCGCTCAACTGCGGTGTTGCCCTCCATAAGAGTGGCATCCTCGAGAAATACAACGTAAAGGTGATAGGTACCCCCGTGGAGGCCATCATCGAGACCGAGGACCGCGACATCTTCAACCAGAAGCTCGCCGAAATCAATGTAAACTTTACTCAGAGCCACGCCGCCGAAAGCGTCGAGGAGGCTCTGAAGGCCGCCAACGAGGTGGGCTATCCGGTAATCATCCGCGCCGCCTACGCACTCGGCGGACTCGGCTCGGGATTCTGCAACAACGACGAGGAACTCCGCGCCCTCTGCAGCAAGTCGTTCACATTCTCGAACCAGGTACTTGTCGAGAAATCCCTCAAGGGCTGGAAAGAGATTGAGTACGAGGTGGTTCGCGACCGCTACGACAACTGCATCACAGTCTGCAATATGGAAAACTTCGACCCTCTCGGCATCCACACCGGCGAGTCTATCGTAGTGGCTCCATCTCAGACACTTACCAACTCGGAGTTCCACAAGCTCCGCGCAATAGCCATCAAGATTATCCGCCACATCGGCATCGTGGGCGAGTGCAACGTTCAGTACGCCCTCGACCCCAATTCTGAGGACTACCGCGTAATCGAGGTAAACGCCCGATTGTCGCGCTCATCAGCCCTCGCATCCAAGGCTACAGGATATCCATTGGCATTCGTGGCCGCCAAGCTCGGTCTCGGATACGGACTCCACGAGCTCAAGAACTCGGTTACAAAGGTTACCACAGCCTGTTTTGAGCCCGCGCTCGACTACTGTGTTGTAAAGATCCCACGCTGGGACCTCAACAAGTTTGTGGGCGTAAGCAAGGAGATCGGCTCGGCAATGAAATCCGTAGGCGAGATTATGGCCATCGGACGCTCGTTTGAGGAGGCCATCCAGAAGGGTCTCCGTATGATTGGTCAGGGTATGCACGGACTCCTGGGCAACAAGCACATCGACGACATCCAGAAGGAGCTCACCGCGCCTACCGATATGCGTATCTTCGCCATCGCCGACGCCTTTGCCAACGGTTTCTCTGTCGACAAGATCCACGAACTCTCCAACATCGACAAGTGGTTCATCAACAAGCTGAAGCACATCTACGATCTCGGCGAGGAGGCCAAGCAGTACAACAATGTACAGGAAATCCCTGATGCTTTTATGAAAGAGCTGAAGCTCAACGGATTCTCCGACTTCCAGATTGCCAAGATAGTTTACAAGCACACATCAGTGGACGTTACAGCTGATATGATGAAGGTACGCGAGCACCGCAAGGCCCTCGGCATCACCCCATTCGTAAAGCAGATAGACACATTGGCCGCTGAGTATCCGGCTCAGACCAACTACCTCTACATCACATACCACGGCACCGAGCACGACATCGATTTCCACGACGACAAGCAGTCGGTAATCGTACTTGGATCGGGTGCCTACCGTATCGGATCATCAGTAGAGTTCGACTGGTGCGGTGTAAACGCCATCAACACCATCCGCAAGCGCGGTTTCCGCTCTATAATGATCAACTACAACCCTGAGACCGTATCCACAGACTACGACACCTGCGACCGTCTCTACTTCGACGAGCTCTCGTTTGAGCGCGTTCTCGATATCTACGACCTCGAAATGCCTCGCGGAGTGGTTGTAAGTACAGGAGGTCAGATTCCTAACAACCTCGCTATGCGTCTCTACGAGGCCAACGTGCCAGTACTCGGAACATCGCCTCTCAATATCGACAAGGCCGAGGACCGCAACAAGTTCTCTGAGCTTTGCGACAAGCACGGCATCGATCAGCCACGCTGGAAGGAGCTCACTCAGATAGAGGACGTTATGACCTTTGCCGACGAGGTGGGATTCCCATTGCTGATACGTCCTTCATACGTGCTCTCGGGCGCCGCTATGGCAGTGGTATCCAACAAGACCGAGCTCGAGCACTTCCTGAAGCTCGCCGCCACAGTAAGCAAGCAGTACCCAGTGGTAGTTACCCAGTTTATCGAGAAGGCCAAGGAGGTGGATTTCGACGCCGTGGCCCAGAACGGCGAACTCGTAATCTACGCAATATCAGAGCATCAGGAATTTGCGGGCGTTCACTCTGGCGACGCCACAATGCTCTTCCCTCCACAGAAACTCTACGTGGAGACAGTACGACGCATCAAGCACGTGGCCAAGACTCTGGCAAAACAGCTCGAGATCTCGGGACCTTTCAATATGCAGTTCCTCGCCAAGGACAACGACATAAAGGTCATCGAGCTCAACCTCCGTGCCTCACGCTCGTTCCCATTCGTATCAAAGGTTCTGAAGACCAACTTCATAGAATACGCCACCGACATTATGCTCGGCATCAAGGTGACACCTCCAAGCAAGACTCTCTTCGACCTCGAGTACGTGGGCATCAAGGCTCCTCAGTTCTCGTTCTCTCGTTTGGCGAAAGCCGACCCTGTTCTCGGCGTAGAAATGGCCTCAACAGGTGAGGTAGGCTGTCTCGGCGAGAACTACTACGAGGCTATCCTGAAGTCTATGATTTCGGTAGGTTACAAGATTCCTGAGAAGAACATCCTGATATCATCGGGTCCAACAAAGGACAAACTCGCACTTTTGGAGCCTATCAAGTTGCTGAAACAGAAGGGCTACAACATCTACTGCACCCGCGGAACATCATCGTTCCTCCTGGAGCACGGTGTAGAGACCTCTATCCTCAACTGGCCCGACGACGACCGCAAGCCAAACATCGCCGACTACATCAAGGAGCACAAGATCGACCTGGTGATCAACATCCCCAAGAACCTCTCGAAGACCGAGCTCGACAAGGATTACACCATCCGCCGTATGGCCATCGACTTCAACATCCCGCTCCTCACCAACGCCCGCCTCGCCGGCGC
>JAKSLV010000095.1 GCA_024401025.1 Bacteroidales bacterium
ATCGCCTCTTTTTAAAATCAAAAGCCTTTCAGAAGAAATTCTGAGAGGCTTTTTTTTATTTCGTTTATTTCGTTTATTTCGTTTATATTATCTTCCTTTTACTTATGATTTCCCGCAATCACCCGTCCCGCAAGGGACAAAGAGATTTTAAAAGATTTTTGCCCTAAATTTCGGGCACATAGGAAGAGATTTTTGATAAATTTTGAGCGAAGCGACGTTATTTAATTTCGTCGAACTGACGTTATTTATCTTTTTCTTTTTTATTTAATTTTCTTACTTTTGTACATTCATAACATATAATAAATACAAACCTGTATGCTTGTAACATTTTTGAAAAATTATAAAGAAGTATTGATAGCCATATTTGTAATCTCAGCAATGAAAATGGCTGATGTGCAATACAAGTATTTCTACATTGTCTTGATATGTTTCCTGGTGTTTTTGTTAGGAATAGTTGCCTTTAGCAAGAAGTTGCCTAACATCCGTTTTCAGTTTGTTCTGCTTTCTGTTGCTATGGCCTTTCTTCTGCCTTTGTATCCGCCAGATGTAAATTATTATTACGTATCTGGCAAACTTATAGCTAAGCGGCATATTGAATCTGGCAATCATCGTGGCCATGGTGACAGCTATAATTGCACTTTCCTGTATTATAATGTAGAAGGCATACCCAAAACAGATATTTTCAATGATAAATACATTTTCGATAATGTAGAATATGGCACATATTTCATTTTCGAGGCTCCATTGATGCGTGATGGGTATTTCAGAATTGTAAACCGAAATCCTGACAGCAGCGCTATCAAGTTTTTTGAAAAGGGCTGTTGCGTTTCTGATGAATCTAAACCCGGCCAGTCTTTGTCTGATAATCCCGAATTGCGGGCAAAGGCAATTGCCAGACTCCATGAATCAGATAACAGGCTCAAATATCTGATAATTGCTTCAGTGCTCTTGACAATTTGCCTCTTGAATATCTTCTACATACGTTTGGGCCATTGTTCTACTATTTTGGGAATGATAGCTTTGGCTGTCTATCAGTTCAAATTTACCGACAATGCCTTTGTTCCCATGCTTACGTGGCTGATAGCTCCTATAATTGTTTATGCCGTGCGTCATTTGATAGGCACCACGATGCGCACTCTAGATAGCGTAAAGCGTGATGGAGGCTATCTGGTTTCGGCTGAAATCACTTATGAGAAAGATTCCGGTTATGTTGTTAGTTTGTGCGACATTTATGGCAAGCTTGATGTTTTTAAGAATCCAATCGTTGATTATTCGGCAAAAAAAAGCACAAATGCCATTTTGATGCATTCTCTTTGTGACAATTCGGAGCTGAAGGTGATAGCTTTCGGAACTGCTGTTACGCCAGAGCTTTTCGAGAAATTCCGCAAGCCTTTTCTTATAAAGCCCGGCACCGTGGTCAGGAGAGATATTCTTCCTGACTTATGAAAAAAGGCGGATTCATTATTTTTAATCTATTACTATTTTTTATAATTTTGCGCTATGTTTTTTTATAACCAAAAGTAGATTAAAGAAATGAGAAAGTCTTTCAAATTTATCTTTGCCGGCATCATGTTGCTGGTGTTTTCTATAGGCCTGGTGTCGTGCCTGCGCGATTCCGAAGATATGAAGCTTGAGCTTACGTTCGTAAAGAATATCGATGGCGACAACATCACGCAGGGCCAGATGCTTAATGTCGTGATATATGCATCAAAGGTCTGCAACATCACCATGATGATCGACAGCACAATTTTTGATATCTCGCAGGTATCAGAAAACAGGCTCTACTCTCTGCCTACCTCGCAGCCCGGTATCCACAGGATGGATGTGGAGGCAGTATCAGGAGATGATAAGATTACCAATTCATGGCGGTATCAGGTTATTAAACATGAGGAGGAAAAGGATAAGGATAAGAAGGATTGATGATTCCCGCATCCTTTCCGCATAAAAAAATCGCACAGACAATTGCGTTGGGTTTCAGCGCTTTTGCCTGTGCGATTGTTGTTTATTGGGGGCTTGGATCTTACTGCTGGATGTCGCTAGATGGCATGCCGTCGCTCTTGCCAGATCCTGCGTCGTCGTTGTCGATGGAAATCTTAGACTTCTTTACCTGTACGTGGCTCTTTCCGAATCTGTATGAGAGCGAGAACTGTACGCGGCCCATTGGAATCTCGAATTTCATGTCGGATACGTAGGTGCTGGTTTCGGTGTGGCTGTTGAATACCATCTTGTCGAAGTGGTTGAGGGTGCACATTCCTGATACCGAGGCTGTAAGCTTGCCATCCAGGAACTCCTTGGTGAGCGATAGGTTGGCGAAGTTCATGCCGTTGCTGTGGCCGTTGATGGTTTTGCGGCGTGTGCTGGCCATGAATCCCAGCGAACCCTTTATGTTCCAGAATATTGTCTGGTTAAACTGGCCGTAGATGTTGCCGTTCCAGCCCTTGTTACGCTCGTTGGTGAAATCGTTGTTGAGGTCGCTGTAGGTGATTCCGGCGTTCAGTATGATGCGGGTTTTGGGGCTGAAGTTGTAGCCGTAGTATCCGTTCAGCGACAGGCGGTTGTTGTCGGTGCCGTTGGTGTAGGTGTTGTGCATGATGTTCTCATCCATAAACGAGTACGATGTTATGCCTGTGCTGCAGGTGGTGTAGCGGAGGGTGAGGTTCAGGCTCTGCTTCATGCCGAATTTGCCGTAGCCTATCGAGAAGTTGTGGTATTTCTCGGGGCTGAGGTTTGGGTTACCATAGCTCCATGATGTGGGGTTGCTCTTGTCTACAAATGGGTTCAGGAACCAGATGCCGGGGCGTGAGATTCTCATGCCGTATGTAAAGCTGATGTTCGACATCGGTGTCATGTTGTAGGTTATGGATGCGCTTGGCACTACAGAAGAGTAGTCTTTGCTGAAGCTTCCGCCAATCTTGTCTTTCTGGTCCACGCTGTTGAATGTGTATTCGTACCTGAGGCCGGCCTTCAGGGTGTACTTGTCGAGCTTGCCGGTAAACTGTGTGTAGGCTGCGGCTATCTTGTCGTTGTTGCTGAACTCGGTGTAGGTTGGGTCCATCGATTCCCAGATGTTGTTGTTCAGGATTCGGTTTATCAGCGAGCTCTCCGAGTTTTTGGGGCGGTAGATGTACTTGAAACCGTCTTCCATTGTGAATTTCTCGCCTATTGGCAGAATGTAGTCGAGCTGTATGGTGTGCTCGCTCGATGTCTCGTCGTTGGTCTGCTTGCGCTCGCTGTTTACGTCGTTGCGGTTGCTTGTGGCTGTGGATGGGCCTTCCGACTTGTCGCCGCTAAACTTGTATGAGAAAGTGAGCAGGCTCTTGGGGTTGTTCTTGAAATTGTGCTGGATGTCTATTCCGCCCCATACATCCTGCCACTTGGTGGTGCTGGATGTGTTTTCCACGTAGTTGCTTTCCATCTGGCCCATCAGGGTGCGGTAAAACATGTCGCCGGTGCGGTCGCCGTTGCTCGATGATGCGCCTACGTTTACTGATATCAGGTTAAGGTCGTTGATCTCGTAGCTGGCTTGGAGGTCAAGGTTGCTGCGGAGGTTCTTGTTGCCCATCTTTCCGGTATACTCGTTCTCGAAGATGTTGTTGTCGCCCATCAGGTTCTGTGTAAGCGATGTCATCTCCATGTCCTGCTTGCCGCGCTGCATCACCGAGCCGCTAAGCGAGAGTGTGAGCTTGTTCTGGTTGGTGGCCACGTTGAAGTTGGCCTTGTTTTCGCCCTGTGTTGATGTTCCTATTGTTACTGTTCCGGCGGTCTGGTTTACCTTGTGGCCTCTCTCGGTTATCAGGTTTATGATTCCGCCCACGCCCTCGGCGTCGTACTTGGCGCCCGGATCGGTTATCACCTCTATGTCGAGTACTGCTGATGCTGGCATTGATTTCAATGCGTCGGATGGGCGCGATGTCAGCATCTGGTCTTTCTTGCCGTTTACGTGAACCTGGAAGCTGGAGTTTCCGTTCACTGTTATGTTGTCCTGTCCGTCCACCGATACCATTGGCACCTTTCTCAGGAGGTCCAGCACTGTGGCGGTCTTGCTCTCGGGGTCGCCCTGAGCGTTGTATGTAAGCTTGCCGGCCTCAGCCTTCACCAGGGGCTTTACGGCCACTACCTCCACTACGCCTAGGGTGTCCACTACGTCGGTGGTTAGGATTCTGCCCAGGTCAAGCACCTTCTGGCCGTTCACCACAATCTCTCTCTTTACAGGCATCTTGCCCATGTAGCTTATGGTGAGCTGATACTTGCCGTTTTTCTTTATCTGGCCGCTGAAGCTTCCGTCAATGTCGGTAACTGTTGCCATGGTGTACATGCCGGGCTGGCTGGGGTCTGGAACAGCCACGGTGGCAAATGGTATCGCCTCCTTGCTCAGCGAGTCGGCAAATACGCCCTTTACAGTGGTCTGGGCCATTACATGATTGCTTCCGATGAGCAGCATGCCTGCTGCGAGAATTTTTGTGAGTGTTTTCATCTGTCGAAATTTTTTTACTTTTGTATTTATTGTTTTATGTTTTTCTGTTGCGTTGTATGCCTTTTAGACTCGGCAAAATTAAAAGGTTTTATCGTTTCAATAGTTAATTAAATGAAATTTTTGTTTTAATCTATTAAATACCTTATTTTTCGGCTTGTTTACTTGTTGATTGTCTGAGTGTTGAGTTGATATGCGGTTTTTTGTCTATTAATGGCATTATTACATATATTAACCGATTTTTACTTTTTTTTACATTCTATCGTGCAAAATATGCGGCTTCAGGGCCCTGATGCTTACATTATTTAATGTTTATCTAATATTGCGGTGGAGCTTTTTTATTAATTTTGCATCCCGTAAATAGAAATTTTTTTATCACCATGTGGATTACACTAGTTATTTTCTCTGCCATATTTCTTGGCATTTATGATGTCTGCAAAAAACAGTCGCTCAAGCAAAACGCCGTCTTGGTGGTGATGCTGATATCGTCGGGCGTGTCGCTGCTCATGGTTTCGCCCATGATTCTGGATTCGGCTTTCGGCCTCGGCATCCTGGATGGCACCATTTTCCAGACAGGAGGCACCTGCCTCAGAAACCAGCTCTGGATTATCCTGAAGGCCTTTATCGTTCAGGCGTCGTGGGTGTGCAACTTCTACGCCATGAAGCATCTGCCCATTTCCATTGTGGGCCCCGTAAGGTCGTCGGCTCCGGCATGGACTCTCTTTGGCGCCGTGGTGGTGCTGGGCGAGAGCCTTAATCTCTGGCAGTGGGTGGGCGCCATTATTATATTAACGTGTCTGTTTCTCTACGCCAACTACGGACGCAAGGAGGGCATCTCCTTCAAGCACAACAAGTTTGTGTATCTGCTCATAGCGGGCACGCTTATTGGCTCTGTATCAGCTCTCTACGACAAGGTGATACTCCGCACCCTCATGATCGACAGGATGGAGGTTCAGGCTTGGTTTTCCTTCTATCAGTTTATCCTGGCCTTTGTGATGATGATGATTTTCTGGTATCCCGTAAAGGCCAAGACCGACAAGTTCGAGTTCCGCTGGACCATTCCGCTGATAGGCTTGTTCCTTACGGTGGCCGATTTTCTCTATTTCTACGGCCTCAGCTGCGATGGCGCGCTCATAGGCATCGTGTCCCTGATACGGCGCAGCAACGTGCTGATCTCGTTTGCGGCCGGCGCGCTGCTTTTCCATGAGGTAAACATCAGGCAGAAGGCCCTGATACTGCTGGGTATACTGGTGGGATTGGCCATTCTGTGCCTTATGAAATAATACTTATTTGCCGGATGCGAAATTTGCGTATCCGGCATTTTTTTTGAAAAATATTGCAATAAAAATTCATTTTTATTCAAAAATTATTTCTAACTTTACACCCAAAGAATTTAATTTAATACTTAATATCCAAAATGAGTGAAAATTTCTCTGAGGCTCTCATGCTAATGGGCGTGGGCCTCGCAACCGTTTTCGTTGTGTTGCTGCTCGTTATCGGTTTCGGCAACCTTCTGATAAAGGTAGTTAACAAGATCGCTCCAGAGGAGGAGAAGAAGGCGGCTCCCGTGGCTGCTGCCAAGTCTGCTTCTGCTGCTATCGATCCTCAGGTACAGCAGGCTATAGCCAAGGCCATCGAGCAGATGACTGCCGGCAAGGGCCGTGTTGAGAAAATTGAAAGATTGTAAAACATTAAAACAAAAGTTTATCCAAAAATCAAAAATGGGCAGAAAAGTAAAATTCAATCTCGTTTTCAGAGATTTGTGGCAGTCTTCTGGCAAGTATCAGCCAAGAGTTGACCAGCTTTTGAAAGTAGCTCCAGCTATCGTTAAGATGGGCTGCTTCGACCGTGTTGAGACCAACGGTGGTGGTTTCGAGCAGGTAAACCTCCTCTACGGTGAGAATCCTAACAAGTCGGTTCGCGAGTGGACAAAGCCTTTCCACGAGGCTGGCATCCAGACCGAGATGCTCGACCGCGCTCTCAACGGTATCAGAATGAACCCTTGTCCAGTGGACGTTCGTGAGCTTTTCTACAAGGTTAAGTTCACTCAGGGTACCGATATCGCCCGTACTTTCTGTGGTCTCAACGACCCAAGAAATATCATCCCTTCTATCGGATACGCTCACAATACATCACGTCCAGCACCTTACGGCAAGGTAGATTTGCCTCACATGATTTCTCAGTGCTGTCTCTGTATCACCGAGTCGCCTATCCACACCGCTGAGTACTATGTAAATCTTGCCAAGCAGCTTATCGACGCTGGCGCCGACGAGATCTGTATCAAGGATATGGCTGGTATCGGCCGTCCTGTAAAGCTCGGCGAGATCGTTAAGGGTATCAAGGCTTACAGGGATATCGTAGTTGAGTATCACTCTCACGCTGGTCCTGGCTTCTCTATGGCCTCTATCCTCGAGGTCTGCAAGGCAGGCTGCGACTACATCGACGTAGGAATGGAGCCTCTCTCTTGGGGTACAGGTCACGCCGACATTCTCGCCGTTCAGCCTATGCTGAAGGACGCCGGTTTCGATGTTAAGGAGGTAAACATGGCCGCCTACATGGAGGTTCGCTCTATTATCCAGGAGATGATGGACGACTTCCTCGGATACTACATCCCACAGAAGAACCGTTTTATGAACTCTCTTCTTATCGCTCCTGGTCTGCCAGGCGGTATGATGGGTTCTCTTATGACCGACCTCGAGAGCAATCTCGCTTCCCTCAACAAGTACAAGGAGAAAAACGGTCAGCCAAAGCTCACTCAGGACGAGCTCATGATCAAGCTCTTCGACGAGGTAACATACGTATGGCCAAAGATGGGTTATCCTCCATTGGTAACTCCATTCTCTCAGTACGTTAAGAATATGGCTCTCCAGAATGTAATGCAGATGGAGAAGGGCAAGGAGCGTTGGTCGCTCATCGCCGATGATATCTGGGGTATGCTCCTCGGCAAGTCTGGTAACCTGCCAGGCGAGGTGGCTCCAGAGCTTGTAGAGCTCGCCAAGGCTCAGGGCCGTGAGTTCTTCAAGGGCAATCCTCAGGACGAGTATCCTAACCAGCTCGACGTTTTCCGCAAGGAGATGCAGGACAATGGCTGGGATCTTGGTCAGGACGACGAGGAGCTCTTCGAGCTTGCAATGCACCCACAGCAGTACCGTGCCTACAAGGACGGCTCTGCAAAGGCCAACTTCGAGGCCGACCTCGCTAAGCGCAAGGCCGAGAAGAATGCTCCTAAGGGCGGCGTTCCAGCTGTATTCCCACAGACTGTTACTGTTGACGTAAACGGCGTTAAGTACGCTGTTACAATCGGTGCAAATGATGGTTCTAAGCCTGCTGCTTCAGGTGCTGCTGCTCCTGCCGCCAAGGGCGTAGGCAAGGAGTTGACCTCACCTCTCGAGGGCAAGTTCTACCTGAAGAAGAATCCTTCAGACCCAACCATCAACGTTGGCGACACTGTAAAGAAGGGCCAGACAATCTGCTACATCGAGGCTATGAAGACTTTCAACGCCATTGCCGCTGAGTGCGACGGTGTTGTTACAGAGATCTGCTTCAAGAGCGGCGACTCTGTTTCTGAGGACGACGTTCTCTTGCGCATCGCTTCTGCCGAGGAGGCAGCTGCTGCTCCAGCCGGCGAGGGCAACGACCTTACTTCTCCTCTCGAGGGTAAGTTCTACCTCAAGAAGAATCCTTCGGATCCTCAGGTAAACGTTGGCGATTCTGTCAAGAAGGGCCAGACTGTCTGCTACATCGAGGCTATGAAGACCTTCAACGCCATTGCTGCCGAGGCCGACGGTGTAATCACCGAGATCTGTTTCAAGAGCGGCGACTCAGTTTCTGAGGACGACGTTTTGATGAAAATTAAGTAATTTCACAAATTTATAAATCACATTACAAATGGGTGAAATATTAGACAAAATCTATGGAATGACCGCGTTGCAGTCGCTTATCGAAAACCCTTCATTCCTGGTTATGTATCTGCTCGCTTTCGTTCTCCTGTATCTTGGCATCAAGAAACAGTATGAGCCTTTGCTGCTGATACCTATCGCCTTTGGCGTTCTTATCGCCAATTTCCCTGGCGGCGACATGGGAGTTGTTTCTCCTGATGGTCAGGGTATGGTGAATGTTAACGGCGTAATGAAGAACATCTACGAGATGCCTCTTCCCGAGATTGCTCATGACCTCGGCGTTATGAACTTCCTCTACTACGCTCTTATCAAGACCGGTCTTCTTCCTCCTATCATCTTCATGGGTGTGGGTGCGTTGACAGACTTTGGTCCTATGCTCCGCAACCTTAAGCTTGCTATCTTTGGTGCCGGTGCTCAGTTCGGTATCTTTGCCGTATTGCTCGTAGCCTGCAACTTCTTCACTATGAACGAGGCTGCCTCTCTTGCAATCATCGGTGGTGCCGATGGTCCTACTGCCATCTTCACAACTATCAAGCTTGCTCCACACATGCTGGGTCCTATCGCCATCGCGGCTTACTCTTACATGGCTCTCGTGCCTGTAATCGTGCCTTTGGTTGTAAAGCTCACATGCTCTAAGAAGGAGCTCGAGATCAACATGAAGCAGCAGGATAAGCTTTATCCTTCTGGCGTGGTAATCAAGAACGAGCGCGCTCTCAAGATTATATTCCCAATCGCTGTTACCACAGTGGTTGCCATCATCGTTCCATCTGCAGTTCCATTGGTTGGTATGCTGATGTTCGGTAACCTCATCAAGGAGGTTGGTGCTTCTACATCAAGAATCTTCGAGGCCGCATCTAGCACAATCATGAACTCTGCTACCATTTTCCTCGGTCTCTCGGTAGGTGCTACAATGACTGTTGACGCATTCCTCAACTGGCAGACTATCGGAATCGTAGCCGGTGGTTTCTTGGCATTCGGTTTCTCTATCTTCGGTGGTATCATGCTCGTTAAGCTCTTCAACCTCTTCGCCAAGAAGAAGATCAATCCGCTTATCGGTGCTACAGGTCTTTCGGCAGTTCCAATGGCTTCACGCGTTGCCAACGAGATTGCCCTCAAGTACGACCCACGCAACCACGT
>JAKSLV010000096.1 GCA_024401025.1 Bacteroidales bacterium
TCATTACTGAAACAAAGAGATTTCTCTGACTGTAAATTTCATCGTATGTTGCTTTAGACAAGTTGTTCTCTGTGGCGGCCTTTCCTAATTTTTCTGCAAGACTGCCTACATAATAAGAGTAAGAAACAAAAATATCCTTCAATTGACTATCTAGCGATTTTCCTTCCGCTTCGATCGTTCCATCAGGATATACAGCCTTGGCATCAAAAGGGGCTATAGTATCAAAGTCAATGTTATTAAAAAAAGCATCCCTTTCAGAATCAGATAATTGTTTATCACCCACTTTTACATAAGAAAAAGACGCTGCTATATTTACCTTATCCCAGTCATTAATATCTTGCCCAATCAGATGATTGTCAATAGACACTTTTAGAGAATTGTATTCATTATTACTTTCCACGTTTTGTTTAAGACTGAGATAATTGCCATTGAAAGAATTATAATAAACCGTTCCCTTATCAGTAATAATAACAATTAATTTTACCCTTTTTGCCCAATCATCAGGCAATATATGGGCTGGATGACAGAGTAAAAAAAGTATAAAATCAAGTATTGTAGATTTTCCACATCCGTTAATGCCCGACAATACATTTACCGAATCATTGAGATTCAGGTTGATATCGTAGGTATTCCACAAGCCTTTTATCTGTATTGACTTAATCTTCATAGTGCACGTTTATTAAATTCCACGCAAATATAACACTATTTTCCCTCTCCCACAAATCAAAAAAAAATAAATTTGCATATCTCCTTCCTTATCACTATTTTTACATTGAAAACTACACGCATATATAAAACTAGTTAATCTATTATCAATCAGAGGAATACAGATATGGAGACATACGTAGGAAACGAGATGGAGCTCAGTATGCTGAAGTCGGCATACGGTGATTTGCAGTACGGAACCAGCACCGTGGTGCTGATGGGCGGTGCGCATGGCAGCGGAAAAACCACCCTGATGAAAAGGCTGACGGCAAAAACCGGCTCCCACGACAATCTGGAATGTGTGGAAGACATCAACACCCTATCGCCGGAATCGCTGAAGGAACTGGCCGGCAGATGCAAGAATGTTGGGATAGGCAATAAGCCCTGCATGCTTGTGCTTACATACACACCCATGCCCGAAAGCGGCAAAAACGCCTCTTTCATGGCATTCCTGTCGGATATCAGAATCTCGTTCCAGAACGGCATAGCCGATACCGAACTTCTTGATATAGAGATAAAACCGCTGAAGCTGGCCGACGTGCATTTCCTTATCTCCAAGCTGTATCCCGAAAACGAATTCCACTCCAATTTCGCCAATCAGATCCACAAGGCATCGGAGGGCAATCCGCTCATGATACACAGCATCCTGGAGCGCATGGAGCAGGATGGCAACCTTACAAAGCAGGGAAACGGCAAGTGGCTGGCTGCCACCAGCGAAGAGATAATCACCAACATTAAATCTCAGATAGAGAGCGCCATAGATAGCAGGCCCGGCGCAGAGGAGGCAGCTTCAGCCCCAGCATCAGCCACAAAAAAATATGACAGCGCAGCCGCCATAGAGGCCGCCATAGAGGAGCTTGAGCAGATGGCTGCCACATACAAGATGGCTCAGGCGCTGGAAACCGCCAACGCCGTACTGGAGACCCTCTGCGAGATGCGCGATACAGGCGCCAACTACGCCAGAACCATCGTTACGAAATGCAAGGCGCTGATATTCTTCGGATTGTACGAAGAGGCCATAGACTGCGCCAACAAATCGCTGGACAACGAAAACCTCCCCGACAACGAGACCAAGGCTATAACAGTAGCCCTCCAGGCCCAGGCCATAGGCTACCTGTCGCAGTTCAAGGAAGCGTTCGCCAGGTTCGATTACGCCATCAACATAGCCCTGGGCTGCCAGAGCCACCAAACCGCAGCCATGATATACTGCATGAAAGTGCCTTTCCTGCTGGAATATCCGCTGCTCGGCAAGGTAAAGGACGCCTACGAGAGAGGCATCCAGCACTGCAAACTGGCCAACGCCGAAAGACAGTACTGGGAGCTGGAGCTATACTACATATACTACCAGCGCTACATATCCAAAACCGACGAGGGAATGCAGCGCAGCGCCGACGTGCTCAAGTATTTCCGCGGAATAGGCGATCCCAAGTTCGAATCGCGCACGCTAAACGTAATAGGCCTGCTCCACTCGTCGAAATGCAATTTCGAGAAAGCCGGCGAAAACTTCGCCCAGGCCATCAGCCTGCTGAAATCCATCGACGACAAGGTGGGCCTAATAGGCGTATACAACAACATGGGACACCTGAGCTTCGACACCGGACAATACGACAGCTCCATCGAGTATTTCCAGAAGGCCTTCGCCATATCCAGCAGCATAAGCAGCCGCAGCCTGATGCTTGTGTCATACGTTGGGATTGGCTCGTCGCTGATATACCTTGGCAAAAACCACGAGGCCGAGCAGAGCATGCTAAAAGGTCTGGAGCTGGCCAAGACACTGGAAAACAAATCCAGCATGGCATACGCGATATCGGCCCTGGGCGAGCTCTACAGCCACACCGGCGACACCGCCAAGGCTCTGGACGTGTATCTGCAGGCCCTGGAGATAGACCGCGAGCTGGCCGACATGCCCTCGATAGTATGCGACCTCACCAACATAGCCAACGTATACATCACCACCCGCGACGTGGACAACGGCATCAAATACCTTGAGGGCATAAAGGAGGAAATGCCCGACTATGCCGACAACGTGGTGATACGCGCCGCCATCGACAACACTTTCGGAAACCTCTACGCCGAAAAGGGCGATGCCGACAAGGCCATGAAGCACTACAACGCCGCCCTGGAAACCAACATAAAATGCGGCGACCACATCTGCACCAGCCTCAACTACTACAACATGGGACTCCTGTGGATAGACCAGAACGATTTCGACAAGGCCATAGAGTGTTTCGGAAACTCGGTGAAATACGACCGCCTGTCGGGCGACAAGATGCAGCTGGCACAGCACCTTCAGAGGCTGGCCTACTGCCTTAGGACCATCGACGAGCCTCAGCAGAGCCAGCAGCACAACATGGAAGCCGCATCGCTGTTCCGCAAGCTGGGCCTCATGGACGAGTGCGCCATATCGCTGAGGGCCGCCGGCGACGACGCCCGCGCCATGAACATATATCCAAACGCCGAGAAACTGCTGCTGGAATCCGCCGAGATACTCCAGACATCAGCCAACTATCTGGAGCTGGCTGATACCTACGCCGTGGCTGGCGTGCTCTACACAGAGATGAAGAAGCCTCAGAAGGCCGAAGAATGTTTCAGAAAGGCCATGGACCTCCACAGCAAGCATCAGCTAAACAACTACGACAGATACTCCAAGATAGCGCAGCAGATGGCATGGAGCTATGCCAAGTTCAAGAAAAACGACAAGGCCATAGAGATCTTCAAGGATATGAGGAAGGGCTGCAACCCCGACTACTACATGGAGCTTACCCTCGTGATAGCCAAGATGCTGGAAGAGAACAACAGCCCTGATGCCGAGGCCTTCTACACCGAGGCCGCCGAGATAGCAGCCCGCCAGGACGACATACAGCTGAAATGCGAGGTGCTGGGCGAGGTGTGCGAATACCTCTCCGACAACGGAAAGGGACAGAAGGGCATAGAGTTCGTAAAGAACGCCATAAGCGAGCTGGAGGAAGCATCAGGCGACAACAGACTCTACAAGGCGCGCATGCTGGTATCGCTGGCCGACTGCCACGAATCGATGAACAAATACGACGACGCCATACAAAACTACGCATCGGCCCTCAAGATTTTCGACGAGCTGGGCGAGAAATGGGACGTGGCATGCGTATACAACAACATAGGCTACATATACGACAACCTGTCGAAATGCGCCGACGCCGCCCACTATTACCACCTGGCGTTCAGCACCTACAAGGAGCTCGACAACAAGGAGTCGATGGCCAAAAACCTCTACAACGAGGCCCTGATGCATGAGCGCATGGGCGACACTCAGAACGCCGCATCGCTGTACAGGCACGTGCTCGACTACATAGACGAGGAGGAAAACCCATCGGGATACGCCGCCACCGCCCTAAACGTGGCCAAGTGCATGAGCACCTACACCGACGACGACGAGGTGCTGAAATACACCTACAAGGCATACGACCTCTTCAAGATGACTGAACAGGTGGACGAGATGGTGCAGTGTCAGGAATTCATGGCCCTGTTCAATTTCCAGAAGGGCAACGTGCAGGCGGCCAAGAGCCACCAGAGCCTGCTGCTGGGCATCAAGGATTTCAAGCGCGACAGCCGCACACAGATAATGGTGGAATCCAGCGCAGCATCAGTATGCTTCTACATAAACGACATGGACGGCTGCATGGAGCACTTCCACAAGGCCATAGCCATAGCCACCGAGATAGACTCATGGCAGACCATAGCCCTCTGCAACGCCAACATGGCCGCCAAGATGAGCATCGACGAGAGCAAATACAACACCCAGATAACCTACAACGGCAAAACACGAACCATTGCCGAATTCTGCATAGAGTGCCTGAAGTTTGCCCTAAAGATAGCCGAGAGCGAGAAGATGGAACAGACCATAAGCGAATCGCTGGAGCTGCTGTCAAACATCTACGAGAACACCGGCGACGTGGCCAACATGCTGGCATCCATCGATTTGGCCGTAGCCACATGCAGCGACGACGAGCAGCGCCTCGGCATGCTGATACGCAAGGCCATAGCCGTAAAGGAAAAGCTCCTAGAGCCCGACAACGCCCTGGAGATGATGCTGGACATAGCCAACGAGGCCGAGGAGCTGGGCCTCTGGGAAACACGGCTGATGGCCGCGATATACATGTGTTACTGGAGGCTTCAGGAAAACCAAGACGACCAATACGCCATACAGACCCTCCAGCATATAGGACAAAAGTCCGGATACCTTCTGTTCAAGGTACCCGGACTCATAGATTTCCTTAAGAAACTGTAGGCTAGGGCCTACAGGAATATGTCCTGAGGCAGCTCCTTTATGAAGCCCACCTCCATAGCCTTCTTGTAAAGGAACGATATGGCGTCCCTGCCC
Organism: Bacteroidales bacterium; assembly: GCA_024401025.1. GTDB lineage: Bacteria > Bacteroidota > Bacteroidia > Bacteroidales > UBA3824 > UBA3824. Next base: position 5,063 of record JAKSLV010000096.1, read on the forward strand.
TCGGGGCCAAGGTCCACCGAGAAATCGTTCACATACAGTTTTATGTGGCTCTGCGTAACCTCGTCGCTGAGCTCGCGGGCGTGCTCACGGATATACGGAAGCGCCTCCTGGGGATGCGCGAAAGCATACTCGATGCTGCGGCGGATAATGCGGCTCACCTTCATGGCCACATCGCGGCCCAGGCTGCGGCTGGCAATTATGGTGCCCAGCGGAATGGGCTTGTGCATGTTCTGCTCCCACATCTCGCCAAAATCCACAATCTTCTCCAGGCCCTTGCTCTTATAGGTGAAACGTCCCTCGTGGATAAGCAGTCCGCAATCGTAGCTGCCGTTTATCACATTGCCCTCTATATCCGAAAACAGCATCGGGGTCTTGTCCTTTGCGTTGGGGAAGAAAACCGAAAACAGCAGGTTGGCCGTGGTGTTTACGCCCGGTATCAGTATGCGCTTGCTGTCCATATCGCTGATATCGAAACACTTGCGCGCCACCAGCATAGGGCCGTTGTTTCTGCCCAGGGCAGCGCCGGCATCCAATGTTACGTAATCCTTCCAGATGCCAATGCCGTAGGCGTTGCTCGAAATCTTTGTTACATCAGGTTTCCGGCCTGATGCTGCTGCATTTCTGTTCAGCACATCAATGTCGTGCATCTCGATATCGAACTCCAAACCCTCCAGGTCGATCTTTCTGTTGGCAATGGCATAGAAAATAAACGTGTCGTTGGGGCATGTGGAATAAGCCAATGATAGTTTCATAATCAAAACCTTACAATTCCACCTCCTCGATGAGTTTCTTCACGATGGTGGTCATCTTGGGCTCGGCGGCTGATGCTGCCTTTAGAACCTCCTCGTGGGTAGGTTTCTCCAGCACCTCGCCTATTCCCATATCTGTAATCACCGAAAGGCCAAAGACCCTGAGGCCCATGTGACGGGCCACGATAACCTCGGGCACAGTGCTCATGCCCACGGCATCGGCTCCGGCAATGGCGAAAAACTTGTATTCCGACGGAGTCTCGAATGTGGGACCCGTAACGCCAATGTAGACGCCCTTCTGAAGCGCAATCCTCTCACGGTCGGCTATCTCGAAAGCCTTCTTGATGAAAACGGGATCGTAGGCGCGGCTCATCTCGGGGAAACGCGGACCAAGCTCCTCGATGTTGGGGCCAATCAGCGGATTGGTGCCGAAATGGTTGATGTGGTCGGTAATCACCATGATATCGCCCACACGGAAAGCGGTGTTGGTGCCGCCCGATGCGTTGGATACTATCAGCATCTTGATGCCCAAGAACTTGAGCACCCTTACAGGGAATGTCACCTGCTGCATGGTGTAGCCCTCGTAATAGTGGAAACGGCCCTGCATGGCCACCACCTTCTTGCCGCCCAGGTATCCGAACACAAGCTGACCGCTGTGTCCCTTTACGGTAGATACCGGGAAGTTGGGAATGTCCTTGTAGCTTACGGCTTTTACAACCTCTATCTCTCCGGCCAGGTTTCCGAGGCCAGATCCTAATATAATGCCTACCTCAGGCTCAAAATTGACGCACTGTTGTATGTAGGCGGTAGTCTCCTTTATTTTCTGCAACATATTTCAATAATTGGGTTTTAAGATTATCTTGATCGTCAAAAACAAAATTCACCTCTATGGGCAGGTAATGCATGGCGGCCCTCATATCGCCGGAGAAATCCAGCTCGTTTAGCCTCATTGCATCCTTCTCGGTGGTAATCACCACTTTTGGACCCTTCATGGCGGCAAAGGCATCCTCCATCTCGTGGAGATCCCTGAGGCTGAAGTTGTGGTGGTCGGCATATTCCAAATGGGTTATATTCTTGGAATACAGGCTCTCCACGTGCTCCCTCAGCACCTTGGTGTTTGCAATGCCTGTTATCAGCAGTATGTTGGCATCCTTGCTGATGGAAGGCTCGCCACCGCCGGCCGAATCGGGAAACACAGGCCTAAGGGGCTGATACTTGAAGTTTGTGAAATATATCGACTGGCTTGGCAGCAGGTTCACATACTTGCTCATCATGCGGCGGTCGATGGGTTTCATATTGTCGGGGCACTTGGTAATTATCACTATGTTGGCCCTGGCGCACTCCTTGGCGCTCTCGCGGAGGTTTCCCCAAGGCAGCAGGTGGTCTTCCGATACAGGTCGGTTGTAGTCCACCAGCAGGATGTTCACCCTGGGATGTACCTTACGGTGCTGATACGCGTCGTCCAGTATTATAAGCTGATTCTTGTTGTCCTCCTTCAGGATCTCGCCGATGCCGGTAGCGCGGTTTTCGCATACGCACACATCAGCCACTCCCAAAAACTTGCGCGACATCTGTTTGGGCTCGTCGCCGATGTCTGATACCGTGGAACTGGGCGTGGCCTTCACATACCCGCTGGTCTTGCGCTTGTAGCCGCGGCTCAGGATTGTTATCTTGAACATATCCTTAAGCATGTTTACCACAAACTCGGTATGGGGAGTCTTGCCCGTGCCACCCACGGTGATGTTGCCGATGGATATCACGGGGATATCATACTCGTGCGATTTCAGGATGCCGTGGTCGTAGAGGAAATTCCTGAACCACGTGATGCAAAAGTAAATCCACGAAAATGGTATCAAAAGTTTTCTTAGCATTTAGTCGAGTGTGAGAAGTGGGGGAAAAATACAAAAATAGTTAGTAAACAGCATTTGCAGAACCATCTACTAACTACTATCTACTAACTATTTGGATATTACTGATGCTGCTCTCTCAGGAGGTCGAGCACGGTCTTCACTGGGCTGAAAGTCTCGATAGGCACTTCCACGAAGATTGTGTTCCAATCGCTCATGGCGCCGTTCCAAAGGCCTGGACGCTCGATAGACTTCAGGGTCTTGCCGTTCTTGCTCTTATGAGAGATAAATCCTGTGAGAGGATCGGTGAACTTTCTGAGGTCGAACTTGTTGCCCTCGCAGTCTGTAACATCGCAAACGAGGTCCACGGGATTGAAGTGTGTGGCCTTGCTTACGAGCTCCTGGCTGTGTGGGTCGTTCTTGTCGATCTGAGAGCTCTCCACAATCTGGAGCGATGTGGTGCCGTCCTGGTTCTTGGCCCAGAAAGGACCGCCGCCTGGCTCGCCCTCGTTCTTCACCATACCGCAGATACGGAGAGGACGCTTGAGCTTTGCCACTAGTTTCTCTGCCTTCTCGGCATCGGAGAGAGAGAGAAAATCCTCGCCAAACTCGCAGCAGAGCTTCTTGGATACAAATACGTATGCCTCGTCGAGCTGCTGTGGAGTAGGATTGTTCTGTAGCATCTTTATATAGTCGGCAATGTTCTCCTTGGTTTTCAGGAGGTAGCCGGCAAGAGCCTGCTTGTATTTTACTGTAGCCTCTTTCCTGGCATCAGGCACCACATTGTCGATAGTCTTTATGAAGATGATGCGTGCGTTGATGTCGTTGAGGTTTTCGATGAGCGATCCGTGACCTGCTGGGCGGAAGAGTGGAGTGCCGTCGTCGTTGCGGAAGATCTCGTTGTTCTCGTCAACAGCCACGGTATCAGTAAACGCCTTCTGTGTAGAGAAGCTGATATCGAGCTTTACGCCGAATTTCTCCTCGAAGGAGATTCGGGCCTTGTCCACAAAAGCGGTGAAGAAACCAAGATGCTCGGGCGATACTGTGAAATGGATCTTTACATCCTTGCCCGACTTTGCATACTGGATACCCTCGGCAATGTGCTCCTCTACGGGAGTGCGCGATGTGTTCTTGTATCTGTGGAATTCAATGAGACCCTTTGGAAGGTTTCCGTAGTTGAGGCCGTCCTTTGTGATAACGCTCTCTACAAGCTCCTTGGGCTTGTGGTCCTGAAGCAACTCCTTTACCGACTTGCCGTACTTGCCATACACAATCTTCTGGAGATTGTCGTAGAAAGCAAAACGGTCGATATTATCGATAAATCGGCGGGCAGGAGTGGTGGTGTCGTTGAATTTCTGCTTCTGCTCGGGAGTTCCGTTGTATTCTGAAGCGAAAACAAAAAGATCCTTGAACATGCGAGAAGCAGCGCCAGAGGCAGGCACAAATTTCACAATGCTCATCTGCTCAGATTCCTTTGCGTACTTCTGTGCGTATGTGTTCATCTCCTCATCTGTAAGGCATCTGATGCCATCGTTAGGTGTGGCAGGACGAACTATCCCCAAAAATGGAAAACCATTCTTGTAGAAAGCCAACTGAGTATCAATCTCCTCAGTGGTAATTCCGCGCTCGGCGAAAAATTTAATGTCTTTTTCAGTGTACATACGTGAACTTAGTTATTTGGTTTCTGTTGTTGTGATGTTCCATATCCAGTGTTGATAGCAAAAAAGTCCGGAGAAAAAATACCGGACTTTTTTCAAAAAAATAACACTTAAAATCAAACAAGATATGAAAACAATT
>JAKSLV010000097.1 GCA_024401025.1 Bacteroidales bacterium
TTGTTATATTTTTATGCCAGGCTTTCGTTGTGAAACGAAGGACTGGCGTTTTTTTATGGGGGGGCTTGGCTTTATAGGTCCACTTGTGGACCTTCACGTTCCGTAGCCCCGACTTCCACCACGAGGCAATGATTGCTGAGGTCGGGGATGAAATAGAAATAATGAATTAAATAATTTTTTTTTCTAAAATATTGTATAACAAAATATATATTGTTATTTTTGTGGCATAGAATCATAATTATGGGTAAAATTATTTACTTTCTTTGCTTCATTATTTCAGTTTTCCCAACTGATGCAAATGAGAATCGACGCCACGTTCATATAACACGACGAGGTGATAAGAAATCTCATATTGGTGATACTGTAGCCAAGATATGGATTGAGCAAAATGGAGAAAAGAAAATAGAGGTTGCTTGGTCGGAATTATCTTCTGATGAGGAAGATATGATTATTAAAGTAATTGATGATAATTATGATTTTATTGATAATTGTATTGACAGAATTTTTACTGGCAAGAAGGTTGATATACTAAAAATAACCAAAAAATATTAAAAACAATTATGTGCAGGTTCAAAGATACAGAATTAGGAATCAAGAAATTGGATTTCAACGAGAAGAGAGGAATGATGGCTGTTTATCTCACAGATGGGCGTGAGGTTTTGGTTCCCGTTTCTCTTTTCCCAGAGATAAAGCGTCTGCGCAAAAGTCAGCGTGAGGACTATATGATTATGGACGGTCAGTTTTTCTCTTTCGAGGCTATCAGCAGGATTTTCTCTGTAAAGGATATTCTTGACTGTAATTTGGCGTGTGCATAGATTTGTTTTTTGTCGGGCACACAGGCCCGACGCTACAATGTTATATTATAATAAATATAAAAAGATTATTGGCGGCGCGGAGCGCCGCCAATTATCTTTTTTTATTTCCCCCTTCACCGATTCCTTCCGTAGCGTCGGGCCCGTGTGCCCGACTGCTAAAATCCGCACATTTTGTTCAATATACAGAACAAAACCGTAATTTTTGAGCATTTTATCCAATATACAGAACAAAAACCCTCCCCTAAAAATATCAACTATAAATAACCAAACTAAATATATAATAGAATTTTAATAATAAAACGAAACAAATTTCTATCGCATTATCATCCAAGTTATAAATCTAAATATCAAAATATTTGATTATCAATAAATTAACGAAATGCCAACAAGTACTATATTCCACTAAAAAACGCATTACACATACTTGTAATCCATTTTCCTCGAAAAATACCTCCTCCGTAACTCATTTTTAAAACCACTTACGGAGGACTAATTTTCCCATTTCCCAAAATCTTTCCTATCTTTGCACCATAAATACAAAATAAAAATGACCTTCTTCATTGCAGATACACACTTTGGCAGTAGCACCATAATCCCCTTTGCCGTAAGACCTTTCCACAATTCAGGAGAGATGGATGAGTATATCATCCTGAAGTGGAATTCCGTGGTTGGATACACCGACGACGTTTTTGTTGTCGGGGATTTTTTTGATAATGTGGATAGGGAGTTTGTGGAATCCATACTCGACAGGCTCAACGGAAAAATCATCCTCGTGATGGGAAACCACGACGAGGGATTGGCGGATTTTTACCGGGAGATGGGTGTGGTGGTTTATGAATATCCTGTAATCTTCCAAGAGTGGTATTTCGTGTCGCATCAGCCTATGTATCTGAATTCCAATATGCCTTACGTGAATATTTTCGGACACGTGCACAATAATCCTATCTACAAGGACCACTCTACAAATTCGTTTTGCGTGTGCGCCGACAGGATTGACTACACGCCCGTAACTTTCTGTCATATCAAGGAGATTGTAAGCAAAGATTGGAAGAAATAATCCGAAATTTTTTCCTATCTTTGCCGTCGCAAAACCTTTTAAATTCTTAACAATGAAAAAAATAATCTTATCTTTATCTGTGGCCTGCGCGTTGATGGCGTGTGGCGGCGCACAGAAGCAGAACGCTGATCCCCAGGCATCAGAGGCAGCTTCAGACACCCAGAAAACTGCTGAGGCAGCATCAGAAACACCCAAGGCCGACCAGAAATCCGTTTTGGACGCGTTTGTAACGGCTTTGCCCAACGAGTATCTGGCTGGCGAGGAGTGGGCCGACCTCAAGAAGGAGATGCTCGCAAATCTCTTTGAAACTTTGGACAAAAATCCTGACTCGCATTTCTGCAGCGCGTCGGTAGGCAACGACGAGGGCTGCACCTCCGAGGCCATTCTCACAGTTTTCCCAAAGAAAGACGGCAAGAACTTTTTCTGTGTGGCTCAGTGCGGTGGCGGTTGCGACTGCTGGGTGCCTTCTTTCGACAAAACCTACAACCTGAATCTCGAGACTGGCAAACTCACCGAGGAGAAACCTGTAATCGAAGATATTGATATCAAGGAGTTTGGACCCATTTCCGATGATGCCAAAAAGCTCATGCAGAAGGCCATGGCCGACAACACACTCGATCATACTTATTATGTGGACTACGATTTCGAGACTGGCAAGGTAGAGAAGGAGGCTGTAAAGATTTATTACAATTATGATATCCAGGAGCAGATGTCGATGGACGACTGGAACAATTTCGTAGTGGTGGAGCGCTACTGGAACGGCGAGAAATTCGTGAAGAAACAATAACATTTTTTAACGCTGTAGCGCCTTCGTTTGCCGATGGCGATGCATCTATAAGGGCAAACAGTTGTTAATCACAAAAAATTTTTACTACTATGAAAAAGATTATCTTCGCACTCGCAATGAGTCTCTTCATGCTGCCGGCCTTTGCCCAGCACCACGATATCCATCATGACAACCATCATGATACTCATCGTCATGACCACCACGACGACCATCATCACGGCCCTGCAATAAGGATTGCATCGCCCGAGGAGGTGGATATGATTTACCATTACATCAAGTCGATTTCATTCGACAAGGACAAGATGGAGGGCATCAAGATTTGCATGCAGCTTACTCCAATGACCGCCGAGGACATTGCCCGCCTGGTGGGCCTTATCTCCTTCGACGATACCAGGCTGGAGACCCTTAAGTTCTGCTATCCTCTGTGCCCAAACAAGGACCGCTACATGGTGGCTGTAGACAGGCTTTCTTTCTCCAGCAACAAGGATAAGATGGTGAAGTTTATGGCGCATCACTGATTTATTGGGGCAAGCATCAGCCCCCGGAAAAATAAAAAAATCCCCAATCCGGACGGCCTCTTTGCTTATGGCGGAGGCATCAGGGCTGGGGATTTTTGTGTGTGCCTGAGGCTGTTTTATTGCCAGTATTCTATGGTGCGGTCTTCCTGGAAATCGCCTTTTTTGCGTGATATCCAGTTGCCGTGGCTGTCTATTTTCTGGTAGCTGATATCCATTCGCTTGGGCTCGCCTTCCTCGCCCTCCTCGGTGTATACCTTTGTGTAGCTGATTGGAAGGCCGTTCTCGTAGTTCATGTCGGTGGCTGTCTCCACCTCTATGCCGCCCTCGTCGTATGCCTTTGTCAGGTACACATATCCGTTGGCCCAGGTGTATTGCTGCATCGAGTATGGCGAATCCATCTTCACAATCTTGCCCAGCTTGTCCTTCTTGTAGTAGATTACGTCCAGCTTGGCTGGGTCCCACTCCTCGGGGCGGTCCACAAAAGGATTCTGTCCGTTGAATTTCAGCAGGTTGCCTTCCTTGTCGAACTCCAGAGTCTGGAATTTGTCGGAAATTTTCTTTACCGGGCCTGATGCCTCGTAGAAAGCCAGATCGTACGATGCGTATCCGTCGGGCAGCATCACGGGCTCGTCGTAGTATACAATGAATCTCTTGTCGGTGAGCTGGTTGCTTGCTCGGCGTGAAAGCCAGTTGCCGTGGTGGTCGTATTCGTTGTAGATGTACGAAACTGTGCGTGTGCTCTCCTCGCCGTCGCCCACCTGCGAGTATTCGCGGTAGTCGATATATTCCAGGCAGTCGTTGTCGTCATAGTGGTATACGGCCTCCTCGCTGTCGGCTTCGTAAGTGGCGCTGTATCCGGCCACCTTTCCGTTCTCCCATTTGTAGTCGGTGCGTCCCTCCACGAAAATCTCGCTTGCTATGCGTCCGTTTTCCCTCCTGATGCCGCCCAGTTCCATAAACGTGCCGCCCGACACTATTCTGGTGGGGTATTCGTCGGCAAAAGCGTCTATTCCGTTCACGCTTGTCACCATGCCGTCGCGGTCGAAATCCACTCTTGTGTATTTGCCTGTGTATATGGTTTTTACGTGGCCTGATACTTCAAAAAACACCATATCTGGAGTCAGCTTTCCGCTCACCTTTTTTTGTGTGTCTGATGCTTGGGCTGATGTTGGGGCTGATGATTCGGTGGCTGATATCAGGGAATCGCTGTTGGTTTGGGCATTGGCGCTGCCGCTGTTGCCCTGGTTTCCGCACGACGACAGCATCACTATCGACAATGCGGGTATCAGAATCTTTGTCTTCATTATTATGGTTTTTATTGTGAAAAAAATACCTTGTCTTGTAGATTGTCTGCAAGAGATTTCGGGCGCAAAGTTATCAAAATCCCTCCAATTATCAAAACCGTTTTATGCAAAAAAGGCCGCCCGGAAACCGGACAGCCTTTATCAGTTGAAATACGGAAATATATTAGCGAATGAACAATAATTCGCGGTACTTAGGCAGTGGCCACATCTCGTCGTCAACGAGGAGCTCGAGCTTGTCGGCGTGGTAGCGGATAGTCTCGAAGTAAGGGAGGATGTTGTCGTGGTAGGCAACGGCCTTGTCCTTCTCGCTCTCTATCTTGTTGGCAACCTTGCGGGCCTCCACCATGGCGTCTACAGAGCTCTCGAGTACTGATACGTGCTTGCTGATGTCCTCGATTCTCTTCATGGTCTCGGCGGCAAGCTCCTTGGCCTTCTCTACACCGAAGATGTCGGCCATCTTCTTGGCGTTGTCCAAAAGCATGCTCTGGTACTTGATGGCAACTGGGATGATGTTGCTCTGGATGAGGTCGCCGAGTACGCGGGCCTCGATCTGGATCTTCTTGGTGTATGTGTCCCACTTAACCTCGTTACGTGCGATAAGCTCCTTCTCGGTGAATACGCCGGTCTTGGTGAAGAGCTCAACAGACTGAGGTGTGGTGTATGCGTCGTAGATTACTGGAACTGATGTCTCGCAGTCCAAGCCACGTTTAGCAGCCTCAGCCTTCCAGGCATCCGAGTAGCCGTTGCCGTCGAAACGGATTGGCTTAGAAATCTTGATGTATTCCTTGATAACCTCGAAGATAGCCTTCTCCTTGGCTGTGCCGGCAGCAATCTTGGAATCAACAGCGGCCTTGAACTCCTTGAGCTGAGCGGCTACTGCTGTGTTGATGGCGATCATTGCTGATGCGCAGTTTGCAGATGAACCTACAGCGCGGAACTCGAAACGGTTGCCGGTGAATGCGAATGGTGATGTACGGTTTCTATCGGTGTTGTCAACCAAAACCTCAGGAATAGAACCGATACCGAGCTGCATCTTCTTCTTGGCGTCGAGTACGATACCCTCCTCAGATGAAGAGCTCTCAATCTTATCGAGCATCTCAGAAAGCTGAGTACCGAGGAATGCAGAGATGATTGCTGGAGGTGCCTCGTTGGCGCCAAGACGGTGAGCGTTCTGAGCTGTCATTACAGAGGCCTTGAGCATAGCGTTGTTCTTGTAAACTGCCATGAGGATGTTCACCATGAAGGTTACGAACTGGAGGTTCTCCTCTGGAGTCTTGCCAGGGGTCAAGAGACCTACGCCGGTATCTGTACCGAGGCTCCAGTTGTTGTGCTTACCTGAACCGTTGATGCCAGCGAATGGCTTCTCGTGCAAGAGAACGCGGAAACCGTGCTTGCGGGCGATACGCTTCATGATAGACATGATCATGAGGTTCTGGTCGTTGGCCAGGTTGGTCTCGCCGAAGATTGGGGCAAGCTCAAACTGGTTGGGAGCCACCTCGTTGTGACGTGTCTTGCAAGGAATGCCGTATTTGTAAGCCTCGAACTCTACTTCCTTCATGAAAGACTGAACTCTCTCAGGGATTGAACCGAAGTAGTGGTCCTCGAGCTGCTGGTTCTTTGCTGACTCGTGGCCGAGCAATGAGCGGCCAGTGAGGAGGAGGTCAGGACGTGCGGCGTACAGGCCCTCGTCAACGAGGAAGTACTCCTGCTCCCAACCGAGGTAAGAATATACCTTCTTAACGTTGGTGTCGAAATAGTTGCAAACGTCAACGGCTGCCTTGTCAACTGCCGAGAGGGCCTTGAGAAGAGGAGCCTTGTAGTCGAGAGACTCACCTGTGTAAGAGATGAAGATTGTTGGGATACAGAGAGTATCGTCAACGATGAAAGCTGGAGAGGTAGGATCCCAAGCTGAGTAACCACGGGCCTCGAAAGTGTTGCGCAATCCGCCGTTAGGGAAGCTTGAGGCATCAGGCTCCTGCTGTGCGAGCAGCTTGCCAGAGAATTCCTCGATAACGCCCTCGCCTGGAGCGCCAGCGTACTCAATGAAAGAGTCGTGCTTCTCGGCAGTACCCTCTGTCAAAGGCTGGAACCAGTGAGTGTAGTGTGTAGCACCGAGCTCCATAGCCCACTGCTTCATACCAGCAGCCACGTGCTCTGCAATGCTGCGGTCGAGAGGCTTGCCGTTCTTGATTACGTCGTTTACCTTCTTGATAGTATCCTTAGAGAGGTACTTGGCCATCTGCTCCTTTCCGAAAGTGTACTTTCCGAAGTAAGCTGAAGAAGGTCCCTCTGGGGCTTCTACTGGGCAAGCGTTCTTCTTGAACGCCTCGCCAACAACTTGAAATCTTAATCCGCTCATTTTATCTAAATGTTTTGGGTTTGTTTTTTATTTATTTTCAACACTGCAAAGATAAAACGAAGTTTTGAAACCATCATTAAAGTATTCACGTAAACGCGGGTCAAAAGGCATACGCCTTTTTCGTAATTTGCATACGAAAAAGGCGTATGGGGTGAGGTATGGGTGGAAAATTGTAATGGATAGATTAAATTTCTAACAGCCATTTCCAGCAAGGTAGCACTTCTATTTTGCCAACCTGGTCTGTAATCTCGTATTCATCGTCCAGGGTTATTACGAGTCGTCTGCTGCATTCCAATACCTTGGGCAGATTGGTGAGAGCCTTGGTCTCGCGAATGAAAGTATCGTCGTTTTGCATAACGCACGATACCTGAATGGCCAGAGTCTGCTCGGGCACGTAGAAATCCACCTCGTTTTTGTTGTCGTTGTAGAAGAAGACGTTGTCGCTGTTGCCATATTTCTTGATAAGGCTCATTGCGACGATATTCTCAAGCAAAAGCGAAATGCCGTCAATCAGGAAAAGGTTCAGGATTCCATTGTCGGCAAAATAATACTTGCAGTTGGTCTCCTTTTCAGAAAGGTGTCCCGAGATATTCTTTACTTTCAATATCAGACAGGCGTCAATGGCATATTCCACATATTTGATAATAGTGGCCAGACTAACCTTTCCTCCAACAGACGACAATATCTGGGTGATTCTATTGAATGAAACCGGCTGCATCACGCTTTCGGCCATTTTCCTGAGCATCAGGCGGATACCATTGCTGTTGGCTACCGAGTTTCTTGCTATTATATCTCCAAGATATATTTTCTGATACACACTGTTCAGATAGTCGCGAGTGGAAGGCTGATATATGGTCTCAGGAAGTCCTCCGTATGTGATATAGTTATTGAAATTCCTGATAATCTCGGCCTTGGTCTGTGTGGCCCAAATGGCAGTCTCGCTGAAATCCACATTCTTGGCGATAAGATATTCCTCAAAAGTGAATGGATAGACGTCTCGTTCAATAAACCTTCCTCCAAGTGTTGTCATCACTTCCGACGACAGCATCTTTGCATTGCTTCCTGTAATATATATAGTGTATTTAGAATCGGCCATTCTTCTTGCGAACTTATGCCAATTCTCTACATTCTGAATCTCATCAAGGAACAAAATAGGACGTTTGCCATACATTTCTATATGGGTTTCTATCAGCAAATCGAAATCCATAGCATCGAAGCCAGATAGTCGCTCATCCTCAAAATTTAGGTAAAGCATCTCGTCCCAGCCAATGCCTTGCTCCTGAAGTTCCTTTATTCTCTGAAACAACAAATATGATTTGCCCACACGTCGGAGACCAACCAATACATAATTAACCTTGTCATCAAAGTGGATATTCCTTTTGATGATATTTATAGCGTTGATTTCCAATTTGTTCGACGCAAATATTTTCTTTAATATAGCCTTGTTTATCATTTACCATAATTTTTTTATGGTGCAAATATAAACATTTTGTTTAATAGATTAAATAAAAAATACAACTTTTTGTTTAATCGATTAAACAGAAATGGGCGGTTTTTGTTTAATTGATTAAACAGAAAAGGGTGGTTTTTGTTTAATCCATTAAAAAGTGAATGAGATTTAATCCAAAGATTCAGGCTCGTCGACATCATCGGAAGAGTCTTCTTCAGCCTCTTCTTCTTTTCCTATCGACATAAACATATTGAACAGAGCGCCCTCCCGATAGAAATAGTTGGCGTCTTCACGGAGTTGATCTTCCATTATTATAAGACCACCGTTGATATATTTCTCCATTGTGACTACCAATTGGTCTACGAGGACACTCCCGTGGAAGGAGAATCCCGAAAAACTGTTGCTATCAGTAAACAAAAACGGAGTAGAACAGAAGGATATTACTGGAAATCAGGATTTTGAGGTGGTGGAGAATGTGGAGATTTGATTTTTCGGAAAATAATGATTATATTGGCTGGCTTTAATAACGAAAACCAACCATTTTATGCAGAAATTTTTACTGGAAATAATCGAGAGATTCAGGTTTGGCAACGACCAAGCCATTGAGGACGAGACAATTACATACATTGAATCAGGAATAGAGTTCAAGGGCGCTAAACTCTGGCTACTCATAATCGCGATTTTTGTGGCGTCGCTGGGCCTCAACACCAACAGCACGGCCGTAATCATAGGCGCAATGCTGATATCTCCGCTAATGGGTCCGATACTCAGCCTCGGCCTAAGCGCTGGCATTCACGACTTTGCGCTGATGAAAAAATCGTTCAGGAGTTTTCTGGAAGCCACCCTCTTCAGCGTGGCCACGGCATTCGTGTATTTTCTGATAACACCTTTCGACGAGGCACAGTCGGAACTTCTGGCCCGCACCTCGCCCACAATCTACGACGTTCTGATAGCGCTCTGCGGAGGTATGGCAGGCATCGTCGGCATCAGTTCCAAGAGTCAGAGGAGCGGAAACGTGATTCCTGGAGTAGCCATAGCCACGGCGCTAATGCCACCGCTCTGCACAGTGGGCTATGGACTGGCTACGGCAAACTGGCTCTACGCCTTAGGCGCTCTGTATCTGTATGTTATAAATGCGGTTTTTATATCATTGG
>JAKSLV010000098.1 GCA_024401025.1 Bacteroidales bacterium
TTTTTTTTGTGATTATTCCGAAAATCTTTCTAATTTTACAGCGGTAAATTTTACGGCCATAACATTTCACGAATATGAAAAAGTTTTACGATAGGGATAATGAGATGGAATTGCTTCTCAGGTTGCAGAGGCAGTCTTATAGTGATTATTCAAGGTTTGTGGTAATTACAGGCAGACGCCGTGTGGGAAAAACAAGCCTTGTATATAGGTTGATGCAGATTACTGAGAATGAATCGGTTTCTCTTTACTTTTTTGTTGGACGGAAAACCGAAACCGATTTGGTGAAGACTTTTGCCGACGAGGTACGTCAGAAGCTTGAGATATTTGTGCCTGAGAGCATATCCTCTTTCAGGGAGCTGATGCAGCTCTTGCTGGAATGTGGCAGGCAGAAGAAGTTCACGATATTTGTGGATGAGTTTCAGGAGTTTGCAAATATCAATCCAGGAGTTTTCAGTGATATCCAAGAGCTTTGGGATAGATACAAGAAACAGACAAATATCTGTCTGATAGTATCAGGATCCATATTCCAGATGATGGAAAAGATTTTCAAGGACGAGGGCCAGCCGCTTTTTGGCCGTGACGACTGCACCTTGAGGCTAAAGCCTTTCAGCACTGATGTTGTCTGCGAGATTCTCCGTGACCACAATCCAAATTTCACCAACGAGGATTTGCTAGCTCTGTGGACCATTACCGGAGGTGTGGCCAGATACATCGAGCTCCTTATGAACAACGACTGCACTACCAAGGATCAGATGATACATTTTGTGTGTTCCAATGGCGACAACTATTTTGTGGATGAGGGCAAGAAGATTCTCATTCAGGAATTCGGCAAGCAGTACGGCACATATTTCAGCATCCTTGGTCAGATAGCCAAGGGCGAGGTGTCTCAAAACGAGATCGAAGGAGCCTTGGGCATGGATAGTATCGGCGGTCAGCTGAAAGTGCTTGGCGAAAAGTACAACATTATCACCAAGAAGCGTCCAATATGCGCCAAGCCAAACTCGCAGACTGTTAGATACGAGATTCAGGACAATTTCTTCCGTTTCTGGTTCAGATATATCAGTCGCTATTCAGCATTGATAGAATTGCAGAATATGCCAGCCTTGGAACGCATTATTTCTGACGATTACCCTACATTCTCGGGAATAGCGCTGGAGCGATGGTTCCGCTGCAGGATGATGGAGTCGTTCAAGTATCAGCAGATAGGTGGCTGGTGGCTGGTGGGCAACCGCATCAAGAATCAGGCCGGCAACAATGACGATTTCGAGATTGACATTGTGGCGGAAAGCCTTGATGGCGAAGTGTCAGCCTACGAGATAAAGAGAAATGCCCAACGCTACAACGAGGCACGCCTTCGTGAGAAAGTGGCTGTAATGCAGCGTCAGGCATTCAAGGGCAAGGATATCAGGGTAATGGGATTGTCTATGGAGGATATGGAGATAAGATTCTGATGTCTCTTCTGCACAGAACACCATAATTCCCTTTTTCCCTATCCCAGCATATTTATCGCGAAAGCCAATAGCCAGGCCAGTATCAGCGAATATATTATCGAGAGCCAGCCCCAGCGTTTCTGTCCGCCTTCCTTGAACATTGCCGTGGCCGTGGCTATGCAGGGGAAGTAGGTGAGCACAAACACCATGAATCCGAATGCGGAGTAGGGGGTGAGCGGTATGTCGGTGGAGCTGTCGTTGGCCAGCTTGGCGCTCAGCGATTCGGTGCTCTCGTCGTCGCTGTGGTAGAGCACGCCCATGGTGGATACCACTATCTCCTTGGCTGCCACGCCGGTGAAGAGCGATATGCCAAGTTTCCAGTTGAATCCCAATGGCTCTATCACAGGCTCTATGGCCTTGCCGATGCGGCCTATGTAGCTGTATTCCTGACGCTCGGCATCAGTCATCTCCTTATCAGGCAATGGGAAATAGCCCAATGCCCAAATTATAATCGAAGCTATCAGGATTACTCCTCCCATTTTCTTGAGATACTGTGCGGCCTTCTCCCACATGTGCTTGAGCACGCTGCGCAGGGTTGGTATGCGGTAGGGTGGGAGCTCCATCACGAATGGCGCGTCCTGACTCTTGAAAGTGGTCTTGCGTAGAAGTATCGCTGTAAGTGCGGCTATTATAATGCCTATCACATAGACCGATAGCGTAATAATGGCCTGATGCTGCGTGAAGAATGCGGCGGCCATTACGGTATAGAGCGGAAGCCTTGCCGAGCAGCTCATGTATGGGCTTATCATCATGGTGAGCAGCCTGTCGCTGCGGTTTTCCAATGTTCGGGTTGCCATGATGGACGGCACGTTGCAGCCGAATCCCATGATGAGCGGGATAAACGATTTGCCGTGGAGACCTATCTTGTGCATTATCTTATCCATGATGAAGGCCACGCGCGCCATGTAGCCGGTATCCTCCATCAGCGAGATAAACATGAACAGGATTACGATGTTTGGCAGAAACACTATCACGCCGCCCACGCCGCCTATAATGCCATCTACAATCATGTCTTTCAGGATGCCGTCGGGCATCAGGGCCTTTACTCCGTTGCCTATCCATTCCACCAGCATCTCTATCCATTCCATTGGATATTCGCCAAGTGTGAATGTGGCCTGAAACATCAGGAATATTGTAAGAAGGAAGATAGGGAATCCCCAGATTTTGTGGGTGATAACGCGGTCTATCTTATCTGTTTGTTTACGTGAGTTTATGGCGCCTATCTCCAATGTCTCCTTCAATGCTCCGGCTATGAATCCGTATCTTGTATCGGTAATCAGTGTTTCCGTGTCGTTCTGATACTGCGCCTCCAGGTTCGCTATCTCGTCCTTGGCCTGCCTTATTATGCAGCTTGGGTCGTCCTGATGCTCGGCCACCTTGTCCTTGGGATGGCTGTGCGATTCGTCCACGGTGTTCTCCATCACTATTTTCTCTATGTCGGAGTCTTTCTCTATGAGCTTGAGCGCCATGAATCGTGACGGAATCCTCGAAAGGATTGCGTTGTCGTTGTGGATGAAGATTTTGTCCTGAATGTTTCGGATAGATTTCTCGATGTCGTTGCCGTAGTTGATGTGGATGTGTCGGTGAGTGGGCGACTTGTCCTCAAAATCCTTTATGATGCTGTCGAAGAGCATTCCGAATCCTTTGCCCTTGCTGCTTACAACTGGAATCATCGGCATGCCGAGCAGCTTGCCCAGCGATATGTAGTCGAGCTTGTCGCCGCGGGCCTCCAGCTCGTCGTACATGTTGAGCGCCACCACCACCTTGATATCCATGTCGATGAGCTGAGTGGTAAGGTACATGTTTCGCTCCAGATTCGATGCGTCCACCATGTTTATCACGATATCAGGATTCTGGTCTGTGATAAACTTGCGCACGTAGATCTCCTCGGCAGAGTAGGCCGTCAGCGAGTAGGTGCCGGGCAGGTCGGTGATGTTGAATGTGTAGTCCTTGTATTTGAACTGCGCTGTCTTGGCGTCAACTGTAACGCCCGAGTAGTTGCCTACTCTCTCCTTGCTGCCCGATGCGTAATTGTAGAAAGTGGTCTTGCCGCAGTTGGGATTTCCAACTAAGGCCACGTTGATGATATTTCCGTGGTCCTTTACCTCGTTGGTAATCACCTGCTCTATGGTGAGGTTCTCATTGTTTACTTCAAGTGCTGCCTCGTTGATGTGGTCCATCGAGACCACCTCTATCATCTCTGCCTCGCTCTTGCGGAGCGATACGTGATAGCCCATTATTTCGTATTCGATGGGGTCGGAGAGGGGCGCCTGCTTCACCACGTGCACCTTCTTCCCCTTCACGAAGCCCATTTCCATGATACGTTTGCGGAATGTTCCGCGTCCCTTAATTTTGGTAATTATGGCCTCTTGGTCTATTTCTAACTCGTTGAGATTCATTTTACTTATGTATGTTATTCCAATATGCAAAGTAACAACTTTATTTTCTAATTGCCAATACCTAAAATTAGGTATTTTGCCGGGAAACGCCTGACGGCGTTTCTTTTTTATCCGAAAATTAAAAGAATGAAAAAGAATTAAAAGAATTTTTTTTTAACACGAATTACCACGAATGGCCACGAATTAGCATTAATTCTAAAAAAAAATTTTTGATAATTCGTGATAATTTATGGTAATTCGTGTTCTCCCAAGGCCGAAGGCCCATTCTTTTCATTCTTTTTTATTCTTCCCATTTTTGTATAAAAAAAGGCAATGCCGTCAGGCATTGCCCGTATATCATTCTTGGAGTGCCTGATAGTTCTCCACGTCGCGCAATCGGCGCTCTATGGCTCGGCTGCGTACTCCGGCGCTGTCTATCACATTTGCGGCCTCGTTGAGTTTCTTTCTGGTCTTGTCGAGGATGTCGCCGAAGTTTGTGAATTCGGTCTTCACCTGTGATAGTAGCTTCCAGACCTCGCTGCTGCGCTTCTCTATGGCCAGAGTCCTGAAGCCCATCTGAAGGCTGCTGAGGAATGCCGCAAGGTTGGCCGGGCCTGTAACGGTGATCTTGTATTCGCGCCTCAAGGTCTCGAACAATCCGGTGCGTCTAAGTATCTCTGCGTAAAGTCCTTCGGTAGGTACAAACATTATCGCGAAATCCGTTGTGGCTGGCGGAATTATGTATTTGTAGTTGATCTCGGCAGCGCATTTCTTTACTGATGCCTCAAACCTTGCGCCCTCCTTCTCGATGTCGCCGCCATTGTCGTAGGCGTCCAAGAGTCGCTGATAATCCTCTATCGGGAACTTGCTGTCGATGGGCAGAAGCACGGGCTTGCCGTCGGGATCGCTGCCCGGAAGCTTTACGGCAAACTCCACACGTCGCTGCGAATCCTCTTCCACGCAGGCGTTCACAAGGTATTGCTCGGGGCTGAGTATCTGCTCAAGGATGTTGCCGAGTTCCACCTCGCCCATGTTGCCGCGGGTCTTCACGTTGCTGAGCACTCGCTTAAGGTCGCCCACGCCCTCGGCAAGGCCGTGCATCTCGCCCAGACCTTTGGATACCTGCTCCAGACGCTCGCTTATCAGCTTGAAGGATTGGTTGAATCTTGTCTCCAATGTTTCCTTAAGTTTGTCGTCAACCAAAACCCTGATTTCGTCGAGCTTGGCCTTGTTCTCGTCACGTATTTCTTTAAGTGATTTCTGCATCTCCTCGCGGTTGGTCTTGCCGGTGGATTCCGACAGCTCGTACAGCTCCTTCAGCCTTGTGGAGAATAGCTGAAGCTGTATTTTCTGAGACTGCGCCAATGCGTCCACGTTGCGGCCTATGGTCTCGCTCATCAGGCGGAATTGCTCGTTGTTTTCAAGACGCGATTGCGAGTCGGCTGCCTGACGGTCGCGGCGCGATTGTTCGTTGCACTCCCGGGTGATGTTTTCGAGGCGGTCGATGTCGCTGCGCAGCTCGTTGATGGTGTTGCGGGTGCTGACGGTGTGGACCACTATTGCCACTCCTGTAAGTATCAGCAGTATCAGAATTGTTATTTCCATTTTCCAGTTTTTTTTAGATTAACAAATTTATATTTTTTTGGTCTACTTTCCCAATATTGTGGATTTTTTTTTGCAATTTTGCCGTATTAAATAATTCTATTGAACTATGAAGAGATATATCATTGTAATAGTGGCGCTGATGCTTTGCGCTTGTGTATCGTCCTGCAACCGACATGGCTACAAGACCATTCCATGTCCTCATTTCAGTTTCGTTACCCGCTAAAGCCTTGCCTAGATGGAAGTGATATACGGCATCGGCAGCTATGCAAGCGTGGAGCCCTCGTGCGTTACAGTGGGCACTTTTGATGGCCTCCATATCGGGCACCGCAAGATTCTGGACCAGCTTATAAGCATATCGGCCTCCAAGGGATTGCGCAGCGTGGTGCTTACATTCGATCCGCATCCGCGTCAGATTCTGGCTCCGGACCAGCCTGTAAGTTTTGTGCTTACTCAGCAGGAGAAGATAGATGCTTTCCGCAAGGCCGGCATCGATTGTCTTGTTGTGCATCCTTTCAGTATGGCTTTCGCCAGTCTTCCAGCTAAAGAATTCCTTGAGGATATGCTGTGCAACAAGCTGAAGATGAAACATCTCGTTAAGGGATTCAATAATCATTTTGGCTGCGACAGGCTTTCGGATGTAGAGTCGGTATCAGCCATAGGAAAACAGGCCGGCTTTGATGTAACTCAGGTAGACGCCCAGAATTCCAAAGGCGTTCAGGCGTCGTCCACATTGCTGAGACAGCTTCTCAAACAGGGCGACATATCGCACACCCGCGACATACTCGGGCGCATGTTCCCGATATCCGGAAAGGTGGTGCACGGGCGCATGATAGGCCGCTCTATTGGGTTCCCTACCGCCAACATTTCCATCAACGACCCCTGCAAGATAATTCCCGCCGCCGGCGTGTATGCCGCCGTGGCTGATATCGACGGCAGGATGTGGCCCGCCATGCTGAACATAGGCAGCAATCCCACGGTAAACGGCATCAGCTCCCAACTGCTGTTGGAGGCGCATATCGTTGGGTATCAGGGAGATCTCTATGACAGAACTCTTGGTCTGGAGCTTGTGGAGCGCATCAGGAGCGAGCAGAAATTCCCGTCGCTGGATGCCCTGAAGCTGCAGCTGATGGCCGATAGGGAGATGGTGCTTGCTATTTGTCGCCGAGAGTTTCCTCGAATTGCTTTAGGTAGCCGGGATCTTTGATCTCGACGCCGTTTCTGAAACATTTGAATATTTTGCCATCCTTAAGGTAGGCTGTCTCCAGATAGTTGGAATCCACGTCCAGTATTATGTGCCTTGTCATGAACACAGGGGTTGAGTTCTTGAAGTAAATGTCTGTGCTGGCCTCCTTGTCGCCTAGTACAGAGATTTTTATCGTGTCGCTGTCTTTCATGAAAAGCACCGTTTTCTCTTGGGCGGTCTCTTTCTTTACTATCGAAGTCTGCTCGATGTTTTCCCTTATTGAGTTTACGTATTCATCTACCTTTTCCAGATAGTCGGCCTCGCTGCTGCTTTGCGTTAGCGGGTCGTGATTGCTTTCTCCGGTGCTCTGCCCTGTATCCTGCCCGGTTTTGGCCCAGAAGTCGCCGCACGAGCATAGGCATAGCAGTCCGTTTATCAGTAATATAATTATATTCTTTTTCATTTTTTTGTTAGATTTCCTGTACGCGTATGGCCGCGTTGCGCGGCTTTCTATATATAATTCTTATCAAAACATCCCGGCAGTCAGAGTTTTATGGTTGTTTGTCCCCCGGCTGCCGGATGCTGTCTTATTATGAAAATTGTATTATCCCTTTAGTCCTCCTGTTATTGCGATAGTCTCGCCTGTGATGTAGGCTGCATCGTCTGATGCCAGGAATGCTGCAAGAGCGGCTACCTCCTCGGCCTCGCCGAAGCGTCCGAGAGCTATGCCCTTCTTCAATTCCTCCTCGTCGAGGGCCGATGTCATGTCGGTCTTTATGAAGCCTGGGGCAATGGCGTTTACGGTGATGTTCTTGCCGCCTACCTCCTTGCTGAGGGCCTTGGTGGCTGCTATGATGGCGCCCTTGGCGGCAGAGTAGTTGCACTGTCCGGGCAGTCCGATGAGGCCTGATACCGACGCCATGTTGATGATGCGGCCGTGTTTCTTGCGGATCATCTTCTTCACCACTGTGCGTGTTACGTTGAAGAAGCCGTCGAGGCTGGTGCTGAGTACCTTGTGCCAGGCCTCAGGCTCCATCATTGGCAGCAGCGAGTCGGCTGTTACTCCGGCATTGTTTACGAGTACGTCGATGTAGGCGTCCTTGTGGGCGTTCTGCCAGTTCTCTATGGCGGCCTGAGTCTCCTCGAGGTTGGCCACGTCAAACTTGATTATCTCGCCCTCGGTGCCGGCCTCCTTGCAGAGTGCGAGGGTTTCCTCGGCCTTGGCGGCGTTGGATACGTAGTTGATGAGTACGTAGTAGCCCTGGCTGGCCAGCTTTACGCAGATGGCGCGTCCTATGCCGCGGCTTCCGCCTGTTACTAATGCATATTTCATATCTCTATTCGGTATTAAATTATTTCGTTAATAATATAGTTCCTCTTCCTTGGCGTTCAGGTATTTGCCTATGCTCAATCTGGCTGATA
This sequence comes from Bacteroidales bacterium, assembly GCA_024401025.1. Taxonomy (GTDB): domain Bacteria; phylum Bacteroidota; class Bacteroidia; order Bacteroidales; family UBA3824; genus UBA3824. Next base: position 8,079 of record JAKSLV010000098.1, read on the forward strand.
TCAGTGTTACGGCAAGTCCGAAAACCACTATCGCCGCCATGCAGGGGTAGAGAGCCTCTATCTTGAACACGCCGTTTATTATCTTCTCCAGATATGTTATTGTGGCCAATAATCCAAGCACTGATGCAAACACCGCTATCACGCCCTGCCACAGCGAGTGTTTCAGGTATGGCCTTATGATGCGCCATTTGGGTGCTCCGATAAGCTTGGCGGTGCGGATGTCGAACCTGTCGCCGCTCATCTGGAGGCGTATGGTGTTGTTTATCAGTATTATTGTTATTATCAGCAGTATCAGCGTAAGTATCAGCACCACGGTGGCTATCTTGGAGATTACCTTGGTGGCGTTGCGCATTACGTCTTTGGGGTAATACACCTCGTCTACGGCGTCGAAGGTCTTCAGCATTTTCTCTATGGCTATGATGCTGTCGGTGTTGGAGTACTCGTCGGTGAGTTTTATCTCTATCTGGGAGAACAGCGGGTTGGTGCCCAGTATTTCCATGAAATCCTCTCCCAGCTCTTTGGCAAGCTCCTTGGCGGCGTCGTCCTTGGATATGTACTCGGTTTCGCTTACAAAGGGCTTGTTGCCCAGTTGCTTGCGGAACTGCTCGATATCTGCCTGCGAGCTTCGCTGGCTTAGCGATACCGTCATCTTGAGGTTAGATTTAAACATATCGCTGATGTGCTGTGTGTTTAGCAGCAGCATCAGGAAAAGCCCCGCCATATACAGCACCAGGGCCACGCATAGCGTGCTGGAGAAATACGACGTAAACAGCTTGCGCCTGTAGTATTTGCTGGTGTTGACGCCTTGTTTTTCTGTTTGTTCCATTTTGATATTGTACGTGTTGTTTAAATGTAGTAGATTTTTGTTTTGCAAATGTATAAAAATAATTGCTTTGCAACAAATAAATGTATAGTAGAAAATACAAACATTAGCCATTTGTTTTGCCGATAGAAAAAACACGCATGCTTAACTTCTTAATTATTAAAACTCTAAAAAAAACTTTCCTGATTTGTGATTTTTTTTGTAAAAAATATTTGTTTATTCCGAAAATCCGCCTTATCTTTGCACTGCAAAAAATAAGAAAATTAATTCTCCAATAGCTCAGTTGGTTAGAGCATCTGACTGTTAATCAGAGGGTCCCTGGTTCAAGTCCAGGTTGGAGAGCTTGGTTTGAACATATTTTTATTATCTTTCTCCAATAGCTCAGTTGGTTAGAGCATCTGACTGTTAATCAGAGGGTCCCTGG
>JAKSLV010000099.1 GCA_024401025.1 Bacteroidales bacterium
GGTAAATCATCTTTGGTGATTTGGTCCATAGCGTGATTTTCCTGATAAGAAGGCAGATCTTTCAAAAGATCATCCAACTCATCATATTCTTCTACCGCACTTTCTCTTTTCAATTTAAGAACAGTTGACTTTACCAGTTTTTGGATATAATCCTGAATACTGGTATTTATTATACCAGCCTCATCTTTTATCATTGAAAAAATGCTATCCTCAATATTTATTGTCAATTCTCTCATAACAAAATATTTTTGCCAAAAATACTAAAAGAATTTCAACAGACAAATTATTTTTGATAATTTCGTTTCCAAGGCTCAAAAAAAATAACAAATCAAAATTCAATATCTTCACAGTAATATCTTTTACTGCCTAAACAAAAAACAGCGTAACGCCGCCCACAGCCACCACTGCGCCTGCTATCTCACGCCAAGTGATTTTCTGATGGAAGAAAAGATACGTGGGCAGGAGAATGAAAATCGGTGTCAGCGACATTATCGTCTGGGCGATTCCCGTGCTGGTGTATTGGGTTGCCATCAGCGACAATCCTACTCCGATGAATGGACCCGTAACCGCCGCGCCGATGGCGAAGAGCATTCCCTTGCCGTCGGTGAAGGCCTTTATGATTCCCGGACCCTTGCCAATCAGCAGACTCCAAACCGTGAAGCCGATAAGGCCCGTGATTGCACGGATCATAGTGCCCGCAAATGGAAGTGCAAGCATCGTGTGGTCGTTGGCGGAGAAAATGTCAGCCGCCGATACCTCGAAACATTTCAAGCCCTTTGCGCTGAGCACCAAGCCGATACCCTGACCTATCGCGGCACCTATTCCGTAAAGGATTCCCTTAGTGGAGAGTTTGGTCTCGTCGGATTTTGGACGGTGGATGGCGAGAGCGATGCCCGAAACGGTAATCAACATTCCAAGGATGGCGAGGACAGACATTTGCTGCCCCAGTATCAGCCAACCGAAAATAGCTGCCGTGGGTGGCGCTATGGTCATAAGGAGCTGACCATACCGCGAGCCAATATGAATGTAGCAGTTGAAGAGGCAGAAATCGCCCAATACATAGCCCACAAAGCCTGATAATGAGAGCCATAGCCAAGTATCAGAATCCGCGCCCGTGGGATATGGGAAACCCGTGACGCACCACAAGAGTCCGCCAATCATCAGCAGCGAGAGCACCATCCTCACCACGTTGAACGGCAGTGATTCCATCCTCTTGCTGGCCACCTCGGCAAACAATGCGCAGATGGTCCAGGAGATTGTTACTGAAAGGGAAATTAATTCACCGGTGTACATATTTCATAGAATAATTGACATACTATTCCTTCGACATTGCCAGACGGAGACCTATGTATCTGCTTGGCTTGTTCTGAGGCTGTGGGTAACGGCGTGTAACACGGCTGTTCATTTCCACATTATTGATGCTGCCACCTCGCGCCACACCCATATCGCCTGTCGAAGGACCTTGCGGATTGTAGGTATGCTCCGATGGATAAGGGCCATAATAATCGCTCACCCATTCGCTTACATTGCCGCACATATCGAAGAGTCCCAGAGGGTTGGGCGTCTTCTTGCCAACCGAATGAGTGGTTTCGCCGGCGTTGTAGTAGTCCCAAACTCCACCTGTAACATATTCGAATACCCTGAGGTCGCGTATCTTGCCGCCCATTGCGGCATATTCCCATTCCGACTCGGTGGGCAGGCGGTAATTGCGTCCGGTGAGGTGGTTAAGCTTCTCGATAAAAAGCATCGCATCGTACCAGGTAATATTGTCGACGGGCAGGAAATCGCCCTTGAAATGCGATGGATTGCTGCCCATCACATAAACCCAAAACCTTTGGGTAACCTCGGTACTGGCTATGTAGAAGCTATTTAGATCAACTGTATGAGTAGGCAACTCGTCGGGACGTGGATGGCTGTACATACCAAAATATCCCATATTGAACCTGCCGCCTTCCACCAACACCATTTTCACGAAATTGTCCGGGAAGGCTGCAGATAAGTTTCTGGGGACGGCTCCACTATAAATAATATCTTTCGGTGAGCTATAGGAAGTCGGTTTTTGTTCATTATGATGTACAAATAAAAACCAACCTACCAAAAGCAAAAGAATAATAGGTCCCAAACAACCTTTTGCCTCAACCTTTTCTTCACTTTCATTAACAGCACGGGGTTTATCAACAGGCTTAGGGTCAGCTACATTATTCTTCGCCCTGGGCTTTTTCGTGGTGTTTTTTGGGAGGTCTGATGCTTGTGTTTTGGGTTCGGCCACGTATCCGGAAGGCAGCTTCAGGGAATCCCAAAACTCCCCAACACTCTTGGGACGCTTGCTCATATCCCAGTTTACGGCACTCGCAAGTGTTTCTATAGTGCTGATGCTTACGTCTTTGGATCTGAGCTCATCGTCCGGGAGACCACCAGTAAGCACGTCGTAATTGCTGGGCACCTGGCCCAACAGCATATAATAATACAATGCTCCCAGCGAGTAGATATCCCACTGGGGATTAAATGATTCATTGCGCTTAAACTCTGCCTCGATAGGCAAAAAATCGGTGTGCGCCAGATCCGACTTAAGATCCAAACGGCAGAATCCGTATCCGCCCACCAAATACGGCCGCGCACCAGACTCCCGACGTATAATATTGTCGGGCGAAAGGTTGAGATGCGGAATTTTGTGGTCGTGGAGAAACTTTACCGCTTCTAACACATCAGTAATAACAGGCAAAGCCTCCGTCTTGGTCATCGGCGAAAACGAGCGCAGAGTCTTGCCCTTGATATGCTCCATCACGAAATAGCACGTGTTGTTCTCGCTGAAACAATCCACCACGGGCACAAGACTTGGATAATGGAGTCCCATCAGGGCAACTGAAAAATCCCTGAAACGTGAACGCAATTCATCAATATACACGGAATCCGCGCCGTCAGAAACAAGCATCTCATTGCCATTGCGCGAGCACATATCAGACACAAAAAACTCCTTGATTACAAAGTTTTTGCCGTCTGAATCTGATGCCAGATAGGTACAGCTGGTATCGTCGCAGCCAAGAGCATCCTCAATGCGGTATTTGCCGCCGCAGAGTTCCGTATATACGAGCAATTCGTTCATTTTCAGAGATTAAGAAGTATCAGTGAACCAAAAGCTTGCCTACAATCTTCTTGATAACGCCGCTTTCCACGCGTACCGACTTGTGGGCGTCTTTGGGATATAGCACCACGAGGCTGCCGGGACGGAGGATTGTACAGGCCTGATTATCAGAATTCTCGTAGAAAGCCACGTCCTTTTCGGGATTGTATTCCACAGAGAGCTTCAGGGCGTTTACGTCGGTTACCATAAGCTTGTCGACACCCTTGGCAACGGCCTGAATGTCAATGTATTTCCTGTGGGCCTCGTACTCTATCTCGTTCTCCAGTTTGGGCTCGTACTCAAACACGTTGTAGTAGAAATCATCAGCCACCTGATACTTTCCATTCTCTATGGTATCCAGATTGATGGACTGGATAGTCTGTATTGCTTGCTGTAATGTTGTCATGATTTGCAATTAATTAGTCTCAGGAAAAAAACTAGCTCCAGCTGCTGCCGTCGAAACAGTGTGTGCAGAGTCGCTCCTTTGGAAGGCCTATGGCGGCCACCAGGTCGTCCAGCTTCTGGAACTTCAATGATGTGAGGCCCAGCTCCTTGCGGATCTCCTCCACCATGTCTTTGTGCTCCTGGCTGTTGGCATCAGCATACACACTCCAATCGATATCCTCCACGGTGCCCTTCAGCTTCAGCACGGCCTTGCGTGTGGCAAGCTCCAGATTGCTGCGCGAGCGGCTGAAATTGAGGAACTCGCAAGGATAGATGAGCGGAGGACATGCTATGCGCATGTGTATCTCCTTGATTCCGTTCTCGATGAGGTCCTTAACGTTGTCCTTGAGCTGTGTGCCGCGAACTATTGAGTCGTCGAGGAAAACGCCCTTCTTGCCCTCTATGAGCGACGAGTTTGGCACAAGCTTCATCTTGGCGATAAACTCGCGCTGCTTCTGGTTCTGAGGCATGAAGCTGCGTGGCCATGTTGGGGTATACTTGGCGTATGGTCGCTGATAAGGAATGTGCATTGTGTTGGAGTATCCGAGAGCGTGGCCCACGCCGCTGTCGGGAATACCGGCCACAAAATCGGCGTCGATATGTCCGTCAGCCTCAGCGAGTTTCTTGCCGCTCTCGTAGCGTGATTTGTCCACGTTGATGCCCTCGTAGAACGATGGTGGGTATCCGTAGTATACCCAGAGGAACGAGCAAACCTGCATCTTGTCCTCCTCTTTCTTCAGGGTCTTGATGCCGGTGGTTTTTACTGATACAATCTCGCCGGGTCCCAGATACTGGTAGATCCTGTAGCCGAGGTTCAGGAAAGATGTTGTCTCTGATGCCAGGCAGAAAGATCCGTCCCTGTGTCCAATAATAATAGGTGTGCGGCCCAGCTTGTCGCGGCCTGCTATGATTTCCTCTCCGTTCAGTATCAGGATGCTGCAAGAACCCTTGATGTGGCTGTACACATTCTTGATGCCCTCGGTGAAGCTCTCCTTCTCGCAGATGAGCATTGCCACAAGCTCGGTGGGATTGATGCCGCCCTGAGATGTCTCGGCAAAGGTTTTGCCCTGAGCCAGAAGACGCTGAGCCAGCTCCTCGAGGTTGTTGATTTTGGATACTGTGGTGATGGCGAATCTGCCTAATTTAGAGTATATTACAAGTGGCTGAGCCTCGGTGTCGGAAATACAGCCAATGCCGGCCGTTCCCACAAAACCGTTCATATCGCTCTCGAACTTTGTTCTGAAATAACTGTTCTCAAGGCTGTGGATAGCCCTTTGGTAACCCTTCTCGGCAGAATACATTGTCATACCGCCGCGCTTGGTGCCCAGGTGTGAATGGTAGTCGGTACCATAGAACACCTCTGATACGCAGTCCTGTGTGGAGACTGCACCGAAAAATCCGCTCATTTATTTTCTATGATTGTTTGTTTGTAATTATTTTTACGATGCAAATTTACAAAATACACTTAATATACAAATTATTTTTAGGTAAATATTTTATTGCGCTTTTACGTAATTTTGCGCCTATATGTTGTTTTCTTTTTTCCATCTTGAGTAGTATTTTATCCATCTAAGGTCCTTGTAGCAGGCTTTCTCCCAGATGTTACTCTCGTATATCGTGTTCCATCCTGTTATCACCTCGCCGTATTGCAATTGGATCCATTTGGCGTATACGGGGTCCTTGGTCTCGAACTCATATACTTGGAATCCCTGTGGATAATAATAGCCTTCGCTATAGTACACCAGCGAGTGGGTTTTGAAAAAACGCATAGTTTCCGTATCTGCATAGGGAGGGAATTCCTGCTTGTAGTCATTTCTGAAATACCTGTCACAGACTGCCGCCATGTAATCTCCGTTGGTAGATTTGTAGAAAAACAGCTCCTGTCCCTGGTTGTATCTGAATACTGATGTTTTGCCCCGGTCGATGCTCCTCGGCGTAAGCAAATGGTTGTATTTTACCTCGTCGAGTATTCTGCTGGCCAAGGTGTCAGTCCCTATCCCCTCCACCTTATAGACCTGAGCCTTGGTGTTGCGGGATTCGTTGGTTAATTCGCTTACGAGGGTCAGATATTCCGAGCTTTTCATAAGCGCGTTGGTCAAGTGGGGAGTTCTGATGTCTCTGATTACGTAAAATATAATTGCAGCCACTCCCAGCACAGCAATTATTCCTCCAATAGCATTTGCCATATTTCCTTTCTTTTTTTGAGGTTCGTATTTAAGTTAGACGAAAATAATTCATTACGCCTTCGTTTTATTAGAACAAAAATTATCAATAATTGATCAAGAATTTTTCTCTGAATAGTAATTTTTTTGAAAAATGATTGGATAATTTTCGATAATTTTTGTTTAAAATCTTAGCCGTAGGCGCAAGATGATAATTCATCGAACTCACGTTAATTTTTTCATTTTGCAAGAGCGAAGTTATACAAATTTAAATAGAAATCCAATTTTTTTATTAACTTTGCAAAAATTATACACCATAAATAAATGAAATCAAGAAACCTTTTGGCCCTTGGACTGGCCACAGCGCTATTGGCCTCTTGCGGCAATGGCACCAAGAATCAGAGCGAGCATCAGGGCAACGCTCCAGAAAACAAAGGCCCTGAAACTTCGTACACTATGACAGTAAACAAGGAGAAACTCACTTGGATTCAGGATGTTCCCGGCGAGATGAAACAGGGCAAGCAGACCTTCCCATCTATCCCCGACAGCCTTTTTGAAGCCACTGGCTGCCAGGACGGAATTCCATCGTCGATGAGCTGCTTCCTCCTGGAGGCCGAGGGCGAGAAGGTACTTTTCGACGCCGGTCTTGGCAAGGAGGGCAGTTTGCTGATACCTACTCTCAAGAGCATGGGCATCAGTCCCGAAGACCTTAAATATATCTATATCACCCACCTCCACGGCGACCACATCGGCAACCTCGTGAAGGACGGCAAGATGGTGTTCCCAAATGCCAAGCTCTATCTCAACAAAGTGGAGAACGACGCATGGCGCGCCATGGAGCAGGGCAACGAGGCTCAGGTGGCAATGCTCGACATCTACAAGGACAACCTCGTTCTCTTCAATGCCGGCGACACACTCCCTGCAGGCGTGGTTTCGATGGAGGCATACGGACACACTCCCGGCCACACTATTTTCCAGAAGGGATTGTTCCTCGTGGTAGGCGACATTATGCACGGCCTGAGGATTCAGCTCTCTCATCCAGAATATTCTCCAAAGTGGGATATGGATCCTGAAACTGCCACCGAGAGCCGCAAGCGTGTAATAGAGATGGCCAAGCGCAACGGCCTCATTATGGCAGGCATGCACTTCCCCGCCAACGGATTCGAGAGCTTTGCCCCAGACTTGGAATTTTCTCGTTAATTACGAAATCCGAATTACGAATTACGAATGCTCTCAGCCTGATGGATTTCGAATTTCGTAATTCTTTAATCCATAAGGCTAATTCGTAATTCGGATTTCGTAATTCGTAATTATAAAAACTATGGAACTTAACGAACATAACAAGGCGGAGTTTCCGCCGGCGCATACTGCCGAGCATCTGCTTAATCAGACTATGATAAGAATGTTTGGCACCGAGCGCAGCAAGAACGCCCACATAGAGCGCAAGAAAAGCAAGATAAACTACAATCTTCCCGAGTGTCCGTCGGCAGAGAAAATCGCCGAGATAGAGCGCGTGATGAATCAACTCATCGCCGACGATTTGCCGGTAACCTACGAGTTTGTTACCCGTGACACGATTCCTGCAAACGTATCTCTCGACAAACTTCCCGAGGACGCATCGGAGACTCTCCGACTTGTCCGCATCGGCGATTACGACGTTTGCGCCTGTATCGGCACTCACGTAAACTCAACCAAGGAAATCGGCCAGTTTAGAATCACAAGCACAAGCTACAATGAAGGCAGCTTCAGGATTGTCTTCAAGGTGGCGGAATAATTAAGAATTATGAATTAAGAATTAAGAGTTTCCCTTCTTAATTCGTAATTCTTTTATATATTTGCGGTGTAAATAAATATTGAGATTATGGAAGAGAAAACAATATCAGAAACAGAATTTTTACAAAAAATTTTGGATTCAGAGGCTGCAAATCAAGAACATTTAACAGCCAGCGAGCCCAAAACTCTATTTGTAAAATCTAAAAGTAAAGTACGTTGTCCTTTTGCAAGAGTAAAGATTGTGTCTGGTCCATTGCCAAAGGAAGAACACGATTTTGTTTATATTGAAGGTTTGTATGAGAAGTTACACTAAGACATTTGATTGCATAGTTGATGTAATCAATACCAATGCTGTTGTTTTGCCTGCTGTTGATTTGGCGCCCGAATTGAAAATTCCACCTCATTTTTATACCGAAAATGCAGTATGGGATACAGGGGCTAATACAACAGTGATCTCTTCCAAAATTGTAAATAAATTAAATCTCCAGCCCGTAGGCAAAGGGCTGATTTATGGAGTAGGAGGAGATTTGGATAGCAATACATATATCATTCATTTGGGTCTTCCTAACGAGGAACTTGTTAAGGATTTGCTTGTTACAGCTATGGATTTGCCTGATTATGATATTCTTATCGGTATGGATATTATAAATGAATTAGATTTTGCTATTACTAATGGTAATGGAAAAACAAAGTTCACTTTTTCAAGACCTTCTACAAGAGATATTGATTTTCAAAAAGATTAATTTTCAAAACATCAACTATGATTCTTGCCAATCAAAAAATACAAATCACCGTCCTCGACCACGGTGCTGAGCTGGCTTCTTTGAGGAGCAATGGTCGTGAATATTTGTGGCAAGCTGATGCTAAATATTGGAAGCGTCACTCGCCTGTTTTGTTCCCCATTGTGGGCGCTGTCTGGAATGGTGAATACCGCTCTCACGGCAATACTTTCAAACTCGGACAGCACGGTTTCGCAAGGGATATGGAGTTCAAGATGATTGAGAAAACTGACGATTCCGTTCTCTATTGTCTGGAATCCAACGATGAGACTCTCTCAAAATATCCTTACAAATTCCGTCTCGAAATCGGTTACAAACTCATCGACAACCGCGTGAAGGTAATCTGGAGAGTCCATAACACCGGCAACGAGGAGATGGCTTTTCAGATAGGCGCTCATCCAGCCTTCCACTGGCCAATGCTTACAAACGAGGAAATTGAAGGCGGCGTGGAGGCGATGGACAAGGCATTGTCAGCATCAGAAAACCGCGGATATTTCATCATTGAGCCCGAGGCCGAGAGACTGCCAATTTCGGTAATCACCGAGAAGGGCTGCGTGGGCAACAAGGACGTAGCATATTTTATGTACGGCGGTTTTATGGAGCTCGACACCAGCACTTTCGACAACGACGCTCTCATTTTCGAGAATGGCCTGGTTGACAAGGTAACTCTCTGCGATAATGACAGAAAACCATATCTCTCGCTCGAATTCGATAGTCCGCTGGTTGGACTTTGGTCGCCACCAAAGAAGAACGCGCCATTTGTCTGCATAGAGCCTTGGTATGGCCGCACCGATCCTGCCAATTATGACGGCGATTTCGAGAGCAAGCCTTGGATAAACAAGCTGGCCGCTGGCGAGAAGTTCGAGGCTGAATATGATATTGTTATTGAATAATTATTAATCAACTCAATATGAAAAAAGAAGTGTTTTTGTCAGCAGCCATCACTCTGCTTTGTGCCTGCG